>CAZNHN010000201.1:0-6354 GCA_964572415.1 uncultured Phaeodactylibacter sp.
GCTTTACGAAAAAGGGGAATTTGAAGGCAGTATTGTTTTTCTGGAGCAGCACCTAAATGCCCATCCGGATGATGAACAGGCCCGGCTTTTGATGGCTAGTGCGCTGCTTGGAAACTGGCAGCCGGGTCGGGCTATAAATATTCTGCATCAGCTGGAATCGGGCAACGTAGCGACAGAGGACCTGTATTGGCTGCTGATTTTAGCTCATATTCAGAATGACGAACTGGATATGGCGTCGAAGCTGCTGAGCCAAACCGCTTTTCAGGGAGCAAGAGCTGCAAAGGCGGACCGGCTGGAAGCAGAGCTGGAGCCCTGATGAACAAAACAGCCCTCAGCGGCCATTCGTAATGGGCTGAGGGCTATCTGTCCTAACGTTTAACCCTGCTTACTTCAGGAAGTTGAGGCTCTTGTTGATAAAGGCGGTCAGGTCTGCGCCCTTTAGCATTTGCTGATTGAGCATAGCCAGCTTGTACAGGTAGTCGGCTACCACCTGCTGTTTGCCTTCGTCCTCTTCCTTAAGCAGTTTTTGTGCCACAAGCGGGTGGTTCGTGTTCACGACCACGTTGACGCTATCGGGGAAATCACCAAAGCTCATACCCTGCAGGCTCTGCATTTCCTTCATGCGGCGCATAAACTCGGGGCGGGTAATGGTTACCGGCTGATCTTCCGGTGAGAGGGCTTTGGTAATTACGCTGCTGCCCTGGTCTGTGACGATTTTCTCAAAGACGCCTTTTACGGTGTTTTGCTCGTCTTCGTTCAGAACGGACTCGGTAGCTTCGTCTTTTTGTACCAGATTGTCGACTGTATCCGAGTCTACGCGCACGAAGGTCACATCACCCAGCTTTTGCTCCAGGTGTTGCATGAAGTGGTTGTCGATAACGTTGTCGAAAATCAGTACATCGTAGCCCTTATTCTTAGCCGCTTCCGTAAAGGTGTTGTGCTGATCCGGAGCGTGGGTGTAGAGCATGACGATTTTATCGTACTTGTCCGTCTGATGCTCTTTTACCTTCTCTTTGTACTCATCAATGGGCGTGAAGGTGCCATCCAGGCTTTTCACCAATGTGAAGGGGAGTGCACGATCATAGAATTTCTCATCGGAGATCATGCCGTATTTGATGAAGACTCCCAGGTCATCCCACTTGCTGATAAAGTTATCGCGCTCTTTTTTATAAAGCTCCGCCAGTTTGTCGGCTACCTTCTTAGTGATGTAACCCGTAATCTTCTTAACATTCGAATCGCTCTGCAGGTAACTGCGCGAAACGTTCAGTGGAATATCCGGTGAGTCGATCACGCCGTGCAGCATCGTCAGGAATTCCGGTACAATATCCTTCACATCATCAGTAACATAGACCTGATTACTGTACAGTTGTATCTTGTTTTTCTGAACCTCAAAGTTGTTGCCCAGCTTAGGGAAGTACAGGATACCGGTCAGATTAAATGGATAGTCGATATTCAGGTGGATCCAGAACATCGGCGGTGTGCTGAATGGGTAGAGCTCGTTGTAGAAAGCCTTGTAGTCCTCATCCGATAGGTCAGCAGGTTGTTTGCGCCAGGCCGGATCAGGGTTGTTGATAATGTTGTCAACCTCCACCTGCTTTTCCTCCGCATCATCGCCTTCGCCCTCTGTCACCGTTTCAGTCCGGGTACCGAATTTGATTTCAACCGGCAGGAACTTGCAGTACTTGTCGAGCAGCTGCTGTATGCGGTGGTTCTCCAGAAACTCTTTGTCTTCATCATTGATATGCAGGATCACATCGGTGCCGCGGAAGTCTTTGTCATTTTCCTCAAGGGTATACTCCGGGTTGCCTTCGCAGGTCCAGGTAACACCCTGCGCCCCTTCCTGATAAGAAAGGGTTTTTACCTCCACTTTAGAGGCGACCATAAAGGCAGAGTAGAAGCCCAGGCCAAAATGCCCGATGATAGAGGCGTCGTCCTTGTACTTTTCCAAAAACTCTGATGCGCTGGAGAAAGCTACCTGATTCAGGTATTTTTGCACTTCATCAGCCGTCATGCCAATCCCCTTGTCCCGGATGGTCAGGGTTTGAGTGTCCGCATCCAGCAGTATTTCAATCGTGGTGTCACCAATATCGCCTTTAACATCACCGCGTTTAGCAAGGGTGCGCAGTTTGTTGGTGGCATCTACCGCATTGGAAACAAGCTCCCGCAGGAAAATTTCGTGATCGGAATAAAGGAACTTCTTGATGATCGGAAAAATGTTTTCCGTTTGTACAGATATGTTGCCTTTCTGCATTGGTCAGGAATTTTTTGATTTTTTTGATTACGAGTGTATTCAAATAACTATCAGGCATACAGCATCTTATAGCAGTGCCCCGTAAAGAAGTATACTCAAACGGCGTGCCAGCTAAAAAAAACTGACAATTTGACGTAACCTTAATGTTTGGAGGGCGTACAAGTAGACAGAAAGAGCAAAAAGAGCGTAACAAACCAGGGTAAAAGTTGACCTTTATTTAGATTTTTTCTAATATTGTACCGTTAAAACGAAACGATTTTTACCTGTTCCGAAAGAGCTATTCAAAAAAAGAGGTGCGCCCGCATTGTTTGGGCAATACCCCCTATCTACACACCAACTTCATATTGTCAAGACATCGTTTGCACGGTGGCACCAAACTTTTGGTAGCCGTGTATAAACAACAGGTTTGTGCACCCCTCCTTCGCACACCTGGATAAAAGCCGATGTAGGCTGCCTTGTGTAGTTTACAAAGGTCTATTGTTGTGAGCAGCGTGGTCAATACTGGGGGGTAGTTGACCCGTTGCTCGCGCAATAGGACCTTTTAGATATCAATGCCTTTTGGCATTCTAAGAAGTGCGTGCTTGCTCGTTATTGGGGGGTAAGGGCAAGTGCCACACAAAGACTGGGTGGAGGGTAATCCTTCCGCCCTTTCTTTATTATCGGGTTTGTGTAAGTATATAATAACCCCGCCTGGAAAAAGACCAGGCGGGGTTATTAGGTTAGAGATATGCGATTGTAACAATCTACCCGCAGGCAATTTTACTTACCCTTCTGGCATGTCGTCCGCCCTCAAAAGAGGCAGCTAAGAAAGCACGGGTGATATCAACAGCCATATCTTCCTGGATAAATCGGACGGGTAACGCCAGCATATTAGCATCGTTGTGCTCACGGGCGAGGCTTGCCAGTTCCGGCAGCCAACACAGTGCGGCTCTGATGCCCTGATGCTTATTGGCAGTTATCGCCACACCATTACCGCTGCCGCAGAGGACAATTCCCAGTTGTGCCTTTCCCGATTCCACCAGCTCCGCTGCAGGGTGTACAAAATCAGGGTAGTCCACAGAGTCTGGGGAGTCCGTACCGAAATTACGTACGGTCCACCCTTCCGACTCCAGGAAGGTGATGATGCGGGCTTTATAGGGATAGCCCGCATGATCACAGCCGATAGCGATTACTTTCTTAGCGTCCTCCATTGCGTTGCTGCATCATGTTTTCAGGCATTTCCATTTGGAATGGCTCAAACAGGCGCTGTAGCTCCTGCGCAAATGCCTCGTCATTGTTTTGCCGGGCGGCTTGAACGATATCGTCCATGGTGCGCATCGCCAGCATGTATTCAGTTTGGAAACTGCTCTCGAGAATTTCAGGATCCAGGGAGTTGTAGTAATCCAGCTCGTCGGCAGTACGTTCTGCCAGAATCTGAAGATGTGGTTTCGCTTTTTCGTACGCCCCGGCTTCCAGGTATACACTGATCATGTAGTAGGCCCGGTAGTCATAAGGGAAGTTCATGTCCGGGAATACCTCAAAGTACTTATCAATCAGCTCAATCGCCTTTTCAGTTTCTCCGTCACGCTGCAACTGGAGTGCGGCGCGGCGCATACTCAACTGATGGCTCTGTACACTTGGTGCATAACTGCGGTCTACAAAAAGCGCCTTCTGATCAAAGTTGCCCCACATAAAGTCATTCATGACATTTTCGTAGACCTTCCCACCGTCCACCCGGCCGCTGCCGATGATGCCGTACTGCTGTTCGCTATTCGACTTCACGGGGACAACGCGCAGGGCGAGCCCTTCCAGTTGCATGTAGTCATCCAGGCCAAAGAGCTTCTCCTGACGTGCTGTTACGGCAAAGTATATCGGACGGTCCCAAAGGTTACTGCCAATTACATCAAGAATAGCCAGCTCGTCCTTGATCATATAGTCTTTGGACTGCAGGTTAAGCGGGATGGCATCCACAATATTGGCGGTATCCTTTTCGCTCACAACGCCTTTAGCCAGAACATCCTGCTTATTAACCGGAATGTAGACCTGCTTGGTATCATAGTAGCTTTCCACCTCACGTGCACCCGAGGAGAACGGCAAGGTGATCGGGTGGTCACTGCCAATAAACTCCAGGAAGTTCTGAAGCGTCTTAGGTCGATCCTGCCCTGATGTGTTGTAGTAGAAAACCTGATTACGCATATTGCCGCGCAGGGCCTCACTCGGGATCGTCATTTTGATCGGTGGTGAGTCATTGACCTTTCTGCGCAGCAAATCAATGTACCAGTCTACGGCGATCAGGCTGAGGTTGACTACCCTTACATCGGTGCGAATGCCTTCCACTTCCTGTGCATACCAGAGTGGGTAGGTATCGTTGTCACCGTAAGTAAAGATGATGGCGTTTTCCTCCACACTCTGCAGGAAGTTGTTGGCATAGTCGCGGGCACCAGAGTGATGAATCCGGCTATGATCATCAAAGTTTTGTGTGCCCATGAGCGCAGGTGCAATGAGGATTACTGCTGCTGCCACTGCTGCTGATGCCGGGCCAGCCAGTTTGATGCGTTCTTTGAGCAGCTCGTACAGGGCCAGTACTGACATTCCAATCCAAATCGCATAAGTGAAGAAAGACCCTACGAGAACATAGTCCCGCTCACGGGGCTCATTCGGAGGCTGATTGGAATAAATGATAATCCCAATACCGGTAATAATGAATAAGGCTAAAAGGCCTGTTGCTTCATTAGGCCGTTTCCGGAAATGGAAGAAAAGCCCGACAAGGCCGAAAAGGAAAGGCAGCATATAGTAAGTGTTGCGGCCTTCTGCATTTTTTTCAGCTTCCGGTAGTTTATCCTGATTACCCAGGCGGGCTTCATCCAGAAATTTGATGCCTGAAATCCAGTGCCCTGCAGATTTATCCCAGGGATAAAAACCCTGTTCTCCATTTTGCCGGCCGGATCTCATCGAGGAACCGGATCCCTGTGATCCAGTTGCCATCGAGCGGACTGCCATGGCCCTGGATATCGTTTTGCCGGCCGGAGAAGTTCCACATAAAGTAACGCCAGTACATCCATCCCAGCTGATAATTCACCAGGAAGCTGATGTTGTCCGCCTGATTTGGCCTGCCCGGAGGGAGCGGCTTGCTGGGGTCCATACCGACCCACTGCTTGTACAGCCGCGGGCGCCCCTGACTGTAATCGCCCATACGCGGGAACAACATTTTGTCCTGATCCCGGTAGACGTACGAGATTTTTTGGTCTACGATCTCATACCGGTCGCCTTTACGGCCGTAGCGCTCCTCGATCTCTGTCTTCATGGGGCGCGCATCAAAGTGAGGGCCGTGCAGTAGTGCACGCTCACCGTACTGCTCGCGGTTGAGGTAGGGCAACAGCCGCATAGCATCAGTTGGCGCGTTCATATTGATAGGAGGACCTGCATTCGCCCGGATCACTACCAGCCCAATGGTAGAGAAGGCTACGATGACCAGCGCAGCGCCGATAGCAAACAGTTGCATCTCCCGGCGATAGCGGTTGAGCAGTGAACTCATGAAGAAGCCCAGAGCGCCGATAACTGCAGCACGTGCCACCATACGGATGAACCGGCCGCCGCCCATGCTGTTTTCAGCGTACAGTCCGATCAGCAGGAAGACGCCCGCCAGCACATACATCGGTACCGGAGAGGTGATCTTTCCATGAACATACATCAAAAGCAGCACAATGATGGCAGCTACCACGATGAAAGTCGGGATAATGCCTGAGTGGAAAGGCAGCCCCAGCCCGTTGACCATCATGAGGTCGAAAGTGGACCAAAGCCCCGGAATACCAACGATCACAAAATTTTGGACCGCCACGATGATCGCAACGCCTACTGCGGCAGCGATAGCGATGCCCTTCCAGGTATATTCGTTGTATTTTTTGAAGTAGTAAAACAGCGCCAGTGCCGGGAACGTTAGCAAGCTGAGCAGGTGGACACCGGTAGAAAGCCCGGCAGCATATACTGTGAACAGCAACCAGCGGTCGGCCGAGGGTGTATCCGGCAGATTGTACCACTTCATCATCGACCACAGGGTAAGCGTGGTGAAAAAGGTGGACATGGCGTAAACCTCGCCTTCTACTGCCGAGAACCAGAACGAATCG
>CAZNHN010000201.1:6364-10842 GCA_964572415.1 uncultured Phaeodactylibacter sp.
CCTCAACAGCAGAAAACCAGATGGAGGTAGCAAATGCAGTGGTCAGGCCGGCAACGATTCCAGCACCGGCGAGAGCAATATTCTGCCCGCTGTCCGGTGTGCCCTCCCGGCCCACCAGCGCCATTTTGCCCAGGATGATAGTTGTCCAGGCAACAAAAGCGGCAGCGAAAGCGGTGGAAATACCCGACATCAGGTTGACGGCGAAGGCAATATCAGCGGGGTTGTCTGAAAAGAGCTCTGCGAACCAGGTGAACAACCGGCCCACAAGAATGAAGAAGGGCGCTCCCGGTGGGTGCACTACCTGTAATTTATAGGCTCCAAGGATAAATTCTCCACAGTCCCATAGGCTGCCGGTGCGCTCGGCGGAGAAAAAGTAGACCGTCAGCGCGATGGCAAATACCAGCCAGCCAGCGATAGTGTGTAAGCGGTTTGTTGATCCCATTTATGTTTTCTTTTTTCAGCGGGCGCTTTTGGCAGTAGTTATTAGCCTACGCTCCGGCAATAAGAACTGCAAAAGTAAAAAAATCTTGGCAGTGCAGGGCAGCAATGCCTGTTGAATACTTTGCTACCCTGTTTCCTGATTTACGCCTTCTTTTTCGGGGGAGTCCGAACTAAGGCTTATTTTCGCTTCTTCATAAACCCGAAAACCGGCAGGGTTCAATTCCTTTCCGGAAATTCATGCCTAATCTGTTTTGATATGCTCAAGCTTCTTGTCACCGGACTGATTCTCTATGCTGCCTACAAATTCTTCTTCGGCCCTAATGCTATTGGCAGAGGACAGGAAGACCAGCGGGACCAAATCCGCTATGATAGCGAGCGGAAGGCGTCACGCCGTAAGGATAACGATGATGACTACATTGACTACGAAGAGGTGGATTAGCCCTGACTATGCCCGGGCGTGAAAATCTTACAAGTCAGCACTGTGAAGTCGTCCGGGTAAATATTTTCACCTCTGAAAGCCTCGAGGTAGCCCATTAGCTTTTTATTGAAATCCGTTGCTGTAAGCTTGTAGTTGGAGCGGACGAAACGGTACAACTGCTGTTCGTTCAGGTATTCTTCCTTCTCGTTTTGCAGGTCGGTCAGCCCATCGGTAAAGGTGAGAATGATGGCCTCTCCATCCAGATTGACCGCACCTACTTCCAGTTCCGGCAGTTCAGGGAAGGACCCGAGAATGGTACAGCCCCGGTCCAGCAACTGCACCTGCCCGTCGTTGACCAGTACAGGCGGGTTATGCCCGGCGTTGACGTAGCTCAGCGTCTGCGTCTTCATATCGTAAGCGGCAATGAAGAAGGTGATGAACCGCTCGCCTTTGGTGATGAGGTTGACGGAATGGTTGAGGTCGCGGACGAATTCGCCCAGGTCGGCCTGCTTTTTGATCAGGGTGTGGAAGTTGGCCTGGAAGTTGGCCATGAGCAGTGCGGCAGCCACTCCTTTACCGGAAATATCACCGATGCAGAAAATGATTCGCCCGTTGTCAAACTCCATGAAGTCGAAGTAGTCGCCGCCCACTCCATAGTGGGGTTTGTAGATACTGTCGAGCTGATAGCAGCTGGTATAGGGCAGCTGTTTGGGAATGAGCATGCGCTGCATTTCGCCCGCCAGTTCCATTTCCCGCTTAAGGCGCTCCTGCTCCAGTTGGCGCTTGAACAGGCGCTTATTCTCGATAGCCACAGCCACGATATTGGTAATGGTGGTGATGAACTGCACCTTATTGTACATATCATCTTCCTCGTTGAAGCCTCCAATAAAGACATAGGCGATAGATTTCTCCTTATGCCGTACCGGGATGACCACATCAAACCGCCGGATAAAAGGATGCTCTGCCTCATCCACACTAATCAGGCGTGTATATTTATGGAATTGCTTACTGACTTCAGCGGTAGGGACGGTCTCTTCGATACCGATGCTTGCCATGCACTTCCAGGTTCCGCTTTCTTCATCCTGTACAAAGAGCGCCATTTTCTTCACGCCGATTTCCCAGCTCAGGAAAGACCGGTACATATTGAACAGCCCCTCAGCCGATACATTATTGTTGATGGCCTGAGTGATGTTCAGCAATCGATTGATTTGGAGCTGTTTGAGGTTTAGCTCACGCTCCAGGGATTCGATGCTCGACAGTCCTTTTTTTAAATCTGAGAAACCAGGCATGGTTATTTTTGTAGTTTTCCGGAGGTATTCCCGGTCAGTATGCAGTAAATATAGTAAACTCCGCTTCGGCACCTAAAGTCAAGGCCAGATTTAGCAACCTGTTAACATGAAAATTTCTGTTTTCGAACCTTTTTTTTCTGGTAGCCACCGGCAGTGGGCGGAGGGCTATCAGACCCACAGTGCTCATGTGGTGACCCTGATGACCCTGCCCGGGCGGCACTGGAAGTGGCGGATGTTTGGCGGTGCGCCTGCTCTGGCAGCGCAGTTGCGCAAGCAGGCGGAGCGCCCTGATCTTATTGTGGCTACTGACATGCTGGACCTTGCGGGCTTTCTGGGGCAGGTGCGCGACTTAGTGCATGGGGTGCCCGTAGCGCTTTACTTCCACGAAAATCAGCTCACCTATCCCTGGTCTCCCGCCGATGAGGACGTCAGGGAACAGCGTGACCGGCACTATGCCTACCTCAATTTCACCTCAGCCCTGGCTGCTGATGCGGTATTTTTCAATTCTAATTACCACCGTAAGGCTTTTCTGGAGGCTTTGCCTGGCTTTCTGCAGGCCTTCCCGGATACCCGCGGGTTATCCTATTTACCTGTTTTGGAAGCTAAGAGCGAAGTGCTGCATCTCGGGCTACCCCTCCGGGCTTTGAAGGGGGATGCCCGCCCGTTGCCTGGCCCGCCGGTCATTTTATGGAACCACCGCTGGGAGTACGACAAAGATCCGGAGGCTTTTTTTCAGCTACTCTTTCGCCTGCAGGCTGAAGGCTTAGCCTTCCGGTTGATTGTACTTGGCGAAAACTACCGGGGGGCACCGCCCATTTTTGCGGATGCGAAAGCGCGCCTGTCTGCCCACATCCTGCACTGGGGGTACGCAGAAAGCCGGCAGGATTACACCCGTCTTTTGCAACAAGCTGACCTGCTTCCTGTCACGAGCAGGCAGGACTTCTTCGGTGGGAGTGTGGTGGAAGCCATTCATGCCGGTTGCTACCCCATTCTGCCCGACCGCCTGGCTTTTCCAGAGCACTTGCCAGCTACAGACCGTCGGCAGTATTTGTACACCACGACAGAAGAGCTGTACCAAAAGACCAAAACCCTGCTACAGAAAGGTCATGTCAGGGCTCCATCACTGCTCTCTGATTTTGTAGCCCGCTATGATTGGAGTATTTTAGCCGGGGCTTACGACAAGCGGTTCATGCAGCTGATAAAGCAATAATCAAACAGGATCATGGGCTTTTAAACCCCCTACAACTCACTAGTTATGAAAAAACTCCGGTACGAAGGGCAGGAAATGGCCTACCATGCAGAAGGTAAAGGCACTCCGGTGGTGCTATTGCACGGCTTTTGCGAAGACCACAAAATTTGGGAAGAATTTCAAAACGATCTGCGTGAAGAGCCCTGTCAGGTCATTGTTGTTGACTTACCTGGTTTTGGAGCTTCCGATGTCGTGGAGGGCATTACCATCGAAGAAATGGCCAAACGGGTACACGCCTTGTTGCAGGAGCTGGATACGGGGCCGGCGGTGCTCATCGGGCATTCCATGGGCGGTTATGTGGGGCTGGCTTTTGCCCGGTTGTTCCCGGAAGCCCTGCTGGGGCTGGGGCTTTTTCATTCTCACCCCTATGCGGATGAAGAGGACAAGAAAGCGATCCGGCAGAAGAGCGTGGAGTTCATTCAGCGGCAGGGCCATATCCTCTTTGTGAAACAGCTCATACCCGGGCTCTTTGCCGACAACTTTGCCCGTAGCAACACCTTTTTGCTGGAAAAACTCATCTACCGGGCGGCCAAATTCCCCAGTGAAGGCATTATTGCGGCACAGCAGGCGATGATAAACCGGCGGGATGAAACCGAAACCCTGCGCCAAATTCAGGTACCGGTTTTGTTCATCGTAGGGAAACTGGACAGCGCTATCCCGGCGGAGCAAAGCATAGCCCAAACCCATCTGCCGGCAGTAGCTTCCATCCACATTCTGGAAAAAGCCGGGCATATGGGGCAGTTCGAAGCCCGGAAGGCCACACAGCGGTACGTGCGGCAATTTGTAGCCTTTTGCGAAGAGAAAGCCAGTAGCTGATGGGCTTTAGGGACGTGCTCCTCTTTCTGGCAGCAATTGCCCCCGGGCTGCTCATCTGCTGGTACATCTACAAGATGGATAAATACGAGCGGGAACAGCCCTTTCCGCTATTCGCCACCTTCTGGCTGGGGGCTTTTGCCACCCTTGGCGTAGTCAAAATTGAGACCTGGGCGACTTACTCGCCATTCCTTCAGGGAGAAGGAGTGTTGTTTACCCTTTTTTCTTCCTTTATAGTGGTAGCCCTGACGGAGGAGTTGGTTAAATA
>CAZNHN010000202.1:0-10742 GCA_964572415.1 uncultured Phaeodactylibacter sp.
CACGGTGGGCGACTACTACGAGCAGGGCAACTGGTACCGCGGCGGTGCTCAGCAGATGCTGTTTACCTCCTGGCTGTACTGGGTGCAGAATGGCCGTATCCGCCCCACGTTCCCTCAGGATGCGACGCAGGAAGAACTCATCCGCATGTCGCGCTTCTTCGACCTCGTACCCGACCCGCCTGATGTGGACTGGAAAGAGGCTTTCAGGCACCTGCCGGTTAAAGACATTATCGAAAATGTAGATGGCCCCCGTGGCATTTACAGTGAAATGATTCAGCGAAAGCCCAATGACCCGGCCTGGTTCGAGGGCGGTTTGTACCACGATACGATGGGCTTTGGCGTGCCCAGTTTTTGGTTTACCTCCTGGTATGATGTGTCCATCAGCCCTAACCTCGCCCTGTTCAACCACGTGCGTGAAAATCCGGAAGTCGGAGCAGATCAGTACCTGGTCATCGCCCCCGTGCTGCACTGTGCCTACACCCGTGCCACTGAAAACACGATTGTGGGAGAGCGCAGTGTAGGCGATGCCCGCCTCAACTACGACGAGCTGATCTACGGCTGGTTCGATTACTGGCTGAAGGATGATAAAAGCAAGGACCCGACCCAAATGCCAAGGGTACGCTACTACACGATGGGCAGCAACCAATGGCAAACCGCTGAAACCTGGCCCCCTCAATCAGCAGAAATGACCACTTTCTACCTCGACAGTGAGGGGCAAGCCAACAGCCTTTTCGGCAACGGTGTGCTGACTACCCAAATGCCCGACGCAGCGGATCAGCCCGATGCCTTCACCTACGACCCGATGAACCCGGTGCCCAGCGTAGGCGGCAACGTTTGCTGTACCGGTGGTGCCATCGACGGTGGTGCCTTCGATCAGCAGAAGCTGGAAGCCCGGCAGGATATTCTGGTCTATACCACCCCGCCCCTGGAAGAAGGCGTGGAAATCAGCGGCTTTATTGAGACCACCCTCTACGTCTCCTCTGATGCCAAAGACACCGACTTCACCGTCAAGCTCATCGATGTGTATCCGGACGGGCGGGCTTACAACCTGGACGAGACCATACAGCGCGTGCGCTACCGGGAGGGCTACGACAAGGAAGTCTTCATGGAGGATGGAGAAGTGTACAAAGTCGACCTCACGCCTATGTCCACCAGCAACTACTTTGAGAAAGGGCACCGCATTCGTATTGAGGTATCGAGCAGCAACTTCCCACGTTTTACCCGCAACCTCAACACCGGTGGCAACAACTGGGACGAGACCGAAGGCGTCAAAGCCCGCAATCAGGTGCACCATTCTGCAGCGTACCCCTCACAGATACGACTGCCAATCGTGCGGTAGCCTCTGAAGCCCCTCTAACCTTAGCCTCCCAATGCCCTAATCAGCTGATTTTGCCAGATCAGGGCATTGGGAGGTTCATTAGTGCTCCTCTGCTGATAATTGATTTAATCTCCACTTAAATATACCATGTTTCCTACCTTTGCGTTCCTTTACAGGAAAGACAAACTTTAGCGTTGGATAACATGAACATCGTGAAAACATATACCTGGGCCGTACTGGCCTTCGCCATCCTTTGCACTACCACTGCTTATGCTCAAAAGGGCTGGGAAGCCGGTGGCTGGATCGGCAGCTCCTTCTACCTTGGGGATTTGAATACCGATTATGATTTCAGCAACCCCGGGCTGGCGGGTGGACTGATTGCCCGTTACAATTTCAACAAGCGGTTGTGCTTTAAGGCTTCCGCCAATTTCGCACAAGTCTCGGCCTCCGATGCGGACTCCCCGAATGCCTTTGAAAGGGCACGTAACCTGAGTTTCGAAAGCAACATCATCGACGGGACCTTTCAGTTCGAGTTCAATTTCCTGCCTTACAAGCACGGTGACCCGGACGAATTCTTCACCCCTTATCTGTTTGCCGGCTTCAATGTTTTCCACTTCAACCCCATGACAGAGTATCAGGGAGAAATGGTAGAGCTCCGCCCTCTGGGCACCGAGGGGCAGTTCAAAGGCGAGGAATACTATAGTGTGAGCGGCGGCCTGGCGTATGGCTTCGGCTTCAAGGTAGACCTCAGCTATGAGTGGAGCCTTAACCTGGAGCTAAATGCCCGCACCCTCTTCACCGATTACCTCGATGATGTCAGCACCGTTTATGCCGACAAAGACGACATTCTGCAACTCCGCAATGAGCTTGCGGTTGCCTTGTCCGACCGCTCCATCGAAGTGGAGGGCGCACCCAATAGCCAAATTGGACGGGAAGGTACACAGCGGGGCAACAGCAACAATAATGACACCTTCATCACACTGGGGATAGGCTTGCTGTACTACTTCGGGGATGTGCGCTGCCCGGAGTATAGCCGGTAAAGAGTCAGACTAATCAGATTCGGATACCAACTCCCTGTGCATAACAGTACTCCTCTCCGACATAGAGCAGACTGCTGGCTAAGAAAGGCTTATTAAACAATGATCAGGGCTTTGCTAAAGGCACATAGTGGGCTCCGGGAGAGCTGCTTTACCCAGCCTGCCTCGGACCGGTAAGGCTAAGAACCGGAAAAAAAACGGGTAAGCTCCTGCAGATGGCAGACAATTTGCCTTTGGACAATCATTTAATTTAAATTTAAAGTGCCACTTTAGGTTTACATAATTGCCTGGGTTTTACAAATTCTCCAACTTAGAAATCGCCCCCACCTTCTCAAACAGCTCCGACAGTGAATCCTGGGCGTGACGAATGTCCTGCCAGTCCTTGAGGACAATACCCAGGGTGGACTCCACAATGCTTTTATCGAGGTGGTCGATGTGGAGGGCGGAGAGGGCCATTGCCCAGTCCAGCGTTTCAGCGATGCCGGGCACTTTCTCCAGGCGCATTTGTCGGACTTCCTGCATAAAGGTGCAGATTTGACGGCTCAGGTCATCATCTATGCCCGGTACTTTACTGCGCACAATCTGTAGTTCTTTTTCAAATTCCGGATAGGAAATGTAGAGGTAAAGGCAGCGGCGGCGCAGGGCTTCCGAAAGTTCCCGCACCCGGTTGCTGGTAACGATCACCTGCGGGATATGGCTGGCTTTGATGGTCCCAATTTCCGGAATGCTAATCTGCCAGTCGGAGAGGACTTCGAGCAGAAAGCTTTCAAATTCTTCATCGGCCCGATCAATCTCATCAATCAGCAAGACCGGGGCTTTGTGGTGGGTGATGGCTTGAAGTAGGGGGCGCTTGAGCAGAAAGCGTTCGCTGAAGATATCGCGTTCTTTTTCCTCCAGCGTTTTTCCGCTATGCTCATCCATTTTGAGGTGGAGTAACTGCTGCTGATAATTCCATTCGTAAATGGCGTGGGTGGCATCGAGCCCTTCGTAGCACTGCAGGCGGATGAGGTCGGTATCCAGCGCCCGGCTCATCACTTTAGCGATTTCTGTTTTGCCTACGCCCGCCGGTCCTTCAATCAGGAGTGGCTTGCGCAGTTCCTTGGCCAGAAAGACAGACATGACGATAGAGGGCTCCGTGATGTAACCCTGCTCGTAAAGCATTTGCTGAATGTGCTGTAAGCCCTCGTTTTTGATCATAATGGCGTGGAAAGGTTCAGTTAAACAGTACTGCCGGGCGGCATTACCACCCGGCAGTCTCCAATCATTCAAGTTTCATACACTACTCTGAAAAGTGGCTATTGCGTAGCGGCCATCAGTGCCCGTTTGGCATAGACTTTCGCCAAATGTAAACGATATTCTTCGGAGGCAAAGTGGTCTGCCATGACCATTGCATCCGCTCCGGTGCCTTCCACGGCAGCATCGATATTGGCTTCCGAAGGCTCCTTGCCCAAAAGGGCTTTCTTGATATTCCCGGCAGCAAAAGCCGCATCCGCCAGGCCATTGATGCCGACCTTGACGCGCTCTATCTTCCCACCTTTAACAGTCACTGCGGCAGCTGCACCGACAATTGCAAAGCGGGAGGCCGGCTGCATAAACTTCTGATAGGCACTTCGCGTACCTTCCGGCGGCAATGGGATGCTGATTGCCGTCAGCAGCTCATTCTCCTGCAGTTCAGTCATGTAGAATCCGGTGAAGAAGTCCTCAGCGGGCACACTGCGCTCTCCATCCGGCCCCTTGAGGTGGACGGATGCCCCGGCAGCGATCATCACCCCGGGCCAGTCGGCGGCAGGGTCCGCGTGGGCCAGGCTGCCCCCAATTGTCCCTATGTTGCGCACCTGCTGATCACCGATAAGGTCGGCAGCTTCCGGCAACATACTGTAGGTTTGGTGCGCCAGTTCGGAAGTCGCGATATCGTGGTGGGTGGCACCAGCACCTATGACCAGTTTATTGCCATCCTTCTTGATGTAGCGTAGCTCCTGAATTTTTCGGATATCGATAAGTACGCCGGGCGCATTGAGCCGCAGCTTCATGGCAGGAATGAGGCTGTGCCCCCCTGCCAGCAGTTTGGCATCCATGCCGTGCTTGACCATCAGGGTGATGGCGTCGTCAACGGACTCGGCGCGGATGTAATCAAATTTATTGGTTACCATGGTTGTTGTTAAGTTTGAAAGTCTGACAATAGGTTAACTCTGCATGTGCCGCCATACGCGCTCGGGCGTCAGTGGCATCTCCAGGTCTTTCTTGATACCGAACGGCCGGAGGGCATCCATCACAGCGTTGACCACAGCCGGCGTGGACCCGATACAGCCCGCCTCCCCGGCGCCTTTCACACCCAATGGATTGTGCGGGCAGGGTGTCACCGTGCGGTCGATCTCAAAACTTGGCAGATCGTCCGCCCGTGGCATGGTGTAATCCATGTAGGAGCCATTGATGAGCTGTGCGTCTTCGTCGTACATTGCGCCTTCGAAGAGGGCCTGTCCAATACCCTGCGCCAGCCCGCCGTGTATTTGCCCATCCACGATCATAGGATTGATGACGTTGCCTACATCATCCACTGCAATGAAGCGCTTGAGTTTCGTATGACCGGTATCCTTGTCGACCTCTACAATCGCTACGTGGGCACCGTAAGGATAGGTAAAGTTGGCCGGATCGTAGAAGCTGGAGAAGTCCATGCCCGGTTCTACCCCTTCCGGATAGTCGTGAGGCACGTAAGCGGTCAGGGCTACATCCCCAAAGGCAATACTCTTATCAGTACCCTTTACCGTCCATTTGCCTTCTGCAAATTCCAGGTCTTCCTCGGAAGCCTCCAGCTTGTGGGCGGCTATCTTGGCTCCTTTCTCGATGATCTTATCCAGGCTCTTTACAATGGCACTGCCACCTACTGCGAGGCTACGCGACCCGTAAGTGCCCATACCGAAGGCTACCGAATCGGAATCTCCATGTATAATTTCCACGTCATCCAGCGGAATGCCCAGGCGGTCAGCCACCACTTGTGCAAAGGTGGTCTCGTGCCCCTGTCCGTGGGAATGAGCTCCGGTAAATACACTGACTTTGCCGGTTGGCTGCACCCTTACCTGACCGACTTCATACAAGCCGGCCCGGGCGCCGAGTGCTCCAACCACTGCCGATGGCGCAATACCACAGGCTTCGATATAGGTGGAAAACCCGATGCCCAGCAGCTTGCCTTCCTTACGGGCTTCCGCCTGCTCCTTGCGGAATTTTTCGTAACCGACCATCTCCAGGGCACGTTTGAGCACAGCATGGTAATCACCGCTGTCATATTGCAGGGCCACCTGGGTCTGATACCCCGGCTGCTCCACCCCATCAAAGGGCGGAATGAAATTTTTAAAACGCAGTTCGGCCGGGTCTATATTCATTTCCAGGGCTGCGGTGTCCATCAGTCGTTCTAGGAGATAAGTCGCTTCCGGGCGGCCCGCACCACGGTAAGCATCTACCATTACAGTATTCGTGAAAACGCCTGTGACATCCACATTGATTTTGGGGGTGACGTACAGCCCCTGCATCAGCGTGCCGTGCAGCCAGGTGGGCACACAAGGTGCAAAGGTAGACAGGTAGGCGCCCAGATTAGCGTGGGTTTTGACCCGCAGGGCCAACACATTGCCCTCTTTATCGAAGCCCATTTCGGCTTTGGAAATATGGTCACGCCCGTGCGCATCCGTCATAAACGCTTCGCTGCGGTCGGAAGTCCACTTTACCGGGCGCTTCAGCCGCTCGGAGCACCAGATCATGAGTGCCTCCTCGGCGTAGTGGAATATTTTGCTGCCAAAGCCGCCGCCTACATCCGGCGCCACCACGCGGACGCGGTGCTCGGGAATGCCCAGCACGAAGGCACAAAGCAACAGCCGGGTCAGGTGTGGGTTTTGTGAGGTGGTATACAGGGTATACTTTCCGGTAGCTTCTTCGTACTGCCCGATAGCAGCACGTGTTTCCATCGCATTGGGGATCACCCGCTGATTGGTAAACTCAAGGGTCGTGATATGGTGCGCCTGCTTCATCGCCTTATCGACCTCTTCCTTGGGGTTGCCCAGTTCCCAGTCGAAGCACTTGTTGTTGGGCGCTTCGTCGTGTACAAGGGGCGCACCGTCCTCTGTAGCCTTTTTAGCATTCGCTACAGCGGGCAATTCTTCCCAGTCGACGTCAATTTCATCGGCAGCATCCCGGGCTTCTTCTCTGCTTTCTGCGATCACCACGGCCACGCCGTCGCCCATATACCGGGCCTTATCGGCTACCAGCAACGGGTGGGGTGGTTCCTTCATGGTATCTCCGTTTTTGAAGTTCACCTGCCAGCCGGTAGGGATGCCATTAATGCCGGATTCTGCAATATCCTTTCCGGTATATATTTTAACGACGCCGGTCATTTTTTCAGCCCGGCTCGTGTCTATATTGTTGATTTTGGCGTGGGCATAAGGGCTGCGTACGATATAAGCGTACAGCATGCCCGGCAGGACGATATCATCGGTGTAGCGGCCTTTGCCCGTGAGGAAACGTTTGTCCTCTACGCGCTTGACGGCCTTGCCTATATAGTTGGTCATGATGCGACAGCTTTTTTCGGTTCGTTAATTTTTTTGGCAGCGTACTGAATGGAGCGTACAATGTTGTGGTAGCCGGTACAGCGGCAGAAGTTGCCCTCCAGCCCTTCTCGGATTTCCTGCTCGGAAGGGTTGGGGTTGCGCTCCAGCAAGTCTACGGCAGACATGATCATGCCAGGCGTACAAAAGCCACACTGCAGCCCGTGCTCTTCGCGGAAGCCTTCTTGCAAAGGATGCATTTCTCCATTTTGCGAAAGCCCTTCGATGGTCGTCACTTCGGAGCCATCGGCCTGAACGGCAAGCATGGTGCAGGATTTGACAGCGTTGCCATCAACGAGGATCGTACAGGCCCCACAGTTGCTGGTATCGCAGCCCACGTGGGTACCGGTCAACTGCAGGTTGTCGCGGAGGAACTGCACCAATAGAGTACGTGCTTCTACTTCCTTCGTAACAGACTGCCCATTGACGGTCATGGTGATTTTAGTCGGCATAGGGTATTATGAGTTTTTGATCAATTGGAAATATATCCGGTGGTTCAGAGCTTTTGCGCTATCAGGCGGGCTGATGCGCCGGGTTTTCCAGCTCTTCCTCCAGTGCTTTAAAAAACTGTTTGCTTAAGGTATTGGCTACGCCGGAAAGGACGCGCTGCCCGGTGCGGGCAAGCAAGCCGGAAAGGCGGGCCTTACCATCAAAAGAAAGCTTGGTCATTTCCGCTCCGGTCTCTTCCAAATCGATTTTTACGTCTGCGGCTACGTTACCGATTTTACTGTTTTGCTGAATTTTAAGGACAAAGCTTTCCGGTTCCTGCTTCTCAGCAACTTCGAGGTTACCCGAGAAAGAACCGCTGACGGGGCCCATTTTGACATTGGCGATTGCTTTGTAAGTATCCTGCCCGGTTGCTTCGAGCTCAGAAACGCCCGGCGTGATCCGCGCAAGCGTGTCCGCGTCCATCAGCATTTGGAAAATCTGGTGAGCAGGCGCATTGAATTGGTGTGATCCTTTAAGGTGCATGGATGTGTTTGTCGTTTATCGGTTTATCCTTTCACAAGCGCTCTAAAGTTATAAATTTAAGTACTATTTTGGTAAATAATTAAGAATAAAAATTGGTTTTTCGTGAGCTAAATCAAATATTGATAAGCAAAACCAAAGCACGCTAGTTATTTGTTAGTATTTGTGAATCAAAAAAAGCTGTCGAAACCCTGCTATGAAAGAAATCAAGTCAATTATCAAAACCTATGATGAACTGGACCGCAACCAAAAGCTGGCTCTTGCTACTGTAGTTCGGGTGGAGGGGTCTTCCTACCGCCGGGCTGGTGCCCGTATGCTGGTCATGGAAGATGGCAACTGGATTGGCGGCATTAGCGGAGGCTGCCTGGAGGGGGATGCTTTGCGCAAAGCCCAACTGGCAATGTTTCAGGATAAGCCCTCCCTGGTCACCTATGACACCACCGATGATGACGCGCAGTCGATTGGCGTAGGGCTGGGCTGCAACGGGATCATTGATGTGCTCATCGCCCCGCTCAAAGACGAGCCGGATAACGCACTGGAGGTACTGCGGCGGTGCACAGACGAACGGCAGCCAAATATCCTGATCACGATATCGCATAATGAGGATGGGCCGGAGGCTTTGTACCCGGGCCGTATGTTCCGGTACGAAAGCGCTGAACAACTAAAAGCGGTTTTGCCGGAAGGCACCCCGGTAGATGCCTTACAGGCAGACGTGGAAACCGCCCTGGATCGGCAAAAGTCTGTCACCGGGCATTATGAACTGGAGAATAGCGGCTCCGTCAGCGCATTCATCGAATTCCTGACGCCCACTATACGCCTGTTGCTCTTTGGCGGCAATTACGATGTTTTTCCTATGGCCCAACTGGCTAAAGACCTGGGCCGCCACGTGACGGTCTATGCCAATCCGCACAAGCTAAGCCGCTCCATCTTCCAGCAGGCAGATGAGGTCAAAGCCAAAGACGATCCGGTGGAAGTAGACGCATACACGGCCTGCATCCTCATGGCGCACGATTATAAAACCGACCTGAACAACCTCCGGCGCCTCCTGCAAACGAAAGTGCCCTACATCGGCATGCTCGGTCCCCGCAAGCGCACCGACAAAATGCTGGATGAACTGGCGGAAGAAGGCATCACGCTTTCCGAATCCGATCAGGAACGTCTCCACAGCCCGGTAGGCCTGGACATCGGGGCACTATCGCCGGAAGAAATTGCGCTGTCCGTGCTGGCCGAAATCCGGGCTTACTTTAGCGGGCGGCAGGGGGGCTTTCTCAAGCACCGGTCGGGGACGATACACGAGCGAGTGTGAGGAAACCCCGGATACTGCTTTTTGAAGTACCCGGGGTTTCGTTTCGTTACGGAATCTTGTACCGCATACCGGCATACAGGTTGCGCCCAAAGATGGGCCCCCACACCATAGAGGCATCAAAGTAGTTGCCAAAGGGGTCATCGCTGCCCAGAATGGGATTGTCCTGCCGGAAATTGAGGAGGTTCTCACCGCCCAGGTAGAGCTCAAACAACCCGTCTTTCCATGACTTGGTGACCTGCCCGCTCAGCAGGAAAAAGTCAGGGGATGCTGCTTCCAATTGGTACTCCTCAGGGTTAGCTGTGGTATTAGGCAGGCGTTTTTGCCCCTGCCAGTTGAGGGTGGCATCGAATGCCCAGCCGCTCTCCGTTTCGTAGGCGGTGTTGAGAAAGGCACGGTGCCGGGCAATCAGCGGCTTCTCTAACTGCTCACTGCGATAGTCCACCCGCACATCATTGAACCGGTACGCCAGGCGAATATCAAAGCGGGCGAAAAGCTCGTAGTCCACCTGTGCCTGCAGGCTGTTGGAGAAGGAGTTCCCATCCAGATTGTAAAAAAATAACGCCTGCGGATCAGCATCAAAGTCGGCCACAATCTGCTGCTGAAAGCGGGTATGGTAGGCGTCGAGGCTCAGCAGGGCCTGCCGCCCGCCCCAGATGAATTCCCGAGCGTAGTTAAGCCCGAAATTCCACGCGATTTCCTGGTTCAGCCCGTAGGGCAGATTAGAGTCACCTCCCTCAATGATGAAGTTCCGGTTGGAAGCCATCGCGCCGATCTGCTCGATCAGGATGTTGGCGGTACGCTGCCCGCGGCCGGCAGTAGCCCGCAGGACTGCCGTTTCGCTGAAGTTGTACCTGAGGTGAAGGCGGGGCGTCACGAAAGCGCCAAAAAGATTGTGGTAGTCCGCCCGTAAGCCGGCGACCAGCGTAAAATCCTCCCGTCCGGTCCAGGTGTATTCTCCGAATACGCCGGGCACCGATTCGATGCGGTCAAACACCTGCCCCTCGAAGAATTCATCGTAGTGGTCCCACTGCCAGCTTGCCCCCGTTTTGATTTGGTGGCGGGTATCCGTGATGATGGTTTTGTAGATCCAGTTGGCATAGAAGCTTTCCTGATCGCCATCGTAGGACCGGTTGCCGAAGGTGGATTCCTGATGGTGGATATTGCCGGAGAGCTGTAGCCCCATGCTCGCGTAGGGGCGGTTGGGGAATACCTTTCCCACCTTTACCCAGGCTTCAGCACGGCGGGCATCGTGGGTGGATCCCCAGAGGTCGGTATCCTCGGACTGTCCCCGCTCGAAGTCGAACTGCCCACCGGTTGATTCCAGGAGGGTCCCTTTAATGCCAAACTGCCCCATCCAGCCGTTTTTGCCCATGAAGCGCCAGCGGTGTACACCTATCAGGGCTTCCGAAAGCGGGTTGTCCAAAAAACCATCCCCGTTTTGGTCGAACCGGCCCTTTTGGTGCTTGCCGTGGAGGAGAAGCCCGGTATGCGCATTTTTGCTCAGCGAGTGGCGCAGGCTGAGG
>CAZNHN010000203.1:0-10681 GCA_964572415.1 uncultured Phaeodactylibacter sp.
TAATCTTCCAGAGCGATTTGGAATGACTTATATTGGTGAGGATGGTAAAGAACACAGACCATTTATGGTGCATCGTGCATTGCTGGGTTCGATTGAAAGATTTTTTGGAATATTGATAGAACACTATGCTGGAGAATTTCCTTTATGGCTTGCTCAATACTGGATGCATTCTGTACATCCATCTTCAGCATGGAATAAGACTCGTTTTGATAGTTATGAGCCTGACGGCTTGTACCATATACTTCATGCCCCGTAGCAGCAAAGTAATCCGCAAGCGCTTTTCCTAAGCCAGATGATGCTCCGGTTATCAGTATAGTCTTTTTCATGCATCAGCGAGTTTGTTCTTGGTTTTAATCTGACTGTAAGCTCGGGGGTTTTAAGGAGGTGAGGGTAAGCCTTTTTTCAAAAATCACATATTTTTTTATCGCATATCAATAAAACGGCACCTGCAATGCCTCACCCTTCCGGATATTTTGTAAATTGCCATTGTCAACCGGCACACTAAGCAATAGATCATGAATGAGGAGCAACCGAATACCCTTCAACTTAAGCTGTTTGATGAAATACTGACGCGCTTCTCTAAAAAGTCTGAAGCCATCAGTGAGTTGATGAAGGTGCTATCGGTCAACCGGGATGGTATCTACCGCAGGTTAAGATGTGATACGCTTCTCACCTCTCCGGAATTACAATTGCTTGCGGTTCACTATGGTATTTCTCTCGATGAACTGGCGCACGCAGGTACCAACAGGATATTTTTTTATTACAGCCCGTACGAACAACAGGTCAATAGCTTCTGGGACTATCTGATATTGATGAACAGGCACATGAAGAAATTTGTGAAGCAGCCGGAGCTATGGGTGTATTACAGCTCACAGGAAATTCCCATCTTCATCAGTATGATGTTTCCTAAGCTATTTGCCTTTAAAATGTATATACACGGGCTGACTACCTGGCATCTGGAGTATCTTCAGGATCTGCCCTTTGATTTTGAACTGCTCAATGCTAAAGAGCAGGAAATTGTCAAAGAGACAGTCAAGATATACTGCACTATTGATTCCACGGATTTCTGGACGCTGGCTCTGCTTCAACAAACACTTAGTCAAATCGAATACCTGGCGATGGAAGGGCGGTTCAGGAACTTTGGCATATGTCAGGAGCTATGCCTTGAACTTCAGGAGCTCATTCAGCATGCCCGCTTAATGGCAGAGGCAGGCAAAAAATTTATGCCGGGGTATGAGCCGATTGAAGAGAATGGCGTGTTTGATCTTTACCACAGCGAGCTGACGGTCACCAATACCACGATACTGAGTATCTCGCAGCAGCAATATGGGCTGTACAATACATTTGATAGCCCCAACTTTCTGTTTACCAATAACAAAAGATTATGCCTGCAAAAGAAAGCATGGTTCAAAAAGGTTAAGCAGTACTCCGTTTCCATGAGTGTGCACTCAAGCAAAAACCGGAATCATTATTTTAATAAGCTTGAAAACAAAATAGAACAAACCGTGCAGCGCCTGAAATATGCGTTCAGTTAATACGCGCCAAAGTACCGCCGGAGACCCCATTCTAAAGCTAACAGAATCAACAGGATAGCGAATAACCATTTAAAATTGATAACGGGTTGGGTTTGTGCCGTTTCGTAAATTACGGGCTTCACCGTATCCCGGTCGCGGATAGCAGTTGGGATTTGGGAGATGGCCTGCGGATAGAACACTGCTCCACCGTACTGTTTGCTGAGTAAGCGCAGGGTGTTGTGGTCAGCGGTAGTCTCGTATTGCTCAAGTTGAATAGGTTGGATACTGAATTGCCCGTTGTAGGTCAGCTGTTCGCCATTGAAAAAGACTTTACCTGTAAACCGATAGCTGCCTACAGGTAAGACACCAGCATTCAGGCGGTAGGCATTACCGGCTTTATTAAAGGTGAAGTTGTATTCTTTGCCGGAGGCATCCTGAACCGTCAGGCTCGCATCCGGGTCGTTTACCAGTTCGAAGCTCCTGTTGTAAAGCTCGGCATCAAAGTAGACCGGCTCATTTTCATCAAAAATATTTTTGCTCAGGCTGATGCGGAAGCGGCGCTTGTCTTCCTTCAGGCTCAGGTACTGCACCACCTTTCCAATGAGTTCATTGAAGCGTTCATGGTCCTGATTTTGAAGATAATCGAATAAACGCCAGCGCCAGACTCCTTCTCCTCCCAGCACGCCCACTCTTGTGCCGCTACCTTCGCCCATTACCAGCAGCGGGTAATTGGTTTCTACCTTTCCAATGCGCTGATAGAGTAGGGCAGAGGCACTGCTCTCAATTTCATAATCCCCAAAAACTGCGGTTAGCGGATTGTATCCCGGGAGCTGTTCCTTCAGGTCCTCGCTAAGCTGGAAGAGGTTAAAGCCAGGTTTGATGTAAGCCTGAACCTGATTGGTGGAATTACCACGCCGCTGAATACTGAGTACCCGTTGGGCCCGGTTGAATTGCGGTAAATCTGTTTGATTGCCAACTACAAATAAATGCGGTATTTTCTCCCGGTCAATGGCATTCAGAATGTTGGTGGCAGCTTTCGTAAGGCTGGGCAGATTGTGTAGAATGATAAAGTCAAAATCGGCAGGCGTCTCCTCAAAATTGTCGAGGGTCGCAGTAGTTACCTGGTAATTTTGGTTATTGGAAAGGGCTTGCCTGAAAGCAGTCAGGTCAGGATGAGGCGCATTGCCAAGGACAAGTATCTTTTGCCGGGCATCCAGCACATCAATAAAGATATCTTTACTGTTGTTGACGGTGGTGACCTCTTCCGGAATACCACCGATAGCAATCCGGTAACGCTGAACGCCTGCCTGATTGGCATCGAGGATGAACTCGCGGGTTTCGAACCAGTTGTTCTGATCAATGCTTACCGCTGCCTGTTGCAGGAGCCGGGGCTCACCGTTTTCTATTTTGTAAATATTGACCCGGCTGTTAGTGCCTGCGGCATTATCCGCAGCAAGGTCAACCTGTATACTGAATTTATCCCCGAGGTACACAATCCGGTTGTGAAAGACCCGCTTTACCAGCAGGTCACGCCGGGCAGTTGTATCTCCCAGAGGAATGGAGAAGAGCGGGGCATCCAGTGCGGCATTGGCATATAGCGGATTGCTGCCTTCGTTGTAGATGCCATCGGATGCCAGTATCACAGCGCCGAGGTTCTGCCCGCTGTAGAGATCATAGAGGGAAGAAAGTGCTTCAGCAATATTACTTTGCTTATCTGCAAATGCGGTATCCAGGCCTTCCCTGACCTGACTTCCGAAGCCATAGGTCCTAACTTCGTATTCACCTTCGAGTTCCGCCTTCAGGGATTCAATCTGCTCTAAATAGGCCTGCTTACCACTGCCAAGGGCATTACCTACTGACTCAGACTGATCCTGCGCAATAAGGATAATAGGATTTTTAACGTCCCGCACGACGCGGCGCAGCAAAGGCGTAAGCAACAAAATGGCAATCAGGCTTACTGCTGCGAACCGAAGTAGCCCCAGTAGGGTGTTGAGCGTCCTGCCCTGGGAACGGAATGCAGTAGACCGGTAATAGAGTATACCTGCAAAGAGCCCCCCCAGTGCCAGACAAAGGAAAAGGTACCATACCGGATACTGAAAGCTAATATTGTCCATTCAATTTTTTTATTTTGCTGCGCGCTCTGTCTGAGCACACAATAATAACAGAATTTTCAGGAGACCACCTGAACCTCCTGTTAGTATTTTGTTAAATCATGGAATGTGGCATACATTTGAAAGCCTGATCGTTTATTAGTTATATTACGAACTTACTATACAATTGTGTGTCGTAAAATGTTGGAATCGGGGGTGACTACCCTTGTAAAAGAAATATGAAGTATCCATGAAAAAAATAGTCCAGATCGCGTTTTTCCTGCTCTTAGCTGTTCAGGTACAGGCTTCTTACATCCTGTTGCCGATGGACCATGAGACGCAAAAAGATCACCTCAAAGCCTACGGTATCACCTACTGGGTGCTGTCGAGCAATGTGGAGGCCTGGTGGTTGCTCAATTACCGGGGGGGCAGCTTTGCCTTTCCCTACAACCGCACATTTGAGAAAGAGTGCCTCACACGGGGCGTTTCCTATGAGGTGGTTGCCGATGGGCAATTCAACAGCATCCTCAATGAAATTGCGGACCCGGAGGTCAATATGGAGGCTATCAAGCTGGAAAAAGCCCCCAAAATCGCAGTATATACCCCTGATTTTAACGCCCGGGGCGAAAAAATACAGCCCTGGGACGATGCGGTTACTTTGGTGCTGACCTACGCAGAGATTCCTTATGAAACCATCTACGACCGGGAGGTGCTCAACGATGAATTGACGAAGTACGACTGGCTCCACCTGCACCACGAAGATTTTACCGGGCAGTACGGGCGTTTTTACCGTACCTACCACAATCAAACCTGGTACAGGGAGAATCAGCGCAAGATGGAAGAGCTGTCTTATGACCTGGGCTTCACTAAAGTTTCTCAGCTTAAGCTGGCAGTGGTGAAGCGCATCAAAGAGTATGTCGTTGGTGGTGGCTTCATGTTTGCCATGTGTTCCGCCACCGACACCTATGACATAGCGCTGGCAGCAGAGGGGGTGGATATCTGCGCGGAAATGTATGATGGCGACCCGGTAGACCCTAACGCACAATCCAAGCTGGATTATTCCAAGACTTTTGCCTTTGAGGATTTTCAGCTGGAGCGTAATCCGCTGGAATATGAGTACTCGGATATTGACCATTCCCGGGGCAGGCGGATCAACCCTGAACAAGATTACTTTACCTTGTTTGATTTTTCCGCCAAGTGGGATCCTGTCCCGACGATGCTGACTCAGAACCATACCCGTACAGTCAAAGGTTTTATGGGGCAAACGACAGCTTTCCGTAACCAGCATATCAAGTCTAATATTCTTGTGCTGGGCGAAAACAAACCAGCTAAGGAAGCGCGTTATATCCACAGCGAATACGGGCAGGGCTTCTTCTCCTTTTACGGAGGGCACGACCCTGAAGACTATCGCCACTACGTACAAGATCCGGAGACAGACCTGAATTTGCACCCCAAATCCCCTGGCTACCGTTTAATTCTGAACAACATCCTGTTTCCGGCGGCGAAAAAGAAAAAGCGTAAAACCTAAAGCAACATGAATAACCGTTTTAGCATCTTCATTTGGCTGGCGCTGCTCGGTTGTGGCTTTTTAGCTGGAGCAGCCTGGACTTCCCGTGCCGATACCGATCCGCCTGACGGAGCACAAACGGAGGAAGTCGCTGAAGTTTCCGAAACGATTGAAGCTTCTGGTGAGGAAGCCGCACCCGGGCTGCCTGCTGTCCGGGAGCCTGCCGCTTCTAACGGGCTTAATCCACAGGAAAGAGCCAATATCCGTTTGTTCGAAGAGTCGGCTCCTTCAGTATGCTACATCACCACTACGAATGTGCGCCGGGATTACTTTAGCCGGAATATTACCGAGATTCCCCGTGGAAGCGGGTCAGGGTTTGTCTGGGATTACAAGGGGCACATCATCACCAACTACCACGTGATACAAGGGGCAGACCGGGCAACGGTAACCTTAGCCGATCGCAGCACCTGGGAAGCAGTCCCCGTTGGCGTGGCCCCGGAAAAGGATCTGGCTGTTTTGCGTATTGAAGCTCCCCGAAAAGCCCTCCGCCCCATGCCGGTCGGCACTTCTGATAATTTGCAGGTCGGGCAATCCGTTTATGCTATTGGTAATCCATTTGGCCTGGACCAGACGCTGACCACCGGGATTGTAAGTGCCCTCGGGCGTGAAATAGAATCCGTAGCGGGTATTCCTATTCGGGATGTTATTCAAACAGACGCAGCAATCAACCCTGGTAATTCAGGAGGGCCTCTGCTCGACAGCTCCGGCCGGCTTATTGGTGTAAACACAGCAATATACAGCCCTTCCGGCGCCTCGGCAGGCATTGGGTTTTCCATACCAGTTGATGTGGTAAGCTGGGTGGTGCCTGAGCTGATCGAGTTCGGAAGGTTGAAGCGCCCTACGCTGGGGGTAGAGCTGGCCCGTCCGCAAATCGTGCAGCGGCTGGGACTTGATGGCGCACTCGTTATTGATGTTATCAAAGGCAGCGGCGCTGAAAAAGCCGGTATACGCCCAACGATGCGTGACCGCTACGGGAGTATTATACTCGGCGATATCATCACAGGCATTGACGGAGAGGCGGTGAAATCGACCAACGATCTTATCCTGATACTGGAAAAATATGAACCCGGCGACGTTGTCGAGGTTGAGCTGATTCGGGACGAAGAGCGTCTCAAGGCTAAACTGCGCCTCGATCCGGCCCGGTAGCGGGGCAACGGAGCGATTCCTGATTTGTTTCGTCAGCTTTGAGCGAATTATGGGTTAGCCCAATGCCCTTTCCATTGGTCATCATGGTACTCAAACATGGCTCGCTGATGCCCTTCGTGATGCAAGTGGAGCAAGTCTGCGCTGAGCACCTGACAGGTAATCACCATGAAGTGCTCGAAAGCATATTCGGTATCGGATAAGCTCATTTCGTCGTGCCAGTATTCTGGCAGAGGCGAGCCATCATCATGCCGAACAGACCCCGGAGCTGATAGTGCGGCATAGCTGGACCGCCCCTGCACAGGAAGCCGGTCCCAGTATTGGCGGCACCGCTCAGACCCCTGTTCGAGAATAGCTTTGCTGCTCATACGGATTTGTACTTTTTTGCGTTCATCCCAGAATAGCCATGACAAATGCGGGTGTTGCTGAATTTCTTTCACCTTTGCAGACCGGCTGTCTGTAAAGAATGTGAGTTGCCGCTTTTCCATATTTACCTCCCGGAGTACAACTATCCTTTGCCGGGCAAAGCCGTCAGCATCCACAGTTGCAATGCTTGGTTTCTGGTAATTGCCCTTCCGTTTTGCCGCAGCTTTGATGAGTAAGTGCCAGGCATCGTGTATAAACTTGTGCGGGCTGTCAAATCGCTCCATATTAAACTCTTTTTGGTGTCGGGCGTTACAAAAAATCGTGACATTGATCACTGTTTATGCAGAAAGCATCATTTATTTTTGCATCCAGAAAAAAAAGGAAAAAAATGTGACCTCAGCGTCACCCCTTAGTCTAAAGGGTATATTTAGAACGGTAACGTTGTCTGAACACAGAAAATGTCTTACCGTTCAGTACAAGGGGAATGACGTTGAAGCCAACTTGCGATTTTTATCGTGGTTGGCTCAACATTCCAAAAGAAATATAGCATGAAATATTTTTCATGACAAGAATATGGGTTTTAGGTGTTTTTCTGGGGAACAGCCGAAGCTGTTCCCCTTTTTATTGCCCCCTGAGGTCTGGCAAAAGCCTGTTTGACAAAGGGTTAGGCAGGAGAATGAAAAATACTTAAAAAATTAACGCGCCGTTGGAAACTTTCAGGAAAAGCCAGGTGTATATGTAGATTCGAATGCGGTCAGACCGGTTATTATTCTGATTTCTGGCCTGGATTTGTTGTATTCAGAATTTTATTTCAAAAACCAGGTGGAATGTCCACTTAAAAGTATACACAACTATGTTAGAGCTGTTTTTAGCAGTGCTGGCGTCTCTTTTTTCCATGGTCAACCCACTCGGGGCTATACCTGTTTTTCTGGCGATGACCCCGCACTATACCCAACGGGAGCGGACGCAAACGGCTTTGCATACCAGCCTTTATTTCACCCTGATCCTGATGGCTTTCTATCTGGCGGGCTCGCTCATCCTGAGCTTTTTTGGTATAAGCATTAATGCTATGCGGATTGCAGGAGGCTTGGTTATCCTACTGTCCGGATACTCTTTAATGAGTGGAAAATTTGCTGAAGGGCGGACAGTTGACAAAAAGGTTAAACAGGAAGCGCTTACTAAAGACGATATCTCGTTTTCTCCTCTGGCGATGCCGTTGCTTTCAGGACCAGGCTCCATTTCTTACCTGATTAGTATTCAGGCGGAGCATTTGACCTGGGAACCACGGCTGATTGTTGCCGCAGTAGTAGTAACTATGGGCGCTATCGTATACAGTGTGCTTCGGTATTCCCCCTATCTCCAGAAAATTCTGGGCGTGGCCGGCCTCAACGCACTAAGCCGGATAATGGGCTTCCTGGTAATGGCTATTGGTATTCAAAATATCATCACAGGCATTGTTGAGCTTGTGAAGGTGCTAGCCTAAGGACAAAGACCACTCCGGGCGTTCACCTTTTCAAATGAACGCCCGGTAGGTTTTGCTCTGTATTCAGGAATAACGATGGGCTGTGGTATGCTCAATTCCGGAACGAGTTTAAATCGCGCCCGGCAGTCCGACCTCCACCCATTGACCTGCAGTCCGGGCTTCAATATCCGCTTTATACATGGCCGCACACCGGGTAGCCGGCAGGTAAAAACGCCCCTGATAGGCCGCGTTCAGCTGTACCCGGAAGGTCTTGGTTT
Source organism: uncultured Phaeodactylibacter sp. (assembly GCA_964572415.1). Classification (GTDB taxonomy): domain Bacteria; phylum Bacteroidota; class Bacteroidia; order Chitinophagales; family Saprospiraceae; genus Phaeodactylibacter. The sequence goes on from CAZNHN010000203.1 coordinate 8,421, forward strand.
TTTTCCAGCCCAAGTCAAAAAAGCTGTGTACCCGGTCATCCCGGATATCCTGGTACTCCGGCGTATCGGCCTCATCTGAGAAACCGGACATGCGGGTGTTCCTGATTTCCCACCCTGAGGGGAAAATCTGTTCCAGGGCCAGCTCTTCGTAGATCCGGTAGTTCTGGTTGGCCGGATGCGTAAGGGTGACTTCGGCAATGAAATCGGCGCCCTGCGGCAGATTCGCCGGGCTGATGGGCTCGCCGGCCATATTTTTATAAGCAATATCCATGTCCAGCTTGCTGTTCACGGCCGTTTCCTCGCCGGTCAGGGGCTGCCCGCTCCGGATCACCCGGGTGAAGAGTAGGCCCTTGCCGGTATTCCTGACCGTAACCTGTTTGCTGTCTTCCGATAGTTGGATAAGCATTACCGGATGGTCCGATCCGGCGGCCGTTGTCTTGCCATCGGCGGTGTATTCGAAAGCGATGGGCTGTTTAGCTTCGGTGCCTTTGGCTTTTACAAATTTGCCGATAGCCAGGAGACTGTAAGCGGTTTCCTGGGTGCTGAGCCAGTCCAGGCTGCTGAGCTCGCTGGCGATATCCCGCAGGAGTTCAGCCGCCTCGTCTGTTTGTTCCATCAGCACAAGGGTCTCCAGGATCATGGCCTGGTCTCTCAGCCTGGATCCGAAAGTCGAACCCATCTCCTGGTAGGCTCCAATATTGCGGTCTGTGCTGCGCACCATCTGCCGGGCCATATCCATTTTGCCGGTAAGCGCGTAGGCAGCAGCGAGCCGCCATTTCGCAGCGGTATTCAGGTTGTCATTGGAGCGCAGGCGGTTCATGGCGGCCAGGTCAGGCGCCCTGGCTAAAGCCAGGGTGTAGAGCCGGTAGGCCTGGTCCAGTGCCTGATTGCCGGCGTAGTATAGCCCGTACGATGCTGCATCAGCAGACCAGAGCCGTGCGGTCTCCTGCTGATAGCGTATCCATTGGTCAAGCATAGTGGGCGGCACAAAGTACCCCTGCGCCTTGGCTTCGAGCAGAAAATGCCCGGCGTAGGTGGTGGACCAGGTGCTGGCGGTGCTGCCGCCGGGCCAGTAGGCCATGCCCCCATTGCCCAGCTGGAATAAGCCCAACCGGTTGATGGTGGCTTTGATGTTTTTGGTGGTTTGCTGGCGTTGGCCCTCCTTCACGTTGAGCAGGTCATTGACATACAGCTGCGGGAAGCCGCCGGAGAGGGTTTGTTCCAGGCAGCCGTAGGGGTAGCGGATCAGGTAATTGAGCCGCCGCTCCAGATCGATTGGCGGGAGATTGCTGACTTCCAGTACCACCTCATTGGTGCCAGGCATGCCCGGGCTTTCAAAATTATAGGCATGGGTTTGTCCGGGGTCAAGGGCTTTTTCATCCACATCCGTTACTACGGGATTAGGGTTTCGGACCTCGATTTCGATTTCCTGGGTGGCTTTGTGGCCGCCGCCTTCTGCTGTGATCGTAAACTTCGCTATACCGATGCGCTCGGCGACCCGTACCGGGAAATTGACCAGCTGATCGCCCGTCCGCTGGAATTGGATGCGCTGGGAAGGCTCCGGCAGTTCAATCAGGCTGCCGGGCGACTTCACCGTGACTTTGACATCCCGTATACCGTCCTTCATGGCAAATACATTGACCGGAAGTTGCAGGGACTCACCGGGGCCAAGGACTCTGGGGAGGGTGCCTAGGACCATCAGCGGCTGTCGGACGGGGACAGATTTGTCAGCGTGCCCGTAGGCTTGCTGTTCGGCAGCAACGACCATGACCCGTACCGCCCCCACATAGTTGGGCATCTGCAGGGTATGGGATACCGTTTTCCCTTTTTCGAGGTAGAAAGGCCCGAGGTGCATGGCCACAGGTTCGAAACGGTTGGCCTTCTTCGCTGCCTGTACTTTTGCAGCAGCATCCCCGCCAATACTCAACATCCGGTCCAGTTGCCCGCTTTGGGCGCCCAGCACCTCGTCGTAAAGGTCCCAGGTGCGCACGCCCAGCGCCTCGCGCTGGTAGAAGTGCTGCCAGGGATCGGGCGTCTGGAAGCCCGTGAGGGTGAGCAGGCCCACGTCCACCAGCGCCAGGGTGTAGGTCATGGGGCGCCCCTGGGCCTCGTGGACCGTGACCGTGGCGGACGACTCGGGCCGGTACGACGCCGGCACCGTCACCACCGGCTGCAGGCGGGTGGCCGGGTCGGCGATGGCCACGGGCACCACGCCGTGCAGGCGCAGCGGCAGGTCGTTGAGCGTCTGCTGGTGAGGCTGC
>CAZNHN010000204.1:0-3848 GCA_964572415.1 uncultured Phaeodactylibacter sp.
TGCCGGGTTCATCTCCCTGCACATCCCCTGGGATATCCCGGAAGACCCTGCCGCCATACGAGAGTTGGCGGCTCTTCATGAGCTGACCTTCGATGCCGTCAACTCCAATACTTTTCAGGATCAGTCCGGGCAGGCGCAGAGTTACAAATTTGGCTCTCTTTGCCACCACAGTGCAGCAGTACGGGCACAGGCCATTGAGCACAACCGGGAAGTCATTCGCATAGGGCAAGCCCTGGGCTCCAAAAGCATCACCGTATGGCTGGCTGATGGCGCTTCTTTCCCCGGTCAGCATAGCCTGAGGGGCGCCCTGCAACGCACGCAGGACAGCCTGCAGGCCATTTACCGGGACCTACCGGAGGACTGGCGCATGTTTATCGAATACAAGCCTTACGAGCCCAACTTTTACAGTACAGTGATCGCCGACTGGGGCACTTCCCTGATGCTGGCCGAAGGCTGCGGGCCCAACGCCTATACCCTGGTCGACCTCGGGCACCACCTGCCCAATACCAATATCGAGCAGATCGTCGCCACGCTGATGATGAAGGGCAAGCTGGGCGGCTTCCACTTCAACGACAGCAAATACGGGGACGATGACCTGACAGTGGGCAGCATCAAGCCTTATCAGCTGTTCCTGATTTTCAACGAACTGGTCTACGGCATGGCCAACAACACTGCCAATAATCCGCCCCTGGCCTGGATGATCGATGCCAGCCACAACCTAAAAGACCCGCTGGAAGACCTCCTGCAAAGCCTGGAGGCGATCCGGATCGCCTACGCACAAGCACTTTTGGTCGATCAGGAGGCGCTGGCAGATGCGCAGGCCCGGCAAGATGTGACGGATGCACAGGAAATCCTGCAGGATGCCTTCCGGACTGATGTCCGCCCGCTGGTACGCGAGGCCCGCTGGCAGGATGGTGGCGCCCTCTACCCTATTCAGGCTTACCGCAAGCTGGGCATACGGGAGCAACTGATTGAGCAGCGCGGCATGCACACCGTAGCTACCGGACTTTAACCCACTGCTATGGACGTCACTGCAATTTTCGACATCGGCAAGACCAATAAAAAATTCTTCCTTTTTGATTCGGCATTCCGGGAGGTCCACCGCGCCTATTCCCGTTTTGAAGAAACCAAAGATGACGATGGGGTGCCCTGCGATGACCTGCAGCGCCTCACCGAATGGATGAGGGACACCTTCGCAGAAGCGCTGGCTGACCCCCGCTTCAACATCCGCCGCCTCAACTTCTCAACCTACGGCGCCAGCTTTGTCCATATTGATGAAGACGGGAAGCCGGCCACCCCACTGTACAACTACCTCAAGCCTATGCCGGGAGAAATGATAGAGCAATTTATGGAGCAGTACGGCCCCTCAGCAGCCTGGCAGGCACAGACCGCCTCTCCCCTGATGGGCATGCTCAATTCCGGGCTGCAGCTGTACTGGCTGAAGTATCAAAAGCCAGAGGAGTTTGCCAGAATCCGCTGGTCCCTGCACTTTCCGCAGTACTGTGCCTACCTCTTTTCCGGAAAGGCGCTGACCGAATACACGAGCCTTGGCTGCCATACCGGACTGTGGCACTTTAAGGAAAAAGACTACCACAGCTGGGTGTACAAAGAAGACCTGGACCACCTGATGCCCCCCCTCTGCCCAACCACCACGGCTACGGCTGTACACTTCGGCGAACGGGAGGTGATGGTCGGTGTTGGGATACACGACAGCTCAGCCGCCCTGCTGCCCTATATCCTCGCTAATAAGGAGCCATTCCTGCTGTTGTCGACTGGCACCTGGAGTATTGCCCTCAATGCTTTCAGCACCCAATTCCTAAACGAAGAAGACCTGGCCAATGACTGCCTGAACTTCCTCCGGGTAGACGGCATGCCGGTACGGGCAGCGCGCCTGTTCCTGGGCAATGAGTACAAAATCTGGGCCCGTAAGCTGGCGGAATATTACGGCAAGCCCTACGAAACGCACCGGAATGTGGCCTTCGACCCGGGGATTCACCAACAGCTGCAAAGCCTTACCGAGCCGGTTTTCCAATGGGAAAGCATCCGCCGCCCCGGAGAAGCAACCCGACATTCAATGGAAACGCCCCTCTCTCGCTTCGGCTCCTACGAGGCCGCCTATCATCAGCTGATGCGGGAGCTGGCACAGGCCCAATGCCAAAGCCTGAAGCGGGCACAGGGCCAATCGGATATCCGAAAGTTGTATATTGACGGAGGGTTTGTGGATAATGCTATTTTCCTGAGGTATCTCGCAGAAGCGCTGCCGGGGTATTCCATAACAACAACCGAGTCGCCTTTGGGCTCTGCCCTGGGCGCCGCCATGGCCATACACAACCGGGTAGTAGATCCGGAATTTATCCTCGACCATTTTTCGCCACAGCTACAAAAGCCGATAACGACGTGAAGATCGCTTTATTCATACCTTGCTACATTGATCAGTTCTACCCTCAGGTGGGCATTGCTACCCTTGAGCTACTGGAAAGCCTGGGCTGTACCGTGCATTTCCCGGAAGGGCAAACCTGTTGCGGTCAACCAATGGCCAATACCGGTTGCGAACGGGACGCCATTCCCACTTACGAGCATTATGTAGAGACCTTTAGCGGTTACGATTATGTAGTGACGCCCTCGGGCAGCTGTGCTTACCATGTGCGCAAGCATTACGACATCATTGAGCAAACCGGCGCGGTTCAGCACTTGCGAAAGCGTACCCTGGACCTGTCGGAATTCCTGCTCGATGTGTTGAAAGTGGAGCACCTGGACGCCCGTTTCCCAGCCAAAGTAGGGCTGCACCAAAGTTGCCACGGGTTGCGGGGGTTACGGCTGGGGCCGGGCAGTGAAAGAAACCTCAATGCCCCTTCCGCTCTGCACACTTTGCTAAGCATGGTGGACGGCGTGGAAATCGCCGAACTGGAACGGGCAGACGAGTGCTGTGGCTTCGGCGGCACCTTTGCCATTAATGAGCCCGACATCTCCGCCAAAATGGGCAAAGACCGCATTGCCGATCATGCCCGGGCGGGCGTGGAGGTCATCACAGCCGGCGATATGTCCTGTCTGATGCACCTCGAAGGCCTGCTAAAACGGCAGGGCAGCCCCATCCAAGTGAAGCATATTGCAGAAATCCTGAACACCAAAGCATGAAAGAACACGCGACCAAAGCCGCCGCCTTTATCAAAGACGAAGCCCGTACCGACTGGCACGACGAGTCGCTCTGGTTTGTGCGCTCCAAGCGGGACAAAGCGGCCCACGGCATACCGGAATGGGAACAGTTGCGGGAGCTGGCGTCTCAAATCAAGGACCACACCCTGTCCCACCTCGATGAATACCTGGAGGCGTTTGAAGCCAAAGCAAAGGAAAATGGCGTGACGGTGCATTGGGCAGCCGATGCTGCGGAGCACAACCGAATCGTGCACTCCATTTTGCAGGAACATAACGCCCGCCGCATCGTCAAAAGTAAGTCTATGCTGACGGAAGAGTGCGGGCTGAATGAGTTCCTGGAAGAACAGGATATGGAGGTCATCGATACCGACCTGGGCGAGCGCATTATCCAACTGAAGGAAGAGCCGCCCAGCCACATTGTGATGCCCGCCATCCACTTGAAAAAGGAGGAGGTGGGCGAGCTTTTTCATCAAAAATTACAAACCAAAAAAGGCGCGACCGACCCTCAATACCTGACCGAAGCCGCCCGGCAACACCTGCGGCAGTCTTTTCTGCAAGCCGATGCCGCCATCACAGGTGTCAACTTTGCCATAGCCGAAACCGGCGGGGTTGTGGTCTGCACCAATGAGGGCAATGCGGATATGGGCACCCACCTTGCCACCCTGCAAATTCACTGCATGGGCATTGAGAAAATC
>CAZNHN010000204.1:3858-8346 GCA_964572415.1 uncultured Phaeodactylibacter sp.
GCCCAAAGCGGAGCACCTGGGGGTCTTCACACGTTTGCTGGCGCGCAGTGCCACAGGGCAGCCGTCAACGATTTTCACCTCCCACCACCACAAAGCGAAGGAAGGTGGCGCTATGCATATCGTCATCGTGGACAATGGCCGCACCACGCAGTTGGGCCGCCCCGACTTCCGCAACTCCCTGAAGTGCATCCGCTGCGGGGCCTGCATGAATACCTGCCCCATCTACCGGCGCAGTGGCGGGCACAGCTACGACTCCACCGTACCCGGACCGATTGGTTCCATTCTTACGCCCGGTATAGACCTGAAGAAATACAGCGGTCTGCCGTTTGCCTCTACGCTCTGCGGCTCCTGCTCCGATGTCTGCCCGGTCAAGATTGACATACACGAGCAGCTGTACAAATGGCGGCAAATCATCGCCGAAGAGGGGCACCTGCCTACCGCTAAAAAGCAGAGCATGGTCATGGCAGGCAAGGTTCTCTCCCGTCCCGGGTGGTATAAAATGGCAGGCAAGTCTGCCCGCTGGGTGACCCGGTGGCTGCCCCGCCCCCTGATTTACAACTCACTAAATACCTGGGGCAAGGCCAGGGAGCTGCCCAAAGCGCCTAAGGAAAGTTTCCAGGAGTGGTACCGCAAAAACCGATCTGCATCATGAGCAAAGCCCATATTCTAAAAGCGATACAGCACAATAAACCTGAGCCCCGGCCTTTACCGGATATCCCAGGATTTGAATCCTCGGGCATGGATATCGTGCAAGCTTTCGGTTCTACCTCTGCTCAGAATGGGACCCGCGTCGTAAATGCAGCAGACTTTTCTGATTTAGAAAGCGCTGTGCGCACCCTATTCCCTGAGAAAGGTAAGATCGCCTCTACCCTACCTGACCTGACAAGTGAAGTAAATCTGCAAAACAGTGCGCCTGATGCCCTTGTGGATGTGGATATTGCGGTCATTGGCGGTCAGGTCGGAGTGGCTGAGAACGGGGCAGTATGGGTCACTGAAGCCGATTGTGTGCACCGGGTGCTGCCTTTTATAGCCCAACACCTGGTATTGGTGCTGCCGGAAGACCGCATCGTCCGCAATATGCACGAAGCCTACGCTCAAATTAAGATTGACGATACGGGCTTTGGCGTCTTCATCGCCGGCCCTTCCAAAACTGCTGATATTGAACAATCGCTGGTCATCGGTGCGCAGGGCGCCCGCAGCCTGACCATTATCCTAATCTGAGACCTATGCTAAAACGATTTACGGCTAAACTCAAGAGCGTTCAGGAGTACGAACGGGAGTCCATCCCCGCCTCCAAGCTAAAATCCACCCGCAGCTTCCTCGGTATGTACGCCGGAGAGCATACGGCGGGTACGGAATTTGTGATCGGCCCGCTGTTTGTAGCCCACGGGGCAAGCGCCGGCGACCTGATCTGGGGGCTGTTGCTGGGCAATTTACTGGCGGTGCTAAGCTGGGCGTTCCTCTGCGCCCCTATTGCCGTGAAGGAGCGGATCACCTTGTACTACAAGTTGGAAAAAATCTGTGGTAAAGGCCTGACCACCGTTTATAACCTCGTCAATGCGCTGATGTTCTGCTTCCTGGCAGGCTCTATGATTGCAGTGGCGGCTACTGCCGTCGGTATCCCCTTCGATATTCCCATGCCACAGCTCACCGACTGGATGCCGGGCAGTGTGTCCTGGGTCATCACCGTAGTGGCCGTTGGCATTGTTACCACCCTAATCGCAACCCTGGGCTACGAGCAGGTCAGCCGTTTTGCCAACATCGCTGCCCCCTGGATGATTCTGGTCTTTCTGGCTGCGGCACTGGCGGTGCTACCTGAGCTGGGCGTCAACAGTATCGGTGATTTCTGGCCGGTAGCGGAGACAAAAATATGGACAGGCATACCCATGGAAGGGCAGTCGAAGTTTACCTTCTGGCATATTCTCTTCTTTGCCTGGTTCTGTAATATGGCTATGCACATCGGTATGGCGGATATGTCCATCTTCCGCTATGCACGCAGCTGGAAAGCGGGTTTCACGTCAGCGGCCGGTATGTACGTGGGGCATTATATCGCATGGCTGGCTTCCGGCATTTTGTACGCTGTGTTTCTGCAGCAAAGCCAAAACAGCCTGGAATTTGCGCCCGGGCCGGTGGCCTACTACGCAGTGGGCATCACCGGAGCCATTTGTGTGATTATCGCCGGCTGGACCACGGCCAATCCAACGATTTACCGGGCCGGTCTGGCCGTGCAGGCCGTTATCCCCAAATCCCAGACCTGGAAGGTGACGATCATCGTGGGGCTGGTCACGACCACCGCGGCCTGCTTTCCGGCGTTGGTGATGAAGCTACTCGATTTTGTAGCCCTCTACGGCCTGATCCTGATCGCTACCATGGCCGGCATGTTCCCGGCCATCGCCATGAAATTGTTGGGGTTCGTGGCGCTCTACGGCCTGATCCTGATGCCGATGGGGGCGATTATTTTCATCGATTACCACCTCTTCCCCCGCCTGAAGCTCACAAGCGAACGGGCCCTGGCTACCGGGCAAAACATCAACTGGGCGGCAGCGGGCACCTGGGGCATCACCCTTACCGCCTGCCTGCTGATTAATCAGTACTTCGGGGTGGAAATTTTCTTCCTAGGGCTGCCCGGATGGTTTATCGCTGTGCTGCTGTACATCGGCTTCAGCTACCTGCTCAAACCCTCTGCTTCACTCCAACCTAAACTATCATGAAAAACCTTCTAATCCCAATTATTGCCGTTGCCGGGCTGGGGCTGACGCTGATCCCTGCCCTGCTCGTATTCACGAATCAAATGGAGGCGCCGTTGCAAAAGCAGCTCATGGCGCTGGGTATGGTACTTTGGTTCACGGCCGGGCCGGTTTGGATGCGGAGGAGGCGGGGTTAAGGTTTCATCTCCCTTGGATCAACGGGTTGCAGAATGACAACAACTCTCCATTATAAGCTTTTCTGGCATTATTGAGTTAGAAATAGTAAATTAGGAATTCGAATTAATGTAACATTGGGTCCACACCATCGGGCAGAAAGTGTATGGAAGAACTTTCTTTTACTAAAAAAGGTTGGACACCAAAAGCATACAACATGGAACTTAAGCTCAATATTGGGTATCAGGAGCTTTTAGAGCTTATAAAACAACTTCCCACTAATCAGATCAGGAACTTAAAAACTGAGCTGGCCTTAATTGAAGAAGATCACCCTATGGAAGACGAAAGGACCGATTTTCAGGAGTTCCTGGCGAAGGGGCCTGTGATGGATGAAGATCAATATCAGGTTTTTCTCTCTAACAGAAAACACTTCAACGCATGGCGAATGAAGTAATTTGCCTGGATTCATCAATATTGATTCATCGATCGGCTCCGTAATGCATAAACATCAGAGGCACTGCTCTCAGGCTGGAGGCTACATGCGACGTTCTACGAAGTCGGCTACTCCATGATTCTGCCTTGGATATCAAGATGTGACTTCTACGATGTCTTTCAGCGCTTTTATCCGTCTTCAAGTCTAAATCTACACCCCACATCTCGCTCCTAAACCATTGCTCCAATAAAATGCTACTCTCTTAAAAGCCCATCCTCCAAGGCCGGAATCCGATGCTTTTCCAAATGACTCGGGCGGTAAGCCTGATCAAATAGCTCCGCCAACTGCTGTACGACCTCAGGGTAATCCTTAGCCACATTTTGCTGCTCAGCAGGGTCTTTTCCGAGGTGGTAAAGCTCCAGCGTGGGCGGCTCTTCACCGATCAGGTGCCGGCGCAGCAGCTTCCAGTCGCCCATGCGTACCGCCGCTTGTCCGCCGTAACCGGGGAAAGCCCAAATGAGGGCATCGTGCTCTTTTTGTGTGCCTTGTTGCAGCAGCGTAGGCAGCAAGCTAATGCCATCGGTCCCGACTTCCACTTCAAAACCCAGCAGGTCGGCAGCTGTAGCCAGAAAATCGTAGTGGGCAGAGGGATGCGCAGTGGAAGTGCCAGCCGGAATATACCCGGGCCAGGTGGCAATCATGGGCACCCGGATGCCGCCCTCGTACAGATAGGCTTTGCCTCTGCCCTTCGTACCCTCAAAGGGCGCTGCACTATCGAAGAAAACCGGATCCGCACCGCCGGCGAAGGTTGGCCCGTTGTCGGAGGTAAAGACGATCAGGGTGTTGTCGTACTGCCCGGTGGCTTTCAGATGGGTTACGAGTTTCCCTACATTTTCGTCGAGGTAAGAAATCATGGCGGCGTAGGTGGCACGGGGGTAGCGGCTGGGAAAATAGCCCTTCCCGGTGTAAGGCTCCTCATCGCCAAATTTTTCAACATAGTAATCCACCCAACGTTGCGGGGCCTGCAGGGCCACGTGCGGAATAGGCGTTGCCCAGTACAAAAAGAAGGGTTGATCCTGCTGCTGCACAAACCCCATCATTTCCTCAAACATGACATCCGGTGCATAATCTGCAAGCTGATAAGGGGCGTAACTCGCTGCATCATAAGGATCGGCACCTTGCGGTAAAGGCGTA
>CAZNHN010000204.1:8356-10675 GCA_964572415.1 uncultured Phaeodactylibacter sp.
CTCACCATCCGGCAACAGCACCTCGGAGATCTGCAGGCCCTCGCCGAGGGCGGCGCGCAGCCGCGGGAGGTAGAGTGGCGCCACGGTGTCATTGCGCAGGTATACGCGCGACTCATTTTTGTACAAATGCACCGGATAGTAAGTATGCGCCTGCCGCTGACAATTGTAGCCGAAGAAGAAGTCAAACCCCATTTTGTTGGGTGTGCTGACTGAACCGGGGTTGCCCAGCCCCCATTTGCCCACCATCCCGGTCGCATAACCCTCTGCTTTAAGGTAGTGGGCCAAAGTCCGGGTGTCCGCAGGCATCGCCCGTTGCCCTTCCAGTACGGAATCGCGGAGCATCGCCCGGTAATTCCATACATCGCCACGGGCTTTGCCTTCATCGTTATTGCGAATATAGGCATGGCCCGCATGCTGTCCCGTGAGCAGCATATAACGGGCGGGCGCACAAACCGGCGCACTGCTGTAGTGGTCGGTGAAACGCATGCCCTCCCGGGCCAAAGCGTCAATATTTGGGGTTTCGATTTTTTCCTGCCCGTAGGCGCCCAGCTCGCCGTAGCCGAGGTCGTCAGCGAGGATGTAGATGATGTTGGGAGGAGTAGTGGGCATGGCTTGCTGAGCAAGGAGTACAGGCATTGCACTTAGCAAAAGGAGCAATCCAATCAGGCAGGCTTTGAGCATAATAAGTGGTTCGTTTTCTGTTCACAATAATCTATCCTCCAAAATAAGGGAACCGCGCTGGTTTTAGGCATAAACCACCCGATTTTGGAAAAACCGGGCCTAAACCCGGCTCAATAGATTGCGCTACAGCATACTCCAAAGGCACAAATCAGTTGAATGACAGTCGCCCTGGTCAAACCAGTGGATTAAGCGGTAAATGCCTGACCACTTAAAGTGCAGCATTTGCAAGGGCTTCAGGAGCAGGAAAACCAGCAGGTAATCCGGCCTTAGTTATTGAGGTAATCTACTGGCTTTTTCCCGAACCGTTCTTTGTACTTTTTTGAAAAATATTCCGGAGTGTCCACCCCTACCGCATAACTTACCTCCGCTACGGTGCGTTTTGAACCGGATTCGAGCATCTGCCTGGCTTGGTGCAAGCGCAGCTCCCAAACATACCGGTTAGGCGTCATACCGGTGATAGATTTGATACGGCGGTGCAGTTGCCGCTCGCTAAGATGAAGTTTTTGTGCCAGTTGAACTACACTGAAGTCAGGATTCCGGATCCCGCTGAGGACTTGTGCTTCCACAGCCTTCAACCAGGATAGGTCGGCAGGTGACATACCCTGGCCTTCGATGATTACAGCCCCGTTTTCTTTAAGCTGTCGGAGTGTTCTGAACTTCAACAAATTAAAGATTCTGGCGAGGAGCTCAGGGGGGCTAAAAGGTTTCGTCAGGTAATCATCCACGCCTACAGACAAAGCGCGGAGCTTATCCTGCTCATCGGCTCTGGCGGTGAGCATGACCACCGGGATATCCAGCCACTTTTCGGTTGATTTGAGCCTTTGCAATAACTGCTGCCCGTTCATCCCCGGCATCATCATATCAGAAATGATGAGGTCGATTTTATCGGAGCCCTCTAGTGCCTTCAGGGCTTCCTCCCCATCGAAAACGGGGATGACCCGGTATGAGGGTGCTAAAATTTGTTGCAAAAGCTGCTGCATGCCGGGATTGTCTTCTACAATGAGTAGCGTAGCTTTGGGAGAAGCGTTCAATTTGTAACTATCAGGAACCGGGGCTGGCTTTTCTTGGGTTTGCGTTGGAAGGGTTTGGCTTAATGCTCTGAATTCTACCGGTAACTGGCAATAAAAGGTGGTACCCTTGCCCACCTCGCTCTCCACTCCAAGTGAGCCTTTCATGAGCTTTACCAGTTCGCTGGCGAAAGAAAGGCCGATACCTGCACCTCCTATGTTATGGTTAACAGGATTAGGAGCCGTATAAAAACGTTCGAAAATATGGGGCAGCTGCTCTGCAGGAACCCCCGGGCCGCTATCGGCTACACTGATTTGTAAAGCATTACCTTCCAAAACTATGGTACAATTGATCTGCCCCCCGGCGGGAGTGAATTTGACAGCGTTGCTCAGCAGGTTATTGAGAATCTGTTCCGTTTTTCGGGCATCCATGAAAATCGCGGTTTGTTCTGGTATTTGAAGGTTGACCTGATATTCGATATTTTTGGAATGGGCAGCAGGGCGCCAGTTATTGGTTATGCCCCGGAAAAAGCTAAAACCGTTAAACACAGTCTTGTTTAGGGTCAGCTTGCCAGCATCGAGCCGGGAAAGATCCAGGATTTGATTGACGAGCCGTTGCAACTGTTGGGTT
>CAZNHN010000205.1:0-8533 GCA_964572415.1 uncultured Phaeodactylibacter sp.
TTATCGCAGATGGGTGTAGGGAGCTCTAAATCTGTGTTCTTCTGTGCCTATCTGTAGACAAGAAAAGTTCCGCAGAAGCCGGGGTGCCTCTTTATCCATCTAAGGATAGCCTTGGAGCCACAAGACCGTATACCATGATCTTCAAAGTCCATTAGCTCTTTGTTCAAGAACGAATTGATAGAATTCTAAATCCTTTTTTAGCAGTGGATGGCGCAGCTTCAAAAGTTTAGCGAATAAGCTGTTTTCATCAATCAGTGAAGAGGCGTTAGTTGGTTTTTTTGAGACGTTCAATTTCGGCAAAGGTGCATCTCGGTCGTGTGTTTTTACTCTTTGGGTCAATTCCTTTATATCATTTTCCATATTTTCAAAAATACCTATATAATCTACGATGATCTTACCTTCAGCATCCAGGAAATGCTCTACATTTGATTTGTAAGGATAAGTCAAAGCCCACAATTTAAAGGGTAAAAGATTTGTATACAGGTATTGAAGTTTATGTAATATCTTTTTAGGCTTGTTTTTCGTTTTACTTCCTATATCGCTGAGCTTTTTGCCTTTTGCTTTATAAAAAAAATAGGAGGAAATCACCCTTGAGTATGGATGGCGGATAAAGCCACACGTCCAAAATGCAGAATAGTAATCACCAAGGATTTCTTTGGCTTTCCGTGCTGGAGTATGGTCAACAAGTTTAAATTTTTGACCATCTATTACGATCCTTCCCTTTTGCGCAGTAGGGTCATTGTCTAATAAATACCTTTGAATTGAAGTCGTACCTGTTTTGGGGACTGCGATGTAGAGGTATTTATTTTCCCATGAGGCTGTCATATACGCGACTCATTTTTGAACTTTTCAAGAATCGGCTTCAACCCCTGCCGCACCGGCAACTGCCAAAGCAACTTACACCAATCATGATTGCCTTCAATCAGTTCGGGGCCTTCGTCGGTGACCGCCACGTCCCAGCCAACAGAGCGGTTACGGGTATCGACAAGTGCAGCGGCTTCACACATAGCTAGGGTTTCCTTCCAGAAAGGGACCTGAAAACCAACGATAGGGGTTCCCGTCACTGGATGTACACCCTCATCCGGCCTGGTGATATCGCTGTAAACACCCGGGCCACAGACCCTTCCGGTTTCCAGATCCACCGGGGCGGCCATATTGCCCGCCGCGAGGTTGTCTACCGGGGCATTGACGGTGATGCGCAGCCGGGCACCGAGAAAGTGAACCCGGTTCTGTCGATCCAGCTGGGTGATGACCCGGACTGTGTTGAGCCCGGACGGGGACAGGCGCATGAGATCATGATGCTGGGTAACAAAGGCTTCCACTAAGTCATTACCGGTTACTTTCAGGCGTAGGATCAGGGATGCAGGAGTAAAATCCTGGGTTTGACGGACTTCAATACCCCGGCCGCATTGCCCATCGGAGCTTTTCAGTACGATTTTTCCGGATGGATTCTGAAGCAGTTGATGGCCCTTCTCCGGATGTTTCTCCAACTCGTTCAGGGTCAGAAAATCATGCCTGACGAAGTCTTGGTAAACGTCTAAAAACCGGATCTTATCGGAGAGTACGGCTCGGTACTTCGGTGGGTTCATCCGGCGCTGATACTCGTACATGTAGCCGGTGCCGGCGTAGCTGCGGCGCTCTGCTTCGGGAATCTTGTAAAAGTGGAAATTATAGTATTCCTCAAGCGATATATTGTACCGGAATACTGACCGGATAGCGTGGCACCACTGGACCGGGCGGGACTGATTGGCTTGCTCCCGCACAAAGGTCTGAAAACAACGGAACCTGAGCCAGTCCAGCTGCTTAAAATAGTAGCCCAGGTACAGTATGCGCCTAGCGTACATTAGTTTTGCCCCTTGAAAGGTTGCATAGGGCGTTCCGTACTTTGGTTGATGCCTTCCCGGTTCAGTACTTTTTGTACGGTTAGCCAGAGTATTCTAAAATCCAGCCAAAAGGATTGATGATTGACGTAATAGAGGTCCAGTTCAAACTTGCGCTGCCAGCTAATGCTGTTCCTTCCGTTGACCTGCGCCCAACCGGTAATGCCGGGCCGGACTTCATGGCGGCGGCGTTGTTCCGGAGAATAAAGGGGGATGTATTTGAACAGGAGCGGGCGGGGCCCCACGATGCTCATTTCGCCCTTCAGGACGTTGTAAAGCTGGGGCAGTTCATCCAGCGAGGTTTTCCGGATAAAGGCGCCGATTTTCGTCAGCCTTTCGTTGTCCGGCAACAATTGCCCGCTTGCGTCCCGTTCGTCCGTCATGGATTTGAACTTCGTAAGGTAGAAGGGGCGCTCCCGGTAGCCTGGCCGCTCCTGACGGAAAAAGGGCTGCCCGTTATTTTGCAGGCATAAAATCAGTGTCAGGCCAAGGATAACCGGCGACAGGATGATCGCGATGATTATCGCTGCTATAATATCCAGGGCTGCTTTAATCGTTGGGTACATAATGGCTTTGCTGAATCATGCCGACCAGATCCGCTACCGATACAAATTCCGCATCCGGCCAGCGGCCTACTATTTTTTGTAGCAGTTCCCGCAGGGCAGCAAGCCCTTTTTTCCGGTTGTTGGGATCGATGTGCCCGCAGAAATTGACCCGGTGGGTGCTGATGACAGCCGGTTTGCGCAAGCGGAAAGCCGCCTCAATCTGCTTCAGGGCATAGCTGACCCCATCCATTCCCCGCTCATCGGTGGGCTCAAATACCACATTCCTTACCATCGTAACCTTTCCGGTGTTTTTATCGCAGTGGGTCCGGCTAATGACCCGCTTGTAATTCCCATCTCCCAAATGCTGCCTGTAAGTCAGGGGGCGGTCAATGGCCTGAATACCGTTTTCCCAAAGCACAGCATGCAGTGAGGGGTGAAATTGCTGGGCGGGAGGTGTAAATGCAACCGCCCGGTAGCCAAAAACCGATTCGAAGGCTTTTATCCCGGAACGCAGCACTTCCGGGAAGCATTGCAGTTCCCCGGTTTGCGCGAAGGAAAAAGCGGCAGTCCAGCCAATCGTTGGATAGTCCTGTTGCTGAATACTGGTGTAGGAGCGGTTGTGCAGGGCCGTCATGATATCGTGGTCTCTGCGCTCTAGTTTTTCTTCAAATACCTTTAAGTTTAGATGCTCCCTACCGTGGAATTGTGGTGCCATCAGACCTTTTGCAATACCTTCCCGCCAGAGTTCCCAAGTGCCTTCGTAGGCGCCGGGCTGCAGCGCACTTAATTTTTCGTAGGTCGCAGGCAAATATTCGTAGCGGTAGGCCTGATAGCCTTCCGCTCTTATTTGCTCAAAATTGATATTACAGGGGAGGGCGTAGGGGGTAAAGACGGCTGATTGACCTGATGAATCCTTTACCGCATCCAGTACTTCGTA
Source organism: uncultured Phaeodactylibacter sp. (assembly GCA_964572415.1). Taxonomy (GTDB): domain Bacteria; phylum Bacteroidota; class Bacteroidia; order Chitinophagales; family Saprospiraceae; genus Phaeodactylibacter. Next base: position 3,363 of record CAZNHN010000205.1, read on the forward strand.
CAGGGCTTCCAGGTCCTCGCGGGTCTCCAGCGTATCGAAGGCATCAAAGCGGGAAAGTATAGGCAGCCCGGCTTTGTCCAGCGCCTCCCTGCCGGCTTTGGAGTCTAAGCGGACCGTACCATAGTCGTCCACGGCAAAGGAGATGAGCTTGCGGTGGGTGCGCCAGCCGGGGATGTTTTTGAGGTGGTTGAGCAGGGTTTGTTTCATACCTTATTAACGGTCTTCAAAGTATTTTTTGACAAACTTATCAGCGTTGCCCCGGCGAAAATCTTTAGCTGCGCATTCTGCATGATGGCTCATTTCCTCTTGCAAGGCAATATTTTGGCTAAGCTTACGGATAAACTGAGCTGCGGACTTCAGATCATGTTGGGAAAAGAGCCTGGCATGACCATATTTATCAACATATTGCTGCAACTGACTATCCTTCGCCGCAATGTATAAGCTTGGAATACCATAACTCATTAAATTATAAGATTTGCTGGGTACACTGCCCTTGGACACCGTTTCATCCAAAATTACGACGCCAAGATCCGCCGCGGATAGCGAATAAGGGAACATATCATCAGATTGGAAGGGCAAAAAGACACAATTTGGCAATTTTTCCTCTTTTACCAGCTGCTCCAATACAAGCTTCCTTGGCCCCCGACCAATGATTTGGAACAAAATATTTTCTTCTGCCTGAAGAAGGCGGGCCAGGTCAATCATTACCTCTACCCGGTGTGAATAACCAATATTTCCAGAGTACTGTACAATGAATTTTCCTTCCAGTCCATGCTGTCTGATAAACGGGTTCTTTGGTTTCTCCACGCGTTCGTTCGCCTGGAAAACAGACCAGATCGGTTGTACGATCAGGCGATTTCGGGAAACATACTTTGAAAGTAAATCTGCCATATACCCGCTAATAGTAAATACCCGGTACATTTTTCTAAAAGCCAGTTTATTTAAGCCTGCCCATATCCGGTACACCGGATGCTTTTCGGACATCCCGGTGACTTTAAATGTATCAGGATAAACATCCCAAATCACAGCACTGAAGCGGTGGGGAAGCACTAATGTTAAAAGGTAGCCCATAGGCGGAACGGAAACAAAGAAGACTTCGTGCCTGTGGTATTTCACCATAAGCAGCCACCACATACGTATCAGAGCTTGCAAGTAGGAAAAAAGCTTTTTAGAAGCCGGACGCTCATGCCAGCGGTTGATTTTATGGACTTTGATATTTGGGTGAAGGCTCTCGCCCTGCATATGGACAGAGCCGGTAAGAAGGACAACCTCACTGCACTTTGCATAGAAAGCATTCGCAAAGCCGACGGTCAGGTAGTTCGCAGCCTGATTGAGGATGATTAGTTTTCTGATATTGTGACTGCTTATGCTACTCAGGGAGAGTCGAATTGGCGTAACGTTCGCAAAGCAAAAGGTATTTCCGTGCTCTTTCTGCGGGAGAATCAAACTGTTTCAGCCTGGCTTTCCCTTTTTGCTTTAAACGAACCTGTAATGCAGGAGACGCAATCAACTGCTTGATAGCGGTTGCAGCAGCTGATGCATTTTGGGGTTCAAAATACAGCGCTGCTTCTCCACATATACTTCGGGCAAAGCCTAAATCGGTCGTAATTATCGGTTTTTCCATCACCATTGCCTCAGGGTAGGAAGCTGAAAAACATTCGGCGAGGGTGGGTAGGAAAAGGGCATCGCATTCCGAATACAGTGAAGGGCATTCTTCAGGAGGAATCGGCCCTGCATTTAGAATTCCGGAAAGCTGACGTCCCCGCATCACCTTTTCTTCAAAATCCCCGGGCTTAAGGGTCAGTACGAATTCAACATTGGTTATGCCCTGACGGTGCAGCAGTTGCTGTACTTCAGGAATTATATCAAGGTTTTTGTGTGGATACCAGGAAGATAGGGTGATGAAACGAAATACGCCATCTTTTTTGTCGGGCAGCTTAGGCGGAAACGCCTTCCAGTCCTTATAGAAATGATTATGGGTATTTGTAACGGTGTATACTTTTTGGGTTTTCAGCGCTTTGCGGACCCTTTGATTAACATCATCGGTTTGCACCACATAGGCGGTAGCATCTCTGCGAAAAAAGTAAAAGTGTGCCATTTTCCTTAGTCCCATCTTTAATTTTTGAGTAATCGACCAGTTCTGCACACGCGGAGACTCCGGATAAATATAAAGCGGTAAAGTAAAACCGATAATTTGCGGAGCCCTGGAATGGTAATACGTAGGGCCTGAAGTAGCAATGATCACGTCAGGCTGAATTTCACTTTCCAGTTTTCCCAGCAGTCTTTGTATTTCAAAAGTCTTTCTGGCTGAAATGGCCCCGAAATTGAGATAGTGAAAATTAAAGTTGGAGGGAAAGTCCTCTTCCTTTAGCGACTTACTCACTCCTGACCCTACCCACACATGAAAATGGTGCGCTGTAAAGGAGCGGCACTCGTAAATAAAGGACAGCGCAACTTGTATGGCACCTCCAAAGCGTTGGTGGGCTGTGTTAATGACTATTTTCAAAGCCCTTCAGTAATAAAATCGTAAAAGCGTTTTGCAATTTTAGATGCTTCAAATTTCTTCATTTTCACTTGCGCTGCTTCTCCAAACTTTTGACGCAAGTTAGCGTCTTCCATTAAGAACTTCAACTTGGAGATATATAAATTTTCATCTCCTTCCGGAATCAGAAAACCATTAATTCCATCATCGATGATATCTGACGGGCCGGCGATACAGTCATATGCAATGCAAGCGCAACCTGCTGCCATTGCTTCAGCTAATGCGTTGGGAAATCCTTCAGAAGTAGACATGAATGCAAAGATGGTACTTCGGCAGTAATAATGCCTTACATCTTGCTGAGCCCCCTCAAGCATGATTTGGTCTTTCATACTGAGCTCGCGCACCTGGAGTTCAAGTTGCCTTGAAAGCTGCATTTTTTTGGCATCGCCTCCTACTATGACTAACTTCCATTCTTTTGCTTGGCATTTCTGGAAAACGTGGATCAAGCGATCAAAATGCTTAGTTGGTATAAGCCTGCCTACGCTTAAGACCATTTTTTCTTTTGCCTCATGCGGGCAAATTACCTGCGAAATGGGGTTGCCGATTACTCGCACATTACCGTTCCATTCATTTTTGAGCGCTACTTTCCTGGCTTGCTCTGTTTGGGCAATATAGCCTGTTGCGCTGGGGTATAGTTTGTCGCGGAGCCAGTTCTGCAGGCGCCCTAAGTCTTTTTCCGGTTCACTGCGGTCTGAAATATAAACAGGGTAAGGAAGGTTCACTAGCGCAATCAACACTAAATTATTCCACATTTCGCCGAAACTTAAGACTACATCAGGATTTACAGACTTCGCTTTTTGCCTTATGAAGACCAGCGTTTTCAGCGTATGCCAAGTCCTTAAGCGATTATTGAATGACCAGCTAGGTTTATGTATTCTTATTTGCCCGGGTATATCTTGTAAGACCTCTCGCTTGCGTCCGATTAACAGTAAGTGGATTTCTAAATCTTCGTGTTGAGAAAAGTGCTGCAGTAAGATAGCCATGACACGCTCCATGCCGCCTAACCCCAGGGAGTGGATAATACAGACTATAGTCATCTATCAAATAACCTCTAAATTATATCCCTAATAACTTTCCAATCAGCTCACGTATTGTCATCCGCAACTCCTCACTAAACCAGGCGACTTCCGGAAAGAATAAGATATAGGCACTTAGGTATTCCAGGGTGTTAGATAAGTAGAAAACAAAAACCGGAACAATAAAGAGAATGGCCATATAGAGCAGGGGCCGAAGCCAGGGGGGCAGGCTTAATGCTTCCCCGGAAGCATAGTGCCGCTGCCAGTAAAGGGTAATCGCTGCCAGGATAAATAAGTTGGCAATAACCCCGGAGCGGTTGGACAACGCGTACAAAAACCAGGTGGCGTTGCTTAGTACTTTACTGGTCAGCCCTGCGGAAAAAAGCAGCCCTTCCAGGCTGTCCATTCTCCTTAGGTAGTCGCCGTTCAGCAAAAAGATAACGGCGACCCCCACTACGGCCCATTCGACGATGCCGCTTTTCCAGTATATCTTATACCATCGGTTTTTGCTTTGTCGCTGAATACGGTCAGCCACGGAGGCTTTTTCCTCCACATAATATCCCCGGACTTTTTCTTCTCCCCGCTCCAATTGTTGCAGTTGATTGACAACCGATTGGGGTGAAACGAAAGAGACGAAGAAGGAAGCGATATAAACGACCATGATCCAATACCGTTTTAAGGGCAGGAAAACAACCGCCCATACCGGAAGCGCCATTACAAAGTACCCAATGTGAAAGAAGGGGGCAGACAGGACGAGAAAGAGGTATTTCCATCTTCGGGTGTCATGGTACTGTATGACGCCATAGAACAGCACCCAGAAGCCCGTCCAGGTCCTGACCGTGTTCATAGATTGCAGGTTGAGAATGGTTATAAAGTAAAGGGCGATGATGAAAAACGGGAAGTGTTTGGTCAGGGAAGGAAAATAATGGAAGACTTTCATCATCGACCCGGCAAAGAAATAGCCGTAAATGAACCCTGCTATGATAAAGAAAGCACCAGGAATGCCCAGGATCTGTCCTACAAAATAGGAAAGGAAATGGACATATAGATCTCCTTTCAGGTTTTCATTATGTGCAAACAGCAGTATATCGCCGATGTCAGCTATAAATTGCCCGAAGGGCAACCCGACATAGTAATCGTAAACCTTTTGCCAGTGCCTGGAACCATCCCCAATGCCTTCGATGTCAAAGGTTGAAGCATACACGGTAGCAAAAAGTACAAGTATCCAACGGATATAGAGCCGGTCGTTGCTGCGGAGGGCATGAACAAGCGCAAACATCGGGCTAATCAGCAGGAGGAGAATCCCGTAAAATACCCGTTGGCCTGCACTCATAGTATACGTTGCTTTCGAAACAAATCTATCCACATTTGGCCTACCCGGTCAATGGTGAAGCGCCGGGCATTTTGTAGTGCCGCCTGCTGTATGCTTCGCAGGGAGGCGGCATCTTGTGCGAGCCTAATGGCCTTTTCTGCCATCGCGGCGGTATCGAAAGGAGGAATGAGCAACGCGTTCTTTTTGTCCTCTGCAATCCAGTCGAGTGCGGCGTAGCTATTGAAAAGGAGAGGGGCACAACCATAGCTTTGGGCCTCCAAAAGGGTGTTGGGGAAGCCTT
>CAZNHN010000205.1:8543-8963 GCA_964572415.1 uncultured Phaeodactylibacter sp.
GGCATCATAAAGATAGCGGCTTTTTCGTAATAAGGCTCCGGCTTTTGGTAACCTTCGAGCTGCACCCGTGGCAGGTTGCGCTGTTTGAGCTCCTTCCTTAACTGCTGCATATAGGGACCGTCCCCCACAATCAGGAACTTCCAATCGGGGAGATGCTCACAGGTTTGTGCCCAAAAGTCCAACAGCAGATCGGATCGTTTTTGCTGCACATTAATACGGCCGACGTGTAAAATGATTTTTTCTTTAGGCGGTAGTTTTTCGGCTACCGAAGGGATAGAGTTAGGGATAGCAATGACCTTTCCCGCTTTATAGTCTCCAACGAAGTATTGGAGCTCTTCCCGGTTGGGCGGTGTTAAGAGGACGAAATAGTCGTGTTGATCAATGATGGCTTTCAGGTCCCGCCGGTGGGTGTACCAATGC
>CAZNHN010000205.1:9017-9943 GCA_964572415.1 uncultured Phaeodactylibacter sp.
TTTTAAAGCTAAAAAGGGAGTTCCGCAGGCAGCCAAGTAGAAGGTAGCCTGCCCTTTTTTGGGTGTGATACAGGCATTCCCGGAGCGTCTTCTCATAGGGCATCTGATTGATCACCACATCGGGCTTAAGCCTGATCAGCAGGGATTCCAAATTCTTAATATTTTCCGGCACCTTAGCGCCCCCGGCTGCCGGGGCAGAGTGAAGTTTACCGTAGGCAGGCTCGGTATGACCTTCATGTGCCAGCGAATAATAAAAAACTTCAAGTCCCTGTTCGGAAAAGTATTGCCCTAATTTCCAGGTCGTACGCTGTACGCCACCAGCATTGGGGTTGAAAGCAGGAGTTAGCGTGAATAGTATTTTCATGGCCTGGTATTCCGGGCTTTTTGGTTCTGATGGTGGTTATTAAACCGGTTTCGCCCGTGATGCAGCCCCAGCTTTTCGAGCAGGGCCACGCGGGCAAGGCGCAGCGGTTTGGGCACCGCCGAGCGCAGGGCCATCAGGGTTTTATCTTTCCATTTGTAATTGTGCTTGCCCTTGTTCGCATAGGGAAAGGGCTTACGGGGCACCGGTTCATTGAGGAACCGGCACAGGCGTGCCCAGCTATGCCCCCGGCTGAAATCCATGATCAACAGGTCGTCCGGGCGATCCCTGAAATAAGCCTCCACCTCATGATAGTGCCGCCGGTAACGATGCAGGTATAGGGTTTCATTGCCGGCTAAAACCCCCTTGCCGTAGAGCCATTCGTGCAGGGCGACGTATTTATCCTTAAAATGATTGCCTGCGCTGTGCAGCCAGGCTTCCTCCCCGCGCACGGTCAGGATAAACCTGCTATTGGGGTAGGCCTGATCTAGTTCCCGGAACAGCGCGGCCCAGGGCACATCCTGCAGGGCATCAAACTGCCCTGCCAACTTAACAGGTGTGTTGG
>CAZNHN010000205.1:9953-10665 GCA_964572415.1 uncultured Phaeodactylibacter sp.
CAATAGTTGTCGTACCGGTCTTGTGCCAGCCGATGCAGAAAACCCGGGGTTTATGCGGTTTATTTCTTGCCATTGTTGAACATCCTGTTTCTCAACTGCCCGAGTTTTTGTCTAAATCCAATCAGGGTTAATTTCAACAGAAACAACGGGGAGCGCAACTGCCGCATGAGCACCGAGACGGCTTCTGCCTGCCGGGCCGAAAAGGTCAGGGCTTTATCAGGCTCCGGTGTTTGCGGATGAGGCAACTGCAGAGGGGTGTCGTCCGGCAGGTATTGATTGCAGGCTTCCCAGGTATCGCGGTACTGAAGCAAGGCGTTGTTTAAAATGCCCTGATAGTATTTTTTTATTCGCGGCTCCTGCGCCTTATCCTGTTCAGGCAGCTGCAGAAAGGCACTGTATAACAGCTTTGGCAGGAGGGTATCCTGTTTGCGCAGCTGCTGTATCAGGAGCAGCTCTGAGATAGTTAGGGAAGGGTTGACCTGTTTATTGGGTTTCTTGAATTGGTCAGGAGGAATGTCCAGCCATTCCCCAAAAAACAATTGCTCCAGTTGGCGGCTGTACTTGCGGCAACGCAGCGGTAAGGAACAATCGGTAGCCTGTTGCAGAAAACGTTTTAGCCCGCTCCCGTAGTGGTAATGGTCAGCAGACCAAACCTCAATATCAGGTGCCGTACCTGCCTTTGCCCGGTGCTTGTAAAGGGACAGCGCCTGTT
>CAZNHN010000206.1:0-9056 GCA_964572415.1 uncultured Phaeodactylibacter sp.
CAAAGTCTTTTGGCACGGAGACACAGAAAAGTGGGTTATGATTTTCGCAGCGGGCGACCACATCAAGATCTACGACTCTCCCAACCTGATCGACTGGGCTTACCAAAGTGACTTTGGGCAGGGCATCGGCGGGCACGGAGGAGTTTGGGAATGCCCGGACCTGTTTCCCTTGCAAGTGGATGGGGATACGACCTGGGTCATGCTGCTGAGCATCAATCCCGGTGCGCCAAACGGAGGTTCCGGCACACAATATTTCCTGGGCGATTTTGATGGGAAGGCGTTTACCATGCACCCGGCTTTCGCCGAAAAGGTAGCGGCGGACACGGTATCCGGCAATCCCTTCTGGATCGACTACGGGCGGGACAACTACGCTGGTGTTACCTGGTCAGATGTGCCCGAAGAAGATGGGCGCCGTATTTTCATCGGCTGGATGAGCAACTGGAACTATGCCAACGTCGTGCCGACCGACCGCTGGCGGAGCGCTATGACCCTGCCCCGCACTCTGAGCCTGCGGAATACACCAAAGGGCCAACTGCTCTGTGCACAACCGGTAGAAGAAGCAAAGGCTATCGTACAAGACAAGACGGCTATCCCGGGCCAAACAGTCTCCGGGCAGCTCAAACTTACCGGCCTGCTCGACAGCCCCTCCCCCACCCTGCACCTGGATTTACAGCTATCCTGGGCAGCCGGTGAGCAGCCGGAAGAAATCGGTCTGATCTTTTCAAATACAAAGGGCGAAGCTTACCGCATTACGCTGAAAGGCGACACCTTCTATGCTGACCGCAGCAACGCCGGAGAGACAGCCTTTGAGCAAGATTTTGGCAACACCGCCACCGCACCGCGCTGGTCCGACGAGAACAAGCTGGACCTGGAAGTATGGCTGGATGTAGCATCCGTAGAGCTTTTTGCCGATAGCGGTGCGACTAATCTGACGGAGATTTTCTTCCCTGGTGAGCCCTTTACGCAGGTTACCCTTGAGGTGGAAGGCGGTACCCTTGAGCTTGAAAACGGTGAGATTGGAAGGGCCGCCTCTATTTGGCAATAAAAAACCGCACAAACACCGGGATGGTTTTGGACCCTCGATAAGACATGGTTAAGGCCGCCGGTGTGGTTCAGTAATCCCCTTGTCGCCGAAGCGAATCCCGGTAAACCCAGGACTGAGGCCCGCCCTAGTCACACCAAGTCGTACCCTAATATAGTTAAAAATGTAGAGTCAAAACTTTTGATGCCTGTACGGTTGACCACCGAACTTCGCAGGAAGTACACGCTGACGGGCAGAGGATGACTGTGCAGTGCCCCTGTCGCGCGTACAGCGCGGCTTTTCAGCCAGTGATCATTGCAAATATACGGATTAAAGCAGCGCAACAAAAGGGCACCCTTGTTAATCCCAAATCTTTACATGGGGTTTACTCTTTTGCTTTGGGCCGAATAGCCAGGTGGAGCGAGATCACATGCGAGTAAGTACTCTCCTCCGCACCCAAATCCGTGTAGGCATAGTCCACCGTCAAGCTGGATATCCGGAAGCCTACACCCAAGCTGGGGCGTACTTTCAGGTTTTCGCCACCGTCAAAATTGGTGATCTGCTGGAATTGGCTCACCCCGGCCCGCAGGAAGACAAATTCCTTATAATCTGCCTCCACGCCACCGGCAATATCCATGCTGATGGGGTCAGCAGAGAGCAGGGTGTTACGGGCGCCATCGGTGGTGAGGATGAAGTTCGCCTCCGGCATCAGCCCCACATTCCCAAACTGGAAGCGGCGGGCAGCACCGAGGAGGATTTGCGGGCGGGTGATTTCCACGCTGTTGATGGGCACTTCGTTGTTGGTGAGCTCCAGCACCTCCCGCTCATCCTCTGAAAAGCTAAAGGACCAGGCGTTGAAGGTGGAGGTGACGTCTTTGGCGACCAGGCCGAAATTCCAGTCCTTGATCCGGTACTGCAAGCCCGCATCCAGCCCGAAGCCCCAGGAATTGGCAAAAGGGCCGATCCGCCGGTGGATGACCTTAATGTTGGCCCCGCCCAGCAGTTGCCCTTTTTTGACTTTGAAAGGCTTGGCATAGCTTAGGATAAAGGCATAATCCGCAGCGGAAAACTCCGTGACGTTGTCGAAATTGATGGTGCCGTCGCTATTGTAAAGAGAGAGGGTATTGGGGATACCGTCGATGCCAAAGCGTACGAGCGACAGCCCAATGCGGTTACCATTAGACAGGGCAGTGGTGAAGCCCAGGTAGTCGAAATTGGAAACCCCTGCGAACCACTCGGCATGCATGGCGCCAATCTGGTAGCCATCGTCCGGCTGAAGGGTAGCCAGGCCGGCGGGGTTCCACAGGCCCGCAGTCACATCATCAACACTCGCAATAACAGCGGTGCCCATACCATGTGCCCGCCCACCAACACCGATGGTGAGAAATTCATTGCTGTATTTTTGCGCCTGCCCGGAAAAGCCGAATAAAAGCCCTGCCGTCAGGAAGAGTAGCGTTCTGTACATAAGCTTGTTTGCGTTTGCTGCCATTTGAAACGCAATAATACGGCTTTGCGTGTAGTGTTAAGGCCCGAATAAGCAGGAATTGTCCGGCAGGCTGCTTTCCCGAAAGGAGGGTTTTGTATATTTGCCCGTCAAGGTATGACAGACACTGTGCGTTATCGACACTTGAAGCCGCTATTGTGGCTAATTTCGGGTATTGGGGTTTTAATCCTGTTACCAATATGCTCACGGGGGCAGGTACAGCGCACGGACATTGTACCCCATATTCGGCATTTCGATACCCGCGATGGCTTACCTGACTTGTCGGTATTCAGTGTGGCAGAAGATGAACGGGGGATTATTTGGGTGGGCACCAACAAAGGGCTGAGCCGGTACGACGGGCATGAATTCAAATCTTTTTACAGCTCCGACGGGTTGAGGGAAGAAGCCATCTGGGAGATTATCCCCAACGGGAGAAAGCTTTTGCTGCTCCACCGAATAGGTGCAACCGAGAAATTCTCTGCTCAGCTTGACCTGTTCGATATCTACGAAGAAAACGCAACGCCTTTCGAGTCTTATGTTCAACCGTCTTTGCCTTTTGACTGGGGGCAGGTGCTACACTGCAAGGTTTTTCCCGAAGACCAACTCGCCTTTTTCCTCAAAGGAGGCGCCTGCTATGCCTATTCCTTGCAGGATCAGCGCTGGAGGCCGTTAGCCTTTCCGGCGGAGGAGGCCCTGCTGGCTGCGGAGCCTAACGGGCGCTACTGGACCCAAAAAAAAGCAGGCAGCGATCTGGTCCTCAACCTTTACCATGCCGGCCATGCTCCTCCCCTCCGGGATAGTCTAATCATTCCGGACAAAGACCTCATTCGCTATATGCAGCCTTACCGGGGGGATACGGCTTTGTTTCTTACCAGCGCCCCTAGAAAACCGGATTTACTTTGGGTATGGGCAAAAGAAGACTCGTTAGCCTGGGCATGGTCTCCAACCAAACTAAATATACTGAAACAGCAGCTTCCCTCTTTTGACTTTCATGCCACCTTCAATGAGCTGCAATACCTGCCTGAGCAGAATGCCTACTGGGCCTCAAGGGAAGGCATGGCAATACTTTTATTTGAGAACGGCGAGAGCGTAACGGTACAGCATGAATCATTACGAGCCCTCACCTCCTGGCGGCGCAGTAATCTGGTACAGGGCAATACCATCTGGCAATGCAGCCACAATGGGCTCTACCAAGTGGCGCTTCTCCAGAGCAGCTTCAAAACAGCCTTTACCCAACTAGACCGGCCAATGGGGTTTAGGGGCATCCTGCGTTTCGGGGAAACCCTTTATTTCAATTGTCACGAAGGAGCCATCCCCTTTAGCCAGAAGGATACCAACCGCCTCAACCCCTTGGTCCCCATGGGGCTTTCTGCGACGACCGATCCCAATAACCGGCTTTGGACAGGCAACTATGGTTCTTTATTTGCATACCATGCCTCAGATCAAACTACAACCTCTTTCCCCATCCCTGTAAACGAACCCTGGTCGCTATACGCAGATACGAGCGGGTACGTTTGGATGAGCAACATGGGGCTCTACCGGCTTGACCCTCAAACGGGCATCACGACCCGGATTAGTAAGCCGGAGGTGCCGCAGCTGGACAACTCCCTGATTTACCACTTTTTTGAAGAGGCGCCCGGAAAGGTATGGCTTTGCAGTACGACGGGCCTGTATCTTTTCAATCCTTACACCCAGGAGTTGAAGCGTTATGGGCCCGATGAGCCCGAAACTTACCGGCTGCCTGCACAGGATGTCCGGCATGTGTATTTCGACAGCCTCAACAATATCTTTTGGCTGGCATCAGCAGACCGCGGCCTTATTCGTTGGGACCGTACCCGGCACGAGGCGGAGACCTTCTTATTCAGGGAGGGGAAAAGCCATATCCTGCACAGTGTTTATGCTGATGATTCTGGCCATTTGTGGCTATCCAGCGAATTCGGCATTGTTCAGTTTGATCCCCGCAGTGAGCGCTTCCGGATTTACACCATACGGGACGGGCTCAACACCAATGAATTTAATCGCATATCTCACTTCCAGGACGAGGACGGTACGCTTTACTTTGGGAGCATGAATGGGGTGACCTACTTCCATCCCCGGGATTTTGCCGGAGAGCTATTGCCTAATGTGGATGTCCGCCCACAGGTAGTGAAAGTTGTACAGTACCTCGGCAACAAAAACCGCACGGTCAACGTCACGAATACATTCCTTGACCAGGGTAAGATCACTCTGGCACCGGACGACCGCTTCCTGACACTGACACTTGCCATGGAGGATGTAAAGCTCGGGGCCGGAACAACGTATCGCTATAAACTGCAAAGGCAGAGAGAGGAATGGCTGACGACCAAAGGCAACACCATCACTCTTGGCCGCCTGCCCTACGGGCAACAGACCCTGCTCGTACAAGCTCAACTGGAGAATGGCCTGCGGTCTGCCACCCCGCTGGAGGTCCCTATTTTTGTGAAGCGCCCCTTCTACCTGCGCTGGTGGTTCTTCCTTTGCATGGCGGCCCTCCTGACAGCAGGCATTTACTGGCGTACCCGCCAACTCGACCGCCGCAACCGCGAGCTGGAAGCCGAAGTCAAAAAGCGGACTGAAACCATTGCCAAAGACCGGGAAGTCATCCGTCAGCAGGCAGAAGAACTCAAACAGCTCGATGAGCTAAAGTCCCGCTTCTTCGCCAACCTCTCCCACGAGCTGCGTACCCCCCTCACCCTCATCCTCAGCCCGCTCAACCAGCTGTTGAAACCGCAGCCCAAAGAAAAGCAACATCAGCTCATTGCACTGGCCCAACAGCAAAGCCGAAAATTATTGCAACTGGTCAATGATATCATGGCTTTATCCAAACTGGAATCCACCGCTCTGGAGGTCTACCGGCAGCCCACCCCCCTGCTGCCGCTGCTCAAACAGCTCATCAGCACCTTTGAGCTGCAGGCACAGCGGGGAGAGATCAATCTTTCCCTCCAATACGAAGCAACGGAGCCGTTGACCCTGCTGCTGGATGCAAAAAAGACCGAAACCATCCTCTATAACTTTCTGGCCAATGCGCTGAAGTTCACACCGGCCGGCGGGCAAATCACGCTTGTGGCAAACGTAACCGGAGCCGACCTGCAAATTGAAGTCCGCGACACCGGGCGCGGCATACCCGCTGCTGACCTTCCTCATGTTTTCGAGCGGTATTTCCAATCCAAAGTCCACCGGGCAGCAGAAGGCGGCAGCGGCCTGGGGCTCGCACTCAGCCGGGAACTGGCCACCCTGCTGGGCGGGCGGGTATGGGCAGAGAGCACAGTGGGCAAAGGTAGCCGGTTTTTCCTGCAACTGCCGGTTGAGATGGCTACTGCAACGCCGCTTGAACCTTTGCCTGACCCCAACCCCGTTGAGCAGGCAGCGCCTCCTGCCCTGACCCGCACCGAAGGCCAGCCCAGGGTATTCATTGTAGAAGACCACCACGACATGCGCAACTACCTGCAGCAGCTTTTAGGCGTCCATTATCAGGTCTCCTCCGCACGAAATGGAGCAGAAGCACTCGACCATCTTGATGCCAACGGCAACCTGCCGGACCTTATCCTCTCCGACGTGATGATGCCCGTTATGGACGGCTTCGAGCTCCTTACACGGCTCAAAGCCCAAGACCGGTACAGCAGTATCCCGGTTATTATGCTGACCGCCCGGGCTGCAATGGCCGACCGCCTCAGCGCGCTGCGCGTTGGAGTAGACGACTATCTGGCTAAACCCTTTGTGGAAGAAGAACTACTGGCCCGCATCCGAAACCTGCTGAGGCACGCCAATATCCGGGCACAACAGCCAGAGGAAGCAACAACTGATGACCGCCCGGCACCGGAAAAAGCAAACGCCCAACAAGCCTGGCTCCAAAAAGCCGAGGATATTGTGCAAACCCATCTGTCTGAACAGCAGTTCTCCGTGGATTTCGTTGCCAAACAACTCAGCATGAGCCGCCACACCCTCAACCGAAAGCTCCGGCAGCACACCGGGCTTACGACTTCCCAATACATTCAGGAAGTCCGGCTTGATCATGCCCGGAAACTTCTGGAGCGCAGCGAAGTCCATTCAGTAGCCGAACTCGCAGATGCCTGCGGCATTTCGGATACTAAATACTTCTCCCGCCTCTTCAAAAAACGGTTTGGGCAGCCGCCGTCGTATTATTTGTAGCATGGCGGACCGCCTACCTTATTCGGCCTCAAAGGGACAGCAATCAGTTCTTCTGGCAGGAAATGCTGCTGCTGAAAATCCTGAAAATCAGAGGTTGCTCCCAAGTTCTACCTTTTTACACCCTTTTTCCCCCACAGCTGCTTTGCCTGAGGCAGCCCGGTCTATAAATTTGCAGTCAGTAAAAGAGCGAAACTGATAGGCAGGCACAAGGTATCTCCTTATCCCCCGGAAAACACAGTCTGGTAAATTGAGTCCATTTAAAGTGCAGCAAAAGCTGGCTACACCAGGCAAAATATGACGCTACATACCACTACCGATTATACGATTTACTGTTAGAAATGCTTACATGGCACTTTTTAATGCTTAACAATTGGCCACCAGTCAGTTACCTAATTATTTTATGGGGAATTTTTGAGCTGCAGCTATCCAACAGGAATCCGCTGCAGCTCCTTTTCTGCTAAAAGCCACTACCGTAATTAAATGCACAATAAGTCGAAAAACTAGATTATTTTTTGGGAGTTGTCCGTGAGTTGTCGCCCGTAGTAAGGCTGCAACTCACTTTTTTCACCTACCTTTTGATTACCCGCCTGAGCACAGCGCCTCTATCACTGTGGCACACCAGAAAGTAGGTTCCCGCTGCCCAGCCCGATGTGGATATTTTCACCTGCCCGGTTGGCTCCAAAGGCAGCTCGGCAATGCTACGTCCTAATACATCAAAGATATAAAGTTGCCCTGCTTTACCCTGAGCAGCCGGGTCGTACTTCAGCCAAAGCTCATCCTGTACGGGATTCGGCCACACCTGAAAAACAAAAGGTGCTTTCGTTGGCTCATAAGCAAAAGTGACCATCCCCTCCCCTTCTGTAATGAAGTAATGCTGATCAACAGCAAGCCCCTCATAGGTTTCCACTGCCCCATTTGGCCAGCGGATGGACAACCGGTCGATGACCGTGGCGTCTCCCAGCCCGAAGTGCAAAGTGAAGCTATTCTGAGAAGCATAGCCCATGCCCGCACAGACTTCGTCCATTTGTACCTGCCCGTTGGCTTCCACTGTGACCCGCGCGCCGATAGCAGCGGTGTTGCTTTCCGTGCCCCGCAGGCGCACTTTGACGAAGTGGTGCCCGTTTTCAGTGCTGTTCAGCAATAGCTGATTGCCATCCTGAGAACCGGCATTGACGAGCAGCAAATCTGGTTTCCCATCGGAATTGACATCGCCCGTAGCGACGCCGTAGCCGGCCATCGGGCTCGACAGAGGCGTACCGTCGCTGACCACTTCAAAAGTGACATTCCCCAGATTGCGGTAGAGCAAGTTATCGAATGGGGCAAAGTAGGTATCATTGGACACATAAATATCGCTGTAGCCATCATTGTCGTAGTCCAGAAATACTGTTCCCCAGCCCATGCCCAAGTCATCCACGCCCGCCGGCCCGCTGATTTCCGTAAAGGTGCCGTCCCCATTGCTGAGCAGCAGGACATTCTCATACAGATTGGTAATGTAGAGGTCGAAGAAACCATCGTGGTTGATGTCCGCAAAATCTACGCCCATGCCCTGAGCAGCGATGTTGGCCCCCGAAGCTGCCGAGACGTCCTCAAAATGCCCGGTCCCGTCGTTGCGGTACAGGATATTGGGCTGATTGGCATCGTGGGTGAGGTAGAGGTCGAGGTCACCATCGTTATCGTAGTCAAAAAACAGGGAGCCCATAGCGATACCAAAGTCCTGAGCATTGGCAGCCGCTGTAATATCGGTGAAGGTACCATCGCCGTTATTATGGTACAAGTAATTGGGCGCGGCAAGGTTGGCTACGTACAAATCGACATACCCATCCCGGTCCACATCTCCCCAGAGGACCGCCCGGGTGCGGTGCCCGGAGTTGATGCCTGCACTTGCGCTGATATCGGTGAAGGTGCCATCGCCATTATTATGGTACAGGATATTTGGCTCATCGCGGTTGCCCAGGTAAAGATCAAGGTGACCGTCATTATCGAAATCACCCCAGGTACTCACATTGGTCGTCCCAACATGCGCAATGCCTGCCTGCGCTGCCACTTCCGTAAACTGCCCGTTGCCGATAGCCCGGTAAAGCAGATTGGGCGCATTGTGGCGGGAGATGTAAATATCATCGGCCCCATCCCCATCGTAATCGCCAAAGGCAACGCCAAAGTTCCGGCCGGGATGCCCAATGCCGGCACCGGCGGACCCATCAAAGAAAAGAGGCTGTGCGGGCAGCAGCCTTGCCATCAAAGCAAGCAGCAAAAAACATAAACGAACCATAAGTCCTGCATTTCACTTTTCTGAAAAGTAGCAAAACTTCGTTAATGAAAGGATATCCATCAGGCTCAAAACCCTACATTTTGACTCGCGCGATACGATTTTTGACGTTTTTAGAC
>CAZNHN010000206.1:9066-10630 GCA_964572415.1 uncultured Phaeodactylibacter sp.
CTTGCACCGCCCAGGAAAGGGCTAAGGTTGAGGCTGAGGTTGAGCACCGGCATGCGCCACCCAAGAGCAACGGCCGCTTTGCGACCGCCTACCGGCGACCAGCCGACCGGCACTGCTCAATATCCAAGACTGAACCAACGGCACTGCTCGCCCCCAGGAAGGAGACCGTCTACGGTCGGGCTGAGAAGGCAACGCATAGGACTCAACCTAATCCTCGCACAGACTGCCCATAGACCAATTTCAACCTCAGATTGCCAGGAAAAGGCTGAGGCTCAGGTTAAGGTCGAGCACCAGCCTGCGCCTCCCAAAAGCACGGCCGCTTTGCGGTCGCCTCCCGGTAGCCCAACCGATCGGCACTGCTCGCCACTTTTAATTTTTATATTTCCCCGGTTTACATTTTACATTTCCTCCCCTACCGCACCAACAAAACCTCCCCCCCAATCTCCACCTCCCGCCCATCCAGCAACAGCAGGCGCAGGCGGCAAAGGTAAACGCCCGAAGGCGCCGCCTCGCCCTTATGCGTGCCGTCCCAGCCCCGCGAGCCGGGAGCGAAGTTTTGCGCCTCATAGACCAGACCGCCCCAGCGGTTGTAGGCCTGCATCAGGAGGACCTCCGCGACGCCCGTACCGGTATAGACCGTTAGCAGGTCATTGCGGCCATCGCCGTTGGGCGAAAAGGCATTGGGCAGATAGGCCGGCGCAGCTGCATCCACGTAAATGGTCGTGCGGGCAGTGGCGGTGCAGCCCAGGCTGTCCGTCAGTGTGGCGGTGTAGGCCGTGGTGGCCGGTGGCTGGGCCAGGGGCATCGGGCAATCGGTGCAGGACAAGCCGGTGGGCGGAGCCCAGGCGATGTCAAAGCTAATGGCATTTGTAGCGGCCGGCAGGCGCACTTCCTGCCCCAGGCGGATGCTCGTATCGGCGGGCAGGCTCAACTGCAGGGGCGTAGGTGCCGGCAGGGCCGCCTGACGAGCCCGGGCGCAGCCGCTGCCATCGGCTACCGTAACCGTATAAGGCTGTGCAGACAGGTTGGAAAAGACCGGGCCGGGCTGTACCGGGCCATCATTGAGCTGATAGCTGTAGGGCGGCGCACCGCCCCAGATGCTGTCGACCCGCAACTCCCCGGCACCGGGCTCGGGGCAGCCGGTATAGCCCAACGTAAAGGTAAAATCTATACTGTTTTCCGAAAGGCTCAGGCTGTCCGAAGCGGTGCAGCCATTGGCATCGGTGAGGGTGACGGCGTAGGTGCCGGGGGCGGTGGTGCTCAGTGCAGGCCCTGCGGTGCCATTACTCCATAAGAAAGCGCCGCTGCCATTGCCCGTAAGCGTAGCACTGCCGCCGTTGCAGAGGCTCCCCGACTGACTGATGGACAAAGCCGGCTGCGGATGAAGGCCCAGTTCCAGCACCACCACACTGTCGCAAGGCTGCCCGTCGCTGATCGTATCCCGGTAGGTGCCGGGCACGGTGAGCAGCTGCCCGCCGAAGGCGTAGGCCCCACCGGGGCAAATATCCGCCTGAACGCTCCCCTCCCGCCGCTCGTAGCGCAGCTCCAGGCAGTGGGTGCTGTC
>CAZNHN010000207.1:0-10606 GCA_964572415.1 uncultured Phaeodactylibacter sp.
TGGCATTCAACTGCTTTTGCAAGTAGTTGAGGTCATTGTAGTTGGGTTCTCTTGTTGTTGGGAGGGGTTCCAGTTCCTTGTAAGGGAACAGGTCCAATGGCTTGATGCTGCTGGAGGTCATTGTTTTGGATTGAAATATCGGCTCCTAAAAGCCCGGCTTGTACATTTTCCAGATCAGGAAAATCACCGCCGCCAACACGAGCAGCCCCATCGGCAAAAAGTCAAAAAACGTAAATGGCTCAATGTCTGCATACTCCTGCAAAATGGCCGATGCCAAAATATTGGGCGGCGTACCAATCAAAGTGGCAACGCCTCCAATAGAGGCACTGTAGGCAATGGCCAGCATAAGTATCTTGCCAAAGATTCGGTTTTCATCCGCCCGGGTATTGGGGTTATCTTTAAGTTGTGTGACAACAGCGAGCCCGATAGGCAGCATCATGACGGCTGTAGCGGTATTGGAAATCCACATGGATAGAAATGCAGTAGCTACCATAAAGCCCAGGATAATACTTCTGACATTCGTGCCGATATAGCGGATAATATGAAGGGCTATGCGCCGGTGCAGGTTCCATCGCTCGATAGCAATCGCCAGGATAAACCCGCCGGCGTACAGGAAGATGTACCGGTGCCCAAAGGAAGCGGTAGTGGCTTTTAGGTCTAGTGCGCCGGTGAGTGGAAAAAGTACGATGGGCAGCAGAGCGGTAGCGGCAATAGGGATTACCTCCAGTATCCACCAGGTGGCAATCCACAAGGTAGAGGCAAGGACCGCATTGGCTTCGCGGCTCAACCCTTCCGGATGGGCAAAAATCAGGGTGGCGACAAAAAGTAAAGGGCCTAGCAGGAGCCCGATTTGCTGTTTTTTCATAGGGTTTTATACTTTACCGGAGTGGCAACTGCCGGTAGCCCCGGGCAGATTTCGCTAAGGTAACCCGAAAAGGGGAGTTGCCAGCATTGCTTTCCAGGGTAAATACCGGTGTATAAAACAGTGGCACCGTAATCTTCGCCAAGGAAGATTACGGTGCCATCCATATCAGAATCTGTCGATTCTGTTATCCCAGATAAGCCGAATACATCCAAACCAGCTTTTCCTGTTCGCGGATGTAGTCGCTCATGAGGGCATTGGTGCCTTCGTCTCCGGAATCGCCGGCCAGCTCCAGCAGCTCCCGCTCCAGTGGCAGGAGGACTTCATAGCCTTTGAGGATTTCTTTCACGGCTTCCACACCGTCTGAGATGTTTTTGGCCTGACGGATAGCCGAAATTTTGGTGTAATCTTCATAAGTATGTAATGGGGTAAACCCCAGGGTGAGGATGCGCTCTGCGATTTCATCAATTTTAATCAGTGAGTCATTGTATAGCTCTTCAAATTTCAGGTGGAGCTCAAAGAACTTATTGCCTTTGATGTTCCAGTGAAAGCCACGGGCGTTCATGTAAAATAGCTGATAGTTAGCCAGCAGGGTGTTAAGTTTGCTGGAAAGCATTTGTGATTGATCCTGATCGAGGCCGATGCGGCTTAAGGTATTGGTCATGTTAACTTTGTTTTTTGTGATGAATTAGCGGTGTGGCCCGTCATGGCTTAGCCGCTGTTGATGTCTACAAATTGCAATTTTTGGGCATGGAAGTCAGTGCGTTATATCACTGACCGGGGAGTTTTGAACGCCTTTTTGGAGGCACTTCGGGCATTGTGTACATTTATACCTAAATTGTTGGGCCATCAACGAAAACCAAGTACCATGAGCCAACAAGGCCTACCGGACGAACTCAAAAACATGCTGCTCAACGATGAGCTAAAGGAAGTGATTGACCGGCTTCGGGCGCACCTGCCGGAACTCAGGGGACAGGTCACTGAAGAAGAGCTGCTGCAATACGCTGCTCGTCTGAATGCCGTGGAGCGGGAGTGGAAGCTGGGCATCATCACAGCGGAACGTTATGGGATAGAGAAGAATCAGCTGCGGCAGATTCTGATCCAAACCGTCACCCAGCTCAGGAAAGCAGCGGATGCCCCGGTACCGGAACCTACTCAGTCTCCGGATGGGCCGGAGCGGCTGCTCGAAAAAGGCAGCCAACAGCATCAGGATGGAGAATACCAACAGGCGATAGCCACGCTTCAGCAGGCGATTGCCCATCCGGGGATTCAAAAAGGAGATTTGGCGCAAGCCTACGCTGTGCTCGGCAATACTTACAATCAGCTCGGTTACTATCAGGAAGCCATCGATGCTCATCAGCAGGCACTGGAAATCCGCCCGGATACTGCTTCTTATTGGACCAATCTGGGCATCTGCTACCGGCTGACCGGGCAGTACGATAAAGCTGCCTCCTGCTACGAAAAAGCCATCAGCCTGGACCCGGGCTATGCAGAAACCTACACCAGCCTTGGGGCGCTCCATCTGACCCACACTATGCAGTTTGAGCAAGCCGTTCACTATCTCGAAAAGGCTATAGCGCTCGATCCGGGCCAGGCCATTGCTTACGCCAATATGGCGATCGCTAAAGCTTCCCTGGGGTTTTTCGATGAAGCGGATGCGCTACTGCGGCAAGCTGTAATGAAGGGCTACCGCAATGCGAAGAATGCCCGGCAGATGATTGATAATTTACGGGCGTTGTAAAGGTCCTGCGGTATTGGTCAGCGGGGTTGCAATATCCGTTAGGTAACACCTTTACCATTTTCTAAGTATATAAATAGTGACTGAAAAGGCTGCTTCTCAAGGGAGTAGAGCGATTTTTTCCATGCCAGATTTTTTTCATGAGTAGCGGAAAACTAATTTTTTCAAAAAAATAGTGGGTCCGGAAATCCGCAATCCCTTATGAGCCCGTATATCCATTAAATCAAAACAACCAATATCATTATGAAGAATTTTGCACTAACAGTGCTGGGTCTGGTCTTTGCCATTACCTTGAGCGCTCAGGAAAGTACAGTTATGGTAGGCGGAGAAGTGATGTTTGCCACTAAAGACATTGTAGATAATGCGGTAAACTCGGAAGACCACACAACGCTGGTCGCTGCTGTAAAGGCTGCCGAGCTGGTAAAAACGCTAAAATCAGATGGTCCATTCACGGTTTTTGCTCCGGTCAATGATGCTTTTGAGAACCTGCCCTCAGGGACGGTAGAGACCCTGCTGAAGCCTGAAAACAAAGATAAGTTGACAGCCGTATTGACCTATCACGTCGTTGCCGGAAAATACGATGCCAAGACTATCATGGGAGCCATCAAAAAGGGGAATGGCAGTGCTACCCTGACCACTGTGAATGGCGCTACCCTAACCGCTATGATGAACGGTCCGATGAATGTGGTCGTCAAAGATGAACAAGGCAATGTTGCTAATGTCATAACTTATGATGTCAATCAGTCGAATGGGGTGATACATGTAATAGATACCGTTTTGTTACCGTAAGCATTGAAAACTTAAAATGCAAGGACCCGGATATTGGCACGGCTGGTATCCGGGTTTTGCTATTTGATTGGGTAATACTTTTCTGCCTGCTCTTCAAGTACTACAAGGCAGGCATTAGCCATCAGAAACGCCCTCCCGGCTATGGGGCGTCTCAGATAGCTTGATAAGAGCTGTTTGTCTCCGCCAGAGGCTATTCAAAGTTTATTCTGCCCTATCTGAGTGTTTCTTAGAGTAATGAAGCTGTAGCCTGAGTGATTGCCGTTGCATAAATGTCCTTATTTCTGTATTTTGCAACAAAGACAAAACTATGACTTCCCGGACCACAGAAATAACCGATACCCACCGCTTCTCCGCAGAAGCCTACCATCGTATGGGGGAGGCTGGCGTCTTCGGGGAGCAGCGCGTCGAACTGCTCTATGGCAAAATTGTGGATATGAGCCCGATAAAAAGTAATCATGCGGGGACAGTGAAACGTTTGATTAGGCTTTTTAGCCAGCTGTTGCCCTCATCTATCATCCTTGGTGTGCAAGATCCTATACAACTCGATGATTATTCTGAGCCGGAACCAGATTTAAGCTTGCTGAGTTATCGGTCGGACTTTTATGTTAATGCACATCCTGTTGCTGAAGATATTCATTTGCTCATTGAAGTTGCTGACAGCAGCCTGGAAAAAGACCGGGACATTAAGCTGCCTCTTTACGCCAGCCATGGCATTCCAGAGGTTTGGATCGTCAATCTGCAGGATAAGCAGATAGAGCGTTACCGCAGCCCTGGCCCAAAGGGTTATACCGATATCCATATCTTCCTGCCGGGTGATGAAATAGCTACGGATTTTATGAAAGCGGTAGAGGTTTCGGCCGTGTTGGGTGTGTAGGTTTTTTGGCAAGATGGGCAGGCCACACCCGCCTTGCCTCTTTCCCGGGAAAATCGTAATTTCATCTACAAGAAAAAAATAACCAATGGCAGAGGCAACCACCGTACTATCCCCATCCGCCTACCTGGAGTGGGAAGCAGAACAGGAAGAACGCCATGAATACGAAAATGGAAAACTGATTGCTATGGGCGGAAGTAGTAAAGAACACAATAAAATCACCTCTAACCTGCATGGGCTTATTTGGATGTATCTCAGGGGGGCAACAGGTACAATGAGTATCTATCAAGCGGATATGCGGGTGCAATCGCCACTTTCTGATAAATATTATTACCCGGATCTCGTGCTCACGGAAGGAGAAGAGCATTATCTGGAAAATGCCCCTGACACCCTGCTCAATCCCCTCCTTTTAATCGAAGTGCTTTCCGACTCCACGGCAGCCCGTGACCGCGGGCCCAAATTCGAAGCCTATCGGGCTATCAACAGTCTGCGGGAGTATGTACTGGTCGCACAGGACCAAAGCCAGATAGAGGGCTTCTACCGGAACGATGCGGGCGAGTGGATCATCCGGGATCCGGTGGCTGGGCAGGATAATACCTTTTCCTTCATCACACTGGATTTGGAGCTGAAGCTGGGGGAGGTGTATCAGGGGGTGGAGGTGTAGGTTTGATTTCAAGTCTCCTCTGTGGTCAGAACCTTATCTCTTTTCTTCGACTTTATTTATTCAGCACATCTGTTTTGATAAAATCATTGCGCAGTACCGGTTGCCAATCGAATTCTGGCAGTGGAGTGACTTCGAAGAGTTGCTCCGGGGGCGTGCGCAGGATAAAGTCTGTAAACCTATCTTCCAGTCGTTTAAGCTCTAATAAATCACCATCTGATAACTTCCGTTGCTCAGCGAGCGCCGACAGGCGAATGATTTCTGCGGGCTTCACGCCAGGTTTCAGCTGAATGCCCAGCGTGTGGCCATTGTCTGTACGTTGGACGATAAACAGATAAGGTATGTCCCGGGTGGTATAGAAGGTATTGAAGGGATAGCGTGCGCCAGTCATATACGTGGTCGCATCCACAAGACAGGGCGCCGGCTTACTGACTGCCCGCAGGCTGGTGCGGTCAATGACGGAATCAGGAAAGAGCTCGTAGAGGGCTGTTTTTAATCCGACGAAACCGACTGCCAGCCCATCACAGCGGTGCCCGTGGAAAAGGGTGAGATCTTCGAGGGTTACCAATTGATGATGTCGCAATTTTCCTTTGGAAAAGTCTGTATCGAGCACGCTTAGCGGTGCCCGGTTACCTGTGGCCGGCAGGTACACGGTGTAGCGGCCATGGTGCTTTAACCCATCGAGGTGTCCGGTGGTACTTCGGTCGGCCGCCAGGAAGTGCGGATGGATAAATTGGCCTTTGTGGGTGAATACACCTTGATGATTACGGGAAAAGAATCCTACAATATCGCCCGCTGCCTGCTCCAAAGTAAAGCGCCGTTTGGCACGGTCATGAGCAGCGTGGCTGTGTTGCTCTTCTGTCTTGTCCCGCATGATAATATGATAGTCCACCTGATCCCATTGACCGGATAAGCGGAAAGGGAACGCTTCCTCTGCCCCATAACCATGGGCTTGCCCCAAACTGTCGATCAGCGTTTCCAGTGCTTTGGGCCCGTCAATGTGGCGGTCCATCTCGTAGGCAGCCCAACGTGGGACGTAGGCGTACACCAGGAATGGCGCCCGTATACCGGGCCTGACCTGAATTATGATGCCAGAGGGAGTAGCAGATGCGGTAAACGCTTGCCCATCGAATACGGTGATTTCGCCCTGCAGGTCTTCTACTGGCCCCAGTGCGAAAAGGTGGGGATGCTCTAAAAGAGTATCGAGTTGAACATGTGACGATAGATCGGTGCCCATCATCACATTACGGGCGGCCCCAGCGGTAAAGACCTGCTGAGCCTGTGCCGAAAAGCTGATTGCAGTTGCAAAAAAGAATACGAGAAACCAACGCATATATTAAACTAGATTTGTAAAAATAGCTAAATAATAAACCCCTATCCCAATGAAAACCACGCCCGCCACATAGCGCATGCCAAGCTCTACTTTCCGTATGATATTGAATGTTTTGCCAATAGCCGAAGCACTGTAGGCCAGCAGGTAGGCAAATAGCAGGACCGGCAACCCGGTGCCAATTGCAAACACAACAGGCAGATAAAGCCCGGAAGCCTGACTGATGCTCATAGGTATAAGCATGCCAAAGTATAGCGCCCCGCTATAGGGGCAGAATGCCAGCGCAAACAGAATGCCGAGCACCAACGCGCCAAGCGCGCCCTTGTCTTTGAACCGCTCGGTGAACCGCTCGGTAAAATTGGTTTTGCCAAGGAAGTCCAGTTTGATAACCCCAAGCATGACCAAGCCGACAATAATCAGGATAGGCGCAAGGTACAGTTCTCCGTTGGACTGAAAGAAGCGGGCCAGGTGAAACTTGCTTGCGCCCCAAAACAGCGCCAGGCCGATAGCCGTATAGCTGATGCCACGCCCCAAGGTATATAACACACCGCTCCAGAGTACGGCTCGTTTACTTTCTAAGTTTTTGGAGATATAAGCCGTAGCCGTGATGTTGGTAGCTAACGGACAAGGGCTTACTGCGGTCAGCAGCCCCAGGGCGAAGGCCGCCCAAAAGGGGCCCTCGCTATGCTGTGCCAGCTCATTGAGCCATTCCATAAATTGGGGATTTGAGTTTGTTTACAGTTTTTGCAGTGCTTTTTCTACCTCTTTGATTAGCCCCGCCTCGAATTTGCCATTGTCACTTGTGGCATTCATGAAAGCGAAATTGGTCAGGTTCGTTTTTTGGCTTGTTGCGTTTTTACGGGTGTGGACAAATAAGGCAGTGCCAGCCGCTTCAAAGTCTGCCGCGATGTCATAATTTTCTTCCAGGTCAACATTTACGGTTTTGAAGACCAGCTTACCTTCCGCTATAGCTTCGGGGAATTTTTCCTGTAAAGCCGCTTTGGTTTTGTCTTCGATGGTCTGACAGGTCATGCAACGGTGGGTATTATGGAAATCAATGACTTCCACAAAAGCGGCCTGAGCCGTATTCGTCTCCGTATTGCTTTGTGCATTGCTATTACAGGCAGAGAAACTGAAAATCAATGCGATTGTGAATAGATTGAATAAATACTTCATGGTTGAATTTGTCTTTTGTTGTCTAAAGAATAAGGTTGAATAATAGCCCGGATAAGATGATAAAGGTGGTCACGACCCCGAAAAAGATTAGGATCAGTTTCATGGTCATTACCTTTTTGAGCAGGGTGGCTTCCGGCAGTGAAAGCCCGATTGTGCCCATCATAAAGGCAATAGCGGTGCCCAGGGGGATACCCTTGGCTACAAAGACCTGAATGACCGGCACAATACCGGCAGCATTCGCATACATAGGGACTGCAAGGATGACGGCCAGGGGTACGGTCCACCATTGCCCTCCGCCCAGGTATTGTTCAAAGAAGCCTTCCGGGACATAACCATGCATAGCTGCACCGATGCCAATACCAACAATAACATAAAGTAAAACGCCCCGCACGATGCTCCAGGCCTCCTGCGTGATGGCCGGCAGGCGCTGCCGGAAAGTCTGTCCGCCGTCTTCGAAATCATCTGTCAGCGCTGGCTGCCCCGCCATTTGCTGCACCCACTCGCTGAGATAGCGTTCTACCCCAAGCTTGCCGAGTACCCAACCGCCCAACGCGCCCAGCAAGATGCCGGAGCCGGCATAAATCAGCGTGGTCTCCAGCCCAAACATGCCGAGGAACAGTGCCAGGGCAACCTCATTGACCAGGGGGGAGGTAATGAGGAAGGAGAAGGTAACACCAATCGGTATGCCGCCCCGCACAAACCCGATGAACAAGGGTACAGAGGAGCAGGAGCAAAATGGCGTCACTGCCCCGAAAATGGAGGCCAGCAGGTATTCCAGGCCAAACAGCCGGTTGCGTTGCAGAAAACTGCGCAGCCGCTCCACCGGAAAGTAGGCATTCACTATGCCCATGACAAAGGTGATGAGAAATAGCAGCAGCAGGATTTTGACCGTGTCGTACACGAAAAAGTGCAGGGCTTCCCCCAGATGCGTATCCGGGGCCAGGCCCAGTAAGCCAAAGATCAGTTGGTCTGCCAGCCATTCTATCCAAGTGAACATAGGTTAGGCCTTTAAAAGTACTTCTAATTCAGCAGCCTTGGGTACGCGTCCTTTTATTTGCACCACCTCGTCGATTACCACCGCAGGGGTGCTCAGGATATTGTACTGCATGATATCCTGTATGTCTTCTACTTTCTGAATGTCAGCATCAGCGCCCAGATCAGCTACTGCTTTGCGGACGGCAGCTTCGGTTTGTTTGCACTTGGGGCAGCCGGTGCCTAAAATTTTGATGGTTTTCATGTCTTCCTTGTTTATAGTTTATCGTCGATTTACGATAAATTGAGGTAAAAAAATGGTTTATTCTTCAAAGAAAGCCGTAAATAAAAGCTTTGCCTTGCGCCAGTTCTCCTGATTGATGCAGTACTTCACCCGGGGCGGGTTGATCTCGCCCTGTATCAGCCCTGCATTCTTAAGCTCCCGCAGATGCTGGGAAATGGTGGACTGTGCAGCCGGTATGACTTCCACCAGGTCTCCGGTAAAGCAGCAGGCCTGAGAATCCAGCAATTGCAGGATTTGCAGCCGGGTAGGGTGCCCTAATGCCTTGGCAAACCGGGCCAGCTCTTGGTTGGCGTTCTCGGAAATAGGCTGCTCGGCGAGTACTTTCATGCTTTCTGTATTGATTGATCGCAAATCTACGATAAACGATGGAGAGTTGCAAGTATTAACTCATTTGATCGGCTCAACGTATTTTTTTGGGCAGAGAAAGGGTCAGTTTTAGTAAAAAAATGCAGCTTACTGCACTTTCACCACACCCATGTTTCTCATTGCTCTGGCGCGGGGCCCAGCAGCTCATCAACGGCTACTTGTAAGCCAAAATCGGGTATCTTCAGCTCCTCGCAGGGCAGGAAGATTTGGCGAGTTCGGTATTGCCTGTCTTTGGGTTGGGTAGACACCTCAAAATTCCACCCGCTCTTCGGGCGCCAAAATGCCTGCGTCCGCCATCGCATAATATTTGTCTACCGTGAAGCGCCGGAGATAGCCTGATGCAACCATAGTTTTTTATTCAAATACCTCAGCCAGCGGCAATTCAATATCCAGCACCGCGTCTTTAAGTGTTTCTTCCGGGCGGTATATTTCGTAGGTTTCCTTCCCGGAAAACACATAGATGTTACCCAGCTCCAAAAACACCACCCATACCGAACGCACTCCATGATCAAAGTACTGGCCCGCTTTTATGATCAATTCGCCCAATGGCTGGGTAGGGGAACTGATCTCGATGCTGCAAAGCGGCGGCTCATTTGTTTTGGTTTGGTCGTTGCGCAGGTCGAGCGGCTGCTTAGGGTAGATACAGAGGTCGGGGACGGAGAGCCAGTCGCCGAGTTGCAGGCTCAGCTCGGAGAGGATATGATATTTGCTTTTGTACTTAACGCCCAGCTCGCGGGCAAGGCTTGCTTGTAACAGTCCGTGGTTGAAAGAGGGAATAGGCTTTTGGCGTTCGACTTCGTACTCGTGTTGGCTCACCTCTGGCATAAATGGTGCTTTTTTGTAAAAATACGGAAATACGGGGGGGATTGTCAACTTGCAGGATAAGCAGATAGAGCGTTACCGCAGCCCGGGCCCCAAGGGGTATACTGATATCCATATCTTCCTGCCGGGCGATGAAATAGCTACCGATTTTATGGAACGGTGGAGGTTTCGGCGGTGCTGGGCGTGTAGGGCTTTCCAAAAGGGTCTATTCATTATGCTAAGCCTCACGCGGAGACGGTGAGCACGTAGAGGCTGGCTATCTTGGCGCTTTATCAGACACCGTTGACTGAACAGTCTCTTCCAAAATCAGTGTTCGCCTCCCACCTTGCCCCTTTCCCAATAAATCCGTACTTTACCATAAAAAACAACCAATGGCAGAGGCAACAACCGTACTATCCCCATCCGCCTACCTGGAGTGGGAGGCCGAGCAGGAAGAGCGCCATGAATACGAAAATGGAAAACTGATTGCTATGGGTGGAAGTAGTAGAGCGCATAATCGTTTGGTTAGAAATTTGACAACCATCCTCTGGAGTCATCTCGGAGCACTGGGAGGGTATGAATTATACCCATCAGAATTACGTGTAAAATCCGGGATGGATGATAAATATTATTATCCTGATCTCGTGGTTACAAAAGGGGAGGAGCATTATCTGGAAAATGCCCCTGACACCCTGCTCAACCCCCTCTTGCTCATCGAAGTTCTTTCCGACTCTAC
>CAZNHN010000208.1:0-10600 GCA_964572415.1 uncultured Phaeodactylibacter sp.
GCAGGGACGGGCCATAGAAAATATTTCGCGGTACCAGCTCAATGCGGGTTTCCGCGCTGCCTTCCTCCGGGGAGGCACTGATGTTGGTGAGCACCAGCCGTAACCGCTCGCCGGGCAGGAAACGCCCGCCGGATCCTTTCTCCGCCCGGGCCAGGTAAAAGGAAACGTAGGGCTTTTTGCCCCCGTGGTCATCCGGTGCGCTGATCACCCAGCTGCCGATGTCGTACGCCCGCTTCTGGTATTTGCCGGTGAGCAGCAGTTCAATGCTTTTCTCTTCGAGCCCCTTGTAGGTGCTTGTGCCCAGAGAAGCCTCTGCCAGTACGCCCCGCCGGAAGCGGAGCTCGAAGTGGCAGTGCTCGGCCGAGGGGGGCTTTGCTTCCAGCTGGGTCGGGCCGAAAAAGAGTGTTTGCCCAGCGGTATTCTCAATGTAAAAGTTGAGCCGCTGATGGTACCGCTTATCGGGGTCTACAATATAGAGAGCCGAATTGTCCTGCCGGTCGGCTACCCAAAACGCAAAGGGCAGCTCCGTGATAATGATTGGCTTGGTCATGACATCGGATTATGAGGTTCGTCAACTTGCGTATTTGAAGCAGTGGGAGCTTGCACGCCACCCGATTGCAGTTGCTGCTGCGCTTGCTCCTGTATAGAGGCAATAAGGCTGGCTACCCGCTTATAGGGCTGGTCACCAAGGGCTTCCAGGACCAGATTGGCTTCTTCTACGGTCAGGTCGATTTGCAGTTTATTCATGATGCTTCGTTTTCTTTAGTGTGGTTAGGTAATTCAGGCATTGGGCGCAGCTTGAGCCAGCCTTCCCGGATTTCCTGCCCGGTTTTTCCGGATGGGGACAACTGGAAGGAATGGATTTGCCGGGTAGCCAGGAAGTGCTCCAACTGTGGCGCCAGTTGTTCTGCCGGGAAGCCTTCCGATTTCGGCCGGCGGTCAGGCGGTACGATGGCGGCCTGTTCTTCGTCCATGATGATCCAGCCCCGGTCGAGCAATTGTTCCCAGAGGGTATTGCCGGCCGTTCCGAACTCCGCTATCAGGTCTTCCTTTCGGAAATGCCCAACCGTGGAAAGCTCCCGCCATTTCCGATGGTCAATTTCCACCCAGGACCATTGGAAGTTGGGCTCTTCGGGCAGAGAAAGGTGGATCATCTGCTGTGGCGTGATCAGTGGTGTGGTCAGGAGGGAGACTTCCAGTTGCTCCAGCGCCTGATAGTATAAATCCTTTGGCAGGGTAAGCTCCTGTACCGGCAATATGCCGCAGGTGGCGTGCACCGAGCCGTGCGGATCCATCAGCATATTAAAAGTGATGGTTCTGCCCTGACTGCCTGCAGTGCCCACCGTAAGGATGTCCAGCATATGTTGGTCAGTGTACTCCCGGTTGCCATCGGTCGCCCGGTGGAGGCTGGGGAGGCGGAAGGCATCGTCCCGGTAGGCTTCGCCATCTTCTGCATCTTCCCAAAAGCCGACCAGCCCGTCGTTGAGCTGATGATCTTCACCGATGCGCAGGGGTAAAGCCACATTTTCGATATCGAGGGAAGACTCCCGGTCGCCCATAGGCGATTCAATGATCTTTCGGAACTCCGCCCAGCTTTGATTCACTGCGGGCAGCCCGTTGAGCTCTATGCTGGCGGTGGCCCGGACGAGTGCCAGCGGGCGGCTCATGAGCATCGCCACGCCTTCTCCGGCATGATCGCCCCGGGGCGGTTCTACGTGCTTCAGGGCATCTTGTACCAAAGCCATGAAGTGTGGGATGGTATCCGATTGGCCGTCATTCGGGTCAATACCTTGTTTCGCCTTTTTCATCAGCCAGAGGACCATCCGGCGCAGGTGCCAGTTGCGAATACCTTCCGCAAGGATGCCGGGGCGCTGCCCGGGAGTGCTGCGCCACTCTCCTTCCCGGTCGATATAGCCCAGGGCTTTACCAAGCTGATCGTAAACCATCAGGCTTTTGTCCATGTGGTTGAGCAGTACCCAGCCGCAAATGGGCGAAGAGGCCGGATGTTCGTTGTGCTCTACCTGATCGTCCACTGCGGAGAGCCAGTGGAAATTCAACCGGGAGGCCTGACTTAGCCGGGGCGTCAGCTCGAAGTGGTGGTGGGAATGCTGGGGCAGTAGGGTTTCTGCCGCGATAACCTCAGGGCTCCCCTCTGAAAGGAGGTCCTTGATGTGCACGATCTCCTGCCCAAAGGTATCGATCAACCGGAGCTCCAAAATGGAGGCAGCGCCGGCCCGGATCGGGAAAAACGGGTTATTAGGCAGGGTGGACGCATGGTTCATTAAGCCTACCGCTTCATTGACCTTTCTGGAAAATTCCTGGTACTCCGGGTAGCCGAGCGGATCGGCGATTTTCAGCTGATAGCCTTCCCGCATCATCATCAGAGCGGGGGTGAAGCCACCCATAGCCTGAGCCAGGAAGTGGGTCTCCTGAACCTGCTCATAAGCTAGTAAAGCAAGCATTTTGTGTTTTGCAGCCCACAACTCTTTTAAATCAGCGGGCGCAATCTCTTCTGGTGTCCAGCCATAAAAGGCATCAAAATTATCAGCGGTGACGAGTTGTCCGTATTTTTTGATCCAGGGCTCTTCATTTGAGAATGCCTCCCGCCTCACTTCAATGTCCTCCAGGTCTGAAGCCGTTAGTTGAAGCTCACTAATCAGAAAGGTCTCCAGGGACTGTTTTAGTGTTTTGCTCCCACTGCTGGCCAGAATGGAAGAGCCCCAGAAGGAATGGCCGACCCCGGCGTATAGATCATCTTTGGTAGCTTTTAGATCCGCCTGATTGATTTCGAGTTTGTATTTATCAAGCAGGTAGTCTGGCTCATAGCTGTCCAAGTTGAAGTCGGTATCCTCCACAGGGAAAAACTCCACCAGCCAGTCCAGTAGCAGTGGGTGGCGCCCGGGTACTTCTTGCCAGTCTTTCGGGACAATATTGGTGTTCCCTTTTGTGGACTTGCTGGCAAGCTCAAGCAGCCCTGTCAGGCCCTTGACCACTTCCAGGGTGTGTGGCAACTGCCCATCCTGCCCGTGTTTGCGGGTCGTCTTAAGGGCATCACCGGTCACCATCACCACGGGGTCCGTGGGCCGGTGGAAGGGCCGGTGGGGCTTGCGCCGCAGAATGGTGTCCGGATGTTTGGTCAGAAAGCCAGGGAAGTTCGCTTCCAGCTCCATCCGGTTCCTGATCAGGTGGTGCTGATAGCGTTGCTGGTCCAGGATTTCATCTATGGATAGCTTTGGGGCATCTGTCGTTCCATCCGGCGGCAGCCCTTCCTGATGATAGTCGTTGTGGTCAATATATAAGTTAAGTACCCTGGCAAGCGCCGCCGCATTGCCAGCTGCCTGAGGCACCTGATCGAGCAGGGGCTTCAGCTTCGGAATGGCCATCATGGCCTGATACAGGCCGGCAGGCGATTGAATGTCTCCCGGCTGGAAATGCCAGAAGCTTTGGATGTGGCTCCGTATGCCTTTAGCGAGTTCCTGCCGTTTTCCGTTCAGCTCCTCCAGCCAGGGCATCAGCTCAAACTCGATGAAGAAACGGGCCTGATCGGCATCCGGGTATTCATCATCGGCCCCATCGGGCGGGTATTGGCAAAGCATGTACTTCGACCAGTCCGCAAATATCTGTCGGCGCAGGGATTTGATCTGTGCATCGGTGCGGTCGAACGCCAGTTGCAGCTCGTTGAGTTCGTGCAGGAAATGGGCTTTGTCGTCCGTTAGCACGACTTGCTCGATCTGCTTACCCACCTCTTCCGCTGTCTTGTTTTTAGGCACCAGCACCCAGCGGTAGCCCCCCTTGTCAGAGGTGAAGCTTTGCCGGTGGCGCTCTTCGAGAAGCTTAGGGCCGATATCTGTTTTGAGGTGCTCCAGGCGCTTGAGGTACTGCAAGGACTCGAGGTACTCTTCTACCTCTAACTTTTTATTCCCGGAAATTCGGTTGGCGAGAAAAGCAGAGACGGCCTCCGTACTCGTGCTGCCCACGGTCACGGTGATATCCGGCTGTTGGTTTTCCGCTGCTTTCGAGGCTTTGACGTGTATCTTGCCGCAGCAGACCAGCCGGTCGGGCCAAACTCCCGGAGCCGTATCTTCTACCTCAAGCCCAAAACGGCTTTTCAGGAGTTCGAATAAGACCTGCCGGCGCTCCGGCAGGGATGCTGTGCGGTTGATGACATCCCGGCGTTGCAGGTCAAAGTATTCATAAGGCCGGTTTTCCTCGGCATAGTAGCCGTAGATTTCGTAGGTGTATTCCTTGTCAGGCGTGGCCTCTTCATCATGAAGGCCGAATACGCTATGGCAGTTGGGATAAAAGGCAGCAAAGGTGGCATCGCCGTAGCCGAGGGTGGTCAGGGGCATGTCAAGGTAACTGCCTTTATCCTCTTTTGGCTTCCCATGTCCGGTTCCATACTTGCGGCCCAGCCAGCCATAGGGTGGTTGCTCCGGTTGCGGATTGGGATGAGGAAAAGGTACGCCTGTTTGATAGTCTCCATGGTCAGCGTGGCGCAGGAAATCACTCTCTACCGTCCAATCTTTTGTTGCTTCTCCTCCACCCGTACGGATGACCCGCCAGCGGTTGGGGACAGGCGGCATTTGGGTGCCTCCGGGCTCCAGCAGGCTGCGCACACGCAGGACTTCCTGGCCTAATGCTTTTTGCTTGGTATCTGTACTGCCCAGTAGTTCGCTGATCGTAATGTCCACTTTTTCCTGCTCTGCCAGGATAGAGGCGTAAGCGGAGTTATCCGGAATAACCCTGATCCAGTTTTCCTGAACAAAAAGATCGAAGAGCTCATCGTAGAGTTGCCCGCCTGGCTCCCCTAGTCTATTCGTCCGGGCAGCTCTCCGAAGCGCCGACAGGTCAAGCATGGGATAACGGAAACTCTTGGTCAGAAAGTCCGGTAGTGCCCAGTGCAGGTGCAGGCCTTTTTCCAATTCAAATTCACCGTTTTTGAAGGGGACTGCTTCCAGTTCCTCGCCCAGGTAGGGCGTATAAGGGTTGATATCCCTTTCGCCATCGTAGTAGGGCAGGCGCGAGAAGTCCAGGCGGGGGGATGCACAAATTTCAGTTGTTTCCACATACCGGGCATCCACGTGGATCGGGACGGCAATACTGGGGCGGTCCTTTAGCGTCGTGGTTATTTTTTGCGGTTCTGATTTGCAGCCATGCGGACTCGTGAGTTGGATATAGTAAGTGCCTTCCCCTGCTGACTTTGCCTCCTCTTCGGAAATTGCAGACTGTGGGTTGTCTTTGAAATAAGAAAGGGTTCCTTCATCACTTCCTGCCGTCAGGTAGGGGGCCGTCAGGTCTATGGTTTCCGGGCGGTAGGCCCACTCCGTTTCCTGGAGCCGTAGCCTGGGGACCGGATGTTCCCTGACCTCCACTTCCGCTGTCGTGGAACAACCAAACTGATTGGTGCGCCGGATTTGATAAGTGCCGGCCTTGACCAATGTATCGGTAGCCAGGGGGGCAAATTTCTGATCCGCACCAGCGTACTCCAGCTTGTCGGAATCCTCCAGAGGGGTGATCACGGTCTTCAGCAGCCCGAAGGTAAAGCCATTACAAACGGGTGCAGGCTCCTCAAGGGCCAGTTCAGGTATCGGATAGATTTTGGTAGTCACCGGAGCGCTGACGGTACAGCCCTTTTCGGTTTTGAGCTGTATGTAAAAAGTGCCCGCGCCTACCGCTTCGGGCTTTTCCAGTTTTTTGGTTAGGTTTTCATCTTCGAAGTAGGAAAGCGTTCCCGGGTCGCTTTCGGCTGTCACTTCCGGTGCTTTAAGATTATAGCTCGTTATTCCGCAGACCGGTTGTGGATTGTGAACGACTAGGTTGGGCTTTGGGTGAACCGTTGCGGATACTTTCTCAACAACCTTGCAACCATCTGTTGTCTTTAGCTGAATAAAGTAATCGCCCGCTTCTACTTCCATCGGGTCATCTACTGGAGTAGTTGTTGCTTCATCTTTAAAGTAAGCAACCTCCCCGGGGCCTTGAGCTGTAATGACACCTTTAGCCTTTAGATTTACCTTCTGATCCCAGCAAACTGTGGGCGGATTGGCCACTTGAAGCAGGGGTTTTTTCTTTTGTTTTACCTGGACCGTTTCGATCACGCTGCAGCCGTACTCGTTTTTTAGCTGTATGTAATAGGTGCCGGCAGGGGCGTTTTTGGGGTCTGCTACAATTTGCTTTGCCTTGCTATCTTCAAAATAGGTGATTTCTTCAGAGGGTTGGTCCGTGTTTTGATCTGATAAACTTATTCCCTGTTCAGCTTTCTGCTCAGGCCTTTTAACGGCCTGTGTGAGGTCGGCTGTTTGATCCCAGCAAATGGAAATATGGGGTGAGACCTCAAGGATAGGCTCCGGATGTATAGTCACTGTCACGGGGCTGACTGCGGTACGGCCATCCGCAGCAGTTAATTTAATATAATAGGTGCCGGACTCCCGGACATGGCTCGGGTGGGTCAAAGAATTTTCAAAACTTTCATCCTTTGCGTAGGAAAGCGTGCCTTTGTCCCGGGCAGTTATAACGGCATCCGAGGTAAGGTCAACAGTACCCGGTGCGCAAACGGCAGCAGGCTGTGCGATTTCCAGTTTAAGCGTCAAAGGCTTTGGCTCCAACCTGAATTGCTGATTGGTGCCTTCGTGCAGGTCCCACTGATGAATCCTTGCACCATCCTGCATTTTCCAGCCCGACAAATCCATTACTCTTCCGCTATGCAGGACAGTGAAGATAAAGTTGCCATTCCGGTGGAAAGTCAGCTTCCACATTTGGCTGATTTCGCCTTTCCATTCGTCCACGAGTAAACTTTCACCGTTCTCTTTCCTATCAGATGGAAGCCCCAGGTACAGCCCGTTTCCTGCATTCTGTATGCGGTAAACGTCATTGCCAATCGGAATAAACTTAAAGAGTTGGGTGTTTTCGTTAGGATTGGGAGACTGTTGCTCTATCTGTGCTCCCGCCTCAGTGGAGAAAGATTTGACGCCAATTGGTTTGCCGGAATGCTCGGTGATAATGGTGTATGCCTCGTCCGTTTTCGGGAAAAGCTCATCTGCGAGGGTTTGATTAACCACTCTTTTTAAATGGAATCGTTGATTGTCCCGCCCGTGCTTACTATAGAGTAATAGCTCAGCGCCTACTGTTTTGCTTGCGCCGCCAATGTCCATTACCTGGCCTTCTGCTTTTTTGCTGCAAATATGGAACGTACCATCATCCAGTGCCGTTAGCAGCCACTTTTGGTGGTCTTCATCCTTCCAGTCCTGTTGTACGATGCGAGTGTGATTACTCGAACTGCCTCCTCTAAGCCCCAGCACCTTTTTGCTATGCCTGGCCACGATTTTATATGAGCCGTCTTCCAGTGCAAAAAACTCGTACTGTTGGTTGTCCTCACCTGTGAACTCCTCCTGAGCGAGGACAGTGTCGCTATCTGTAGAACTACCCTTTACCCCAATGGGCAGATCACAGTGCTTTCCGGAAAGCTGGTAATGATATCCGGATTTCATTTCAATGACGATAGAGGAGGTACTGCGATCACCACCCGTTACTGCGGGAGCATCCTTGTCCAATGCACTCATCGCTGCTTTGAAGTCACTGTGTTTAAAAAGCTGGACTTTCAGACCATCAGTAATAAGGAGCGAGCGCAATGCATCATTTCCGATACCGTCTTTTAGGGCCGCTATGTTGTGCTTACCAATAGACAGTTCTTGCCGTTCTCCCTGGAAATTAGGGGCGTTAAAAACAATTACCTTCACGATTCGGGCTTTAGATCATTGAGCAATAAGGGTAGAACTAATTTAGATTGGGCAGTTAGCAGGGCTGGGTATTCTCTGAGTAAGGTTTAGGAATAAAGTGTATCAGATAGCCTGCTCCATAGGATAGGATGCTTACCCGGGAGCAGCGGGGTAAAAGGCAGGTGCCGAAAGGGCAAAAACAGAATAAATCTTTTGTCCTGGCGTTTTTCCAGAGTTTAGTCTTTCAGGTAGTGTCATCTCAAATGGGGGTTTAGGTGCTATAAATATTTTGTGCTGTAAGATTTACCGAAAGATAATTCCGCCCATCTCTATTCACCTAAAAAAAAGCCCAAAATGTTCTGAATGGTAGCTCTCGTGTTCTGAATGGTAACAATGAGGGTGTCTTAACTGGTGTTTGGCACACAGTGTTTTGAGCGTGTCAGGATCAGTGGCCAACAAAAAACAGGTTTGCCCAGGAAGGCAAACCCGTTTTTTAGCGTTTTAAAGTAAAATGTCGACTACCAAAAGGCAGGTCCTTGCGTACGCTATTCTACTCCTTAATACAGCGCACATAATTCCCCCATTTTTCATTTCCCTCTTCGTAGAGGGTCAGGGTGCCATCCGCCTTCAGCTCGACAGTATAGGCTGCGGAGCCATCTTCTGTCATGCCCCACCAGGAAACAGCCTTTCCTTCGAGGACGGAGCCAGCGGTGTCGAGGTGGCCCATCATGTCAGCATTGAAGCCGGAACTGCCGCCGCGCTTGAGCTTTGCGCCGGCTTTATCGACGCCGCCGAGGTGCTGGGCGAGCGCTTCCCATTCTGTTTTGGTCGGGATACGGTAGCCATCCGGGCAAACCTCGCACTGCAAGACCGCACTTTGGTTGTATAGCGCACCAAACTCAAGCTCTGGGCGATTTTGATAATAGGCAAAGTGGGGTTTCCCGTCCTGAAAGGTCGCATCTTTGCCCCGTTCGCTACCGTTGGCAAAGCTGATTTTGGCGTTGCCTTCGCAGGAGACTTTTTCAGTATTCAGGTTTTCGGCCATCCAAACCTGAGTTCCAATCTTTACGGTCTCATAGGAGTGCCCCTCGCTGTCTTTTACCGTCCCGGTCTGCGCGGCCAGGGAGAGGGTGAAAACCAGTACAAGTGCTGTGGTCAAAGTGAAGTGTGATCGTTTCATCGGTAAATGATATTTAATATGGTTATAACTAAGAGACGGAAACAAAATAAGTTAGACCGTTTGAGGTTTTGCGAGATTTCATAAGCAACTGAAAACTTGGAGGTTGTGTTGAAATGTCGCAAAACCTAAAAAGAAAACGGTCTAGCTTATTTCCGTCAAACTGCTAAGGAGAACCGGGTTTTAAAGATGCCCGGCGTTACCTGGTTCTTATCCAGGCCTTTAACTGATCGGCCAGATTAGATATTGTGATTAGCAACCATTCAGATTGGATTTTCTGAGAGGCTGGCTAAAGTTTAAAATGGCCAGCCCGAATAAATACGGACCGGCCACCGGATTTTAGGTGTTTTCCCTTGTGTAGGGAGCATTGCAGTAAGGTTTTACTTCGGTGTCTCAATATGCGCCAAAGCTACCAGTTGCTGATTCCAGTTGCCGAAGGGGAACTTAGCATAAGCTTTTCCGTAGCCGCCTGGTCCATCGTAGTTGGCCGTGGTGCGGGAGGCGAAGTTGCGGGAGTTCCGGCCGTGCATCATGTCATACTTGACCACGTTACCGGCATCGTCTTTTTCTACTTTCGTGACGACTGCGATGTGCATGATCTTGCCATTAGTGCCGTCGTGGACGAACTTGCCGGGATTGGTCAGTAAGTCTATCGTGATGTTGCTATACTTTTCTTCTGTGCGGCCAAAGAAAACAACGGTGCCTGGCGTGATCAGGTTACGGTCGGCAATCGCATTCTGCACGATGTGAAAGTTGTTGTGGTCATAATACCACTGTGCGATCTGACGGGAGTTCCGGTCCTCAGTAAAAGAGGGATAATGGAACTTGGTCTTGTCGCCGAGTACGGACATTTTCTTTTGTACCAGGTCTTTGATCTTGTGGTAAATACCGGAGCAGTCCTGTCCCTTACTGCTGATGTATTCCAGCTCCTGGGCTTCCAAGTCCTGGGAAATCAAATCGAGGATAATGCCCAGCCTTTCCTCATTAACGGTACGTACCGCCATCTGTCCGTCGGATTTATTGGCGTTATTGGAGGTGTCGGTCGCATCTGGCATGTCGGGTGCGGGCGCTGTTCCTGCAGAGGCGGCAGCGGTGTCGGTTGGTTCCGCAGCAGCTGTGGTGTCTTCCTCAACCGGCTCCGCTTTGGGTGGGGGCGTGACCGCAGCGGCTACATCATTAGATGCCTCGGCGGCTTTGCTTGTTGATCCGCCGCAGGAGGACAATCCAATACTCAGTACGGACAAAATAAAAAAGGGCAGGGTTAGCTTTCCGGGAAGTGTCATTTGTATTCGTTTTAGGTTATGTGTTTTCTGTTTTTTCGCTGTCGATTATTTCGAAAGATAGTTTTGGGCGACTTTACGTAGGTAAAAAACAGGCAAAAATGTTCTGAATGGTAGCTCTCGTGTTCTGAATGGTAGCAATGGGGGTGTCAAAAACGGATTCTGGCAGGGTTTGGTCACAATGTTGATGGGGTGGTATTTTGATATTGAGGTTTTCCTGCCTTCGCGTGAAGCTATGGCGGACAGAGGGTGTTTTGGTTTATTTCGGCCAGAGCGGCAACAAAAAACAAGCCCCATCAGATAGTTCAATGACATCTGACGGGGCTTAGAGTTGGCCAGGGGTGAGCCTGGCAGGCGGTTAATTTACTGCCGCACCACCTTCAGTACCTCCCGGTAGCCCTGTTCATCGTGCACTTCGAGGAAGTACAAGC
>CAZNHN010000209.1:0-10591 GCA_964572415.1 uncultured Phaeodactylibacter sp.
GTGGATAAGCTGGAGCAGAGCGGGAAGCTCTACCCCAGCAGCTATCGCGCTTAAACGCAGAGGGTTGCCCCCCCTTGGTATTGATAGTCGGTGGTCACTTTCTGTTTTGTTCAATTTGTTATACACGCAACCGAAACCAGTATTGAACAGATTCAAGGAATTGGTGTATCTTTTGTTAATCTTATTGCATCACTCAATTCGCCTAAGAAGCCGCTCCCGCAACACCCGAATATCCTCAGGGCGGGTACGGCAACAGCCACCGATGAGGCCTGCACCCGCCGCCAGCCAGGCTTGCGGTAAAGCACCGAACCCTTTTGGCACCCGATAGGTAGGTAGCCAGCACTG
This sequence comes from uncultured Phaeodactylibacter sp., assembly GCA_964572415.1. Classification (GTDB taxonomy): domain Bacteria; phylum Bacteroidota; class Bacteroidia; order Chitinophagales; family Saprospiraceae; genus Phaeodactylibacter. The sequence goes on from CAZNHN010000209.1 coordinate 346, forward strand.
CTGTGCAGCATCCCACCCCTCTCCACTGTTCGGATAGATAATCAGTGGCTTGGAGGTGTGTTGTTTTAAATTGGATAGTAAAGCCGTGCCCAGATGCGGCGGTATACAATTGAACCCCAGGGCGGCGACCTGAGGATGCGCTCCTAAAAGTTGCCCCACTTCCGATACGGGCTGCCCTTCGCTAATATGGGCGGTATCCTTTGCGGTAAAACTAAACCAGGCTTGCACATCCGGAAAGGTTTCGAGCAGCCTGAGCAGCACTTCCGCTTCCTGAAGGCTGGGCAGGGTTTCAAAAGCCAGCAGGTCGGGAGCAGCTGCCAATAACCACTCTATGCGGGGAAGGTGGAAATCCCGAAGTGCCTCATCGGTTAAACCGTAATGCCCTCTGTACTCCGATCCATCTGCCAGGTAAGCGCCGTAGGGGCCAACGGAACCCGCGATGAGCGGTGCAGGGCCTTCCGGCAAACCGGTCTCCTCAAGATAAGCCGCCCGTGCCTCCTGTGCCAGTCTGACACTGCGTTGCACTAATTCCTTCGCTTGTTCTTCGGTATAGCCAGCCTTTAGAAAGCCCGCCCTTGCCGCCTGATAACTCGCCGTAATCGCCACATCCGCTCCTGCCCGGAAATAATCCAGATGAACAGACCGGATAAGCTCAGGCTGCTCCTGCAAAATACGCGCGGACCACAAGCCCCCGGACAAGTCTGCGCCCCGGTGCTCCAGCTCTGTAGCCAGGGCGCCATCCAGCAAAAGAGGTAATGATCGGTTGAATAGTCGTTTCATAAAAAAACCGCCGGCAAAAATCAATGCCGGCGGTATTACAATATTTGAAGGAAAACGTGGTGTTCGAATTTAAAACTATCCGAATATCATGCTTACAGCCCCTCGAGGGCAAGCATGATATCGGACAGGGACGCCGCTTCGGGCGTTATACTAATGGTCAGATTCTCCATAATAGTGACGGTCTTCTCTTCCAGGAAGTACATGCCTTCCTCTCCTTCAGCGATCACGATAATTTTAGCAGGCTCGCCCATAGGCAGGCCGTCGCGGCAACAATCGGGGCGCAACGCATTCTCTTCTTCAAAAGGGATGGTTGTTAAGCCGTTATAATCGCGCAGAGCGATGAAAGCAACCGTATTTTTAGCATCGAAGTTGTAAGGCAAGTTGAGGCAAACCTCGGCTGTACCATGCTCTTCTGACAGGTAAGTACCGCACTTCAGGTAGCCCAGCTCAGGGCTGGAAAACTCAAACCCGGGAACAGGCTGCCCGGACTCCGGGTCTTCCAGTTCTACAGAACGTACCGGCGCTTCGCCCAGGCTGTATTCCATCCATTCGAGTGTGCCGTCATCGGCAGTTGTGCCTGTGAACAGACGCATCCGGGAATTGTACCGGGCGGTAGCCATCTGAATCCGGATCAGCTCATCGGATTTCAGGCGAAGCTGCTGCCCGCCCTGTTCTACTTCGATAAAAACAGTTCCTGCAGACTCAACGATGCCTTCCGCACTGGCAGTGGTAATTCTGTTGCGCAGTAAATCTTCTTTGCTGTAAAGGTCAAGCACTTTTGCCTGAACCATCCCCGAAACTTCCGACCCATCCGGGAGCAGAAAAGCGTTGGGAGGAACAATTACCCGGCCGTAGCCGGGCAATGTTATAAGTTTTTCTTGCGATGCGTCCCAACTAATCGGTATAGGATTGGATTGTACCGCCTCAAAGAAGCGGTTGATATTGCCGGAAGTAAGCTCAAGGGGCTGGAATTGGTCAACCTCTTCCACGCACCCCGTCAGTAGCATCGCAATTCCAAAGTATGTAAAAAGCCTTCTCATTCAGTATAGAGATTTGTCTAAACCTCCGGTATTTTCCGGCAATTGGATTGTATGTACACCCTCTAGACCCGGCAAGTTGCCCATCCGTTGCCTGAGGTTTAATTTTTTTTTACTTTCGGTGATACATTCGCAAAATCCTATGCAAGAAAAGCTGTCCTGCCCCGAATGCCGGTCCGTAATCGCCCCTGACCAAATTAACATTAACATGCTGCTGGCCAAGTGCAGCAACTGTGGTTTGGTGTTTAGCTTTGAAGACCGCGCCCCCGCTCCTCCCCCCAAATCGGATACGGCCCCGGCGCCTCCGCAGGCGAAGGACCGCGGCGATATTCCAATGCCGCCCGGCATTCAGGCCCAAGCCTTGCTGAGCGAGTTGAATATTCAAATCAGCTGGCGCAACCGGGTAGATGGGTTTCTCACCCTGTTTACTGTAGTCTGGAATATTTTTGTCATCCCATTTGCTGTTTTTGCCGTCATGAGCGGGGAGCTTCAGGTACTTTTATTTTTAAGCCTGCACCTTTTGGTCGGGGTCGGCTTTTTATATGTGCTGGTTTCCAATTTGATCAACAAGACGCTGATACAAGTCACCCGCCGGAAATTATTCATTGAACATACGCCTCTGCCCGTCCCTTTTCGGGGCAACCAAGAGATCGACGCTCAGGATATCCTACAGCTTCATGTGGAAGAATACGTGGCCAGTACCACCAACGGCGCCCCCAACATGCGGTACGCCCTGCACGCCCGGCTGCACTCCGGGAAACGGCTGGAACTCATGAAGGGCTTAAAAAACCCTGAGGAAGGCTTGTACGTTGAACAGCAAATTGAGCAATTTCTGGATATCGAAAACCAGGCAGAGGCCAAAGAAATTTAACGACTCGTCTATTACTACTTTACAAGCTGCCGGATTTTCCTTATTTTCTGATTCCAATTGCAAAACGCATGCTATGAGCCTGAAAGATGATTTGAAGAAATTGCTGTTCGGCGCAAAGTCCGTTGCCCGCTCTGCTGGCCGGAAGGCAGAGGAGCAAGGCAAAAAGCTGGGCGAGGAGCTCAGCGAACAATCGAAAGAATACTACCAAAAAGCCAAACAACGCATGGAAGAACTGGATGATGAATACCGCCCTAAGGTGAAAAAGAAAGCAGCAGAAGCCCGTGGCTTTGCTGAAGAGCTGGTCAACGAAGCCTTCAATAGCTCTAAAGAGCCCGAAGACCTTAAAAACGACGATATGAACGACAAGAAAAAAGAGGAAAACCCGGCTGAAGAAGAACCATCCTTCGAAGATATCTTCACCGGTAAAACCACGCCCCCGAAAGAAGAACCCCGATCCACGGCAAAAGGCCCTGATCAGCGGACTAAATTCGATGAATTCAGTGAGGAGTTTTCCAAAGCTGCAGGTGAGGCCGGGCGTAAAGCAGCGGATGTCTCAGAGCGGGTAGGCAAGCGGGTCATTGATGCCAGCGATAAAATCAACGAGCGTCTCTTTGAGGAAGGCGAAAAACTCTGGGACAAGGCCAAAGAGAAAGGCAGCAGCTTCATGGACCGCTTCGAGGACCTCGTGGACAAAGCCAACGAAGAAGCCGAAAAAGAATCCATGGATGACCTGACGGAAAAAGCCAAAGCCATGGATGAAGAACTGGAACGCCGGGTGAAAGAACGCGGCCAACGCTCCAATGCTGAAAATCTGGAGCGGGACCGTAAAAAAGACCCGCTCGGTGGCATGGACAGCTTCTTCGATAAGGCCGAGCGCTATGCCTCAGGCGACTATGCCGATGAAGGTACCCCGGCCGGCAAAGACGTTACCATCCGCAAAGACCCGGACTACAAGCCTAAACCGAACACAGGCAAGGTGAAAGGCTTCGACGATCTCGACGGAGATGGGGACGAAATCATTGACGATGCCATCCTGGATGACGACGATAAATAAGCTACCCCTACATGAAGGCAACAGTCCGCCCCGACTGGGAACGGCTACGCTCTGAGCCCGGCCCTGCGTTGAAGATTTTCAATGTCCGGTTTGATCATATGCGCAACCCGCGCAACCAAAAGGTAGAGCGCATGGTGGTGCTGGAATCTCCGGATGCGGCTAATGTTGTGGCCCGCCGCGCCTCCGACGGCGCCCTGCTTTTTGTGGAACAGTACCGGTTTGGCATTGGCCGGTACACCCTGGAACTGCCCGGCGGCATGGTTGATGCAGGAGAAGCGCAGGAGGTCGCTGCCCGCAGAGAGCTTTTGGAAGAGGCCGGCGCAGAGGCCGCATCCTGGCACTTCCTGGGTAAGATCCCCTCTAATCCGGTCTTTCAGGACAGCTACATTTTTCACTGGCTGGCCGAAGATGTAACGATCGTACAGCCGCCGACGCTTGATGAGGGCGAAGATGTATACTTGCACTGGCTCCCGGAAGCGGAAGTCCGAAAGCGGCTCTTCAGCGGGCAGTTTGAGCACCCGCACACCGTCAATGCCCTGCTCTTGTATTTTCATCATCTTCAAAAATAATGCACCTATGCGCTCCCCTGCCTTTACCGAAGCTCATGCCCTGGTCTTTGATGCCTACGGCACCCTTTTCGATGTCAGCAGTATCGAACAGGCGCTGCAGGCTGAATTTGGCCCACAGGCTTCTCAAATTGCTCCGGTATGGCGGCAAAAACAGCTGGAGTACACCTGGCTTCGCTCACTCATGGACCGGTACAAAGACTTCTATGCCCTCACAGAAGATGCCCTGGTATATGCCCTGCAGTCCACCGGGACCCACGCCAAGCTGGACCAAATCCGGACGGTCATGAGCGCCTACTACGAACTAAAGGTTTTCCCGGATGCGCTTGAAGCCCTCCCCCTGCTTGCAGAGCGCTACCGCCTGGTCGTCCTTTCCAATGCCAACCCTTCCCTTTTGGAGCGGGCCTGTGCTTTTAATGGCATAGATACCTACTTCGAGCAACTACTCAGCGCCGATGCACTGCAGGTATACAAACCCACTCCTGCCGTTTACCATATGGCAGCTGAGGGGCTGGAGTTAGAACCCGCCCAAACTGGTTTTATCTCTGCCAATACCTGGGACATCGCCGGTGCCGCCTCTGCCGGTTTGCCTACCGCATGGCTCAACCGGAAGAGTGGGGTGCCTGAGGTTTTGGGGTATGCGCCCGGGCAAATCATCCAATCTCTCCTTCAGTTAGCCGCATAAAAAAAGCCACCGGTTACTGCATAAATGCAGCACCGGCAGCTTCAGAAACCTGATACCTTAATTCTTAGAGTAGCGGTTTACCTTCAGTTTGCTACCTGAAGGGGTAAACGCCACATCTTATCTTTGCTGACCACCACCATCCAATACATGCCGTTCGATAACCCGGCGGTGGGCACATTCATTTGCTGGAAGCCCGCAGACAGGAATGCTTCGTGGTACCATACCCGGGCACCATCTGCTTTGAACAGGCTAAACTGTACGCGGCCCTCATCTGGCTGCGTCCATTCCAGTGTCGCCTGGTAGCTGGCTGGGTTCGGGAACACCTTGGGTGCGGCTGCCGCTGGAACATCCTGGCTTTCAGCATGGTATCGTTGCTGGTTTGGCTCAGGGTTATCGTTCGAAGTCTGCAGCGGATCAACGCCCGGAGGTGGATCCTGCGTGGAAATAATCAGGGTATAATCCTCGGTTTCGCCCCAGATGTAGTCCTCACAGGGGTCAATATTCGGAGCGTAGCTCATAATGACCCGCATACGGGTCTGCCCCGGCGTAGCTGAAGCCGGAATCGTAAACGACCCGCTATTCTGGAATGGATAATGATTCAGGGTATAGACCTCTTCGCCCGGATCATTAAAGTCGCCGTCAATATTGAAATCAACATACACAGCCCAGTTTTCAGGAATGGAGGAACCATTGAAACCCGGGGTCAGGGAGAAGTCGATCACGTCACCGATGCCCGCAACATGCTGCATGGCCAGGAAGCTGCCATAGCCATTGTTATTGCCAGAGTCATTGATAATATCACCAATCTGCACGCTGGCAATCCACTCCATAACTGAGCTGGCCGCTTCCGAACTGCAATAAACCAGTTGTTCGACAACTTCTACTGTGTATTCCTCTACTTCGCCATAAGCTACATTTGCGCAAGGCGCAGGCGGGCTACCATACTTCATGGAAACACGCATGGTATAGGTTCCCTCGGCAACGTTTTCCGGCAACTCAATGAAACCGGCCACTTGTGTATTGGACGGCCCGGAAGTAAATAAAAGCTCGTTGGGGTCTGAATAATCTCCATCCTGATCGAAGTCTATCCAAATCCGCCAGTATTCATTGAAGGGGAAAGCCGAATAACCCGGTGTGAGCACAAATGGATTTGTGACACCCGATGCCAGCGTAATGAGCAATGCGGGGTCATCTTTGAAATCTCCGAGACCGCCATTATTACCGCTTTGGTGCTCGAAGGTACCGAATACGAGCTGCTCAATCCATTCATACTGCGTAGAGTTGCCGCGGGAGGTACAGTCGGAATTGGAGGTGCCTCCAATTTCAATTACAAAATCCACCGTTGTGGAACATCCGTTGGCGTCCGTAACCGTTACCTGATAGTTGCCGGCAACTAAACTACTGGAAGAAGCAGAGGTTAAGCCATTACTCCAGTTGTAGGTGTAGGGAGGTGTCCCGCCATTGGCATTAATTTCGGCAGTGCCGTTCGTGGTTGGATTCGCTGTGGTAGTCGCTGCACTTGCGTTGAGTGCTGCAGGCTGTTGGACCACAATATTGGCAGAAGTTTCACATCCCACCACATCAACAACAGTAAGGCTGTAACCACCGGCAGAAACATTTTCCAGCGTTGCGGTATTTGCCCCGTTATTCCAAAGGTACTGGGCATAGTTGCCGGAGCCACCGGAGACCACCGGTGTAACGCTACCATCACTACCTCCATTGCAGGATACATCCTGAGCCATGAGCGACACCTCCAGTTCATTAATCTTCAGTACCTCCGTGGACCCCACTGCGGTACAGCCATTCTGATCCGTAACGGTCACCTGATAGATGTTAGGGTTGAGCCCTGAAATAAGGCTCGTCGTTCCGCCGTTACTCCACAGGTAGGTATAATTACCGGCACCGCCGGATGCAGTTACAGAAGCTACTCCATTGGCTGCTCCCAGACAGGTGGCTCCGGTGGAAACCACCTGAAGCGTGATGGCAGATGGCGCGGTAAGGCTAATCGTACTTGAGGTTTCACAGCCATTCTGATCCGTAACGGTGACCGAATAGGCACCTGCACTAAGGCCGCTCTGGTTCTGAGCTGTACTTCCGTTACTCCATTCGTAGGAGTAAGGCGGCTCACCACCGGAAACAATGAGGGTCAGCCCACCGTCATTGGCCCCTGCGCAGTCCGGGTTATTCCGGATAAAGCTTAGGGTTACGGATGGTGTCTGGGGCACACTAACGGATGCAACTTCAATGCAGCCATTGGCATCCGTTACTGAAACGGTATATGCTCCAGGGGTCAGCCCGGTTACTGTGGATGTTGCAGCCCCGTTGCTCCATAAATAGTCATAAGGTGGCACTCCCCCGGTTACACTGACTATAGCGGATGCACTCCCGCCCGAACAACTGGCTGCAGAAGCAGAAACAGACAGCGACATGGAGGAAGCACTTTGCACAATAGATTGCTCTACAGCACTACAGCCATTCGAATCCGTTACTGTGAGCCAGTAGGCCCCGGGCTGCAGCCCCACGGATACATTACCCTGTGCTCCATTACTCCAGTTGTAGCTGTAAGGCGGAGCCCCACCGGTTACAGTCGCCGTAATGCTGCCTGTCCCGTTATTATTGCAGGCTACATTTGTAGCGCTCAGCGTCATATTGATAGGCGTTGCAGCACCAACGATAGCATTTCTCTCAATCGCACAGCCATTCGCATCCGAAATCGTTACTGTGTAGTTACCCGGGCTCAGGTTAAAAACAGAGGCGTTATTTGAGCCGTTGCTCCACTGTATACTGTAGTTGCCGGAACCTCCCCCTAAAGCATGAATAGATGCACTGCCGTCATTATTGCCAAAACAGGAGACTGAGGTAGTGATTACCTGTGCGGTCACCGGATTGGGCTCTGCGAGGCTGGCCTGAGCCTGAGTGGCACACCCCGCTCCATTCGTAACGGTAACGCTGTAAAATCCGGCAGTAAGCCCTGTTATATAGGAGCCTGTGCTGCCGTTGCTCCAGTTGTAAGCATAATCTACTTCCAGCCCTTCGCTTACGGTTACACTAATAATGCCATCCGCCACACCATTACAGCTGGGCTGAACCGTATTAATGGTAAGTTGAAGCGGATTAGGCTGGGTAACAGACACGATCTTTGTAATGGTTTGGCTACCATCTGAAACCGTGACGATGTAGGTTCCTGCCGATAAATTGCTTACGCTCGGCCCTGTGGCACCATTGCTCCAGTTGAATGAATAGTTGCCACTGCCACCGGTAGCAACAACTGCCGCACTACCATTGCTGCCACCGCTACAGGTAACCGGATTGACGTTCGTAACTTCTACAGTAAATTCATTGCCTCCGGAAGCATCCAGACAGAATGGGGTTTCATCCTGACTACCAAACTGCCCGCCGCTGGCCAACAGGGCACCACTTTCATCCCGGACTTCGTAGGAGCCATTGCCATTCGGGCCGCAGCACATGCCATCATTATAGCTGTCCTTTATAATAAATTCAAAACAGCCATACGGGAGGCATTCCGTCACCGTTAGGGAGGACATGGGCCCCTGCCCCAAATATGGCCCGCCGGAAGCCACCACATTCCCGACATTATCCCGTATCTCCCAGCTTGTTTCCTGGGGCCTGAAGTCAAAATTCAGGGTGATATCAATTTCTGTCTGGCAGGCAAAGAAGGTATGTGGCTCAGCTTCGGTGCGCCGTCCAAAACCACTACCCGCGATACCCGCTTCAATAGCATACCATCCTTCCTCACCGGAAGGGGCAGCCATCTCAAAACTGGTACCGCTGGTTGTACCCTGCAGTTCCATAAACTTAGCCCCCAGCCGGTATATTTTGTAGGTATTGGCTCCATTGACCGGGTTCCAGGTCAACCTGACTTGGTTACCCGGTATGGTGCTAACCTGGAAGTTAGGCTGTCCGATTATAGCCAGGTTGCCGTTGGTACCACTGATCTGACTACCGCGACGAACCCGAACCTGTACGGTACCACTGGCTATGTTGGGCACGTTCCAGTTGAAGTGACGACGGCTGCCCAAAATACTGCTTGCGATGGTATTCCAGGAATTACCGCCATTAGTAGAGTATTCTAATGTAAAGGAGCCATTGGAGCCATAAGCATCCCAGCGGACCGTAACGGACTCACCAGGCACGAGCCCATCTCCTGCCTGTGGATAAGTCAGTTTCACTTCATCGTAGAGATAAGTATAGACCATGACGTAATCCTGAGCAAGACTCGGAACAAGATGGCCGTCCACCTTAACAGAGTAAGTTCCGGGTGCAGGGTTGGCAATACTAACTTGCTCTACATTATTAATACGGTCGATGCCATTGTAGGCTGGCTTGGTAATGCTGTCGATGTGCGGTACCGTGCTCAGTTTCCAGGGATGGCGAACCTGTCCGCCCGGAGTGGCCACAGTGAGATCCAGGTCATTAACCAAAGCCTTCGCAGCGACGGTGGAGCCTTCAGCGTCAGTCCAGTAAATCATAATCCGGACTTCTCTGACATTTGCCGGAACGAAAACATTATGGGTATTGAAAGCGCCATTATTAACAGACGCTTCTATATACTGGTTATTCTCAAGAACTTCCAACGCACGGCCGGCGTGCACCCTCCCCCAGCCAAAGTCATAATCCGGACCGGGGTTGCCAAGGTCATCAGCAGTGTTTAGTAAGACCCCCTTAATCAGAGCCGCTGTGGGATCCTGGTTATTATTCAGGCTGCGGTAAGCCTGTACAAGGGAAGCTGCGGTACCCGCCAGACTAGGCGATGCAGCAGAGGTTCCCCCTCCCGGACCATAGCCATTATTGGGGCGGGTGGAATAGTTACCCTGCCCATGGGCACTTAGGTCAGGCTTAATGCGGCCGTCTACAGCGGGGCCCCGGCTGCTTGAAGCCACCCGGTTATCATCAAAAAACAGGTTAGCTACAGCTAAAACGTTCTTTCCTACCTTGCGCCCACCCGTGATATTTCCGTACCGGAAGTTGTTCTTTACCAATGACCCGTAGATGGGGCTACAGGCAGAAGAGGCACTATTGCCCGCAGAGAAAAAATGCAGCAGGTAGCCATTATCGTAAACCTGCTTATCAATACTTCGGGAAGTAGAGGTGTAAATACCGCCACAGCCTTCGCCAAAAGAGGAAGAAGTAACAACAAAACCTCCATCCGGCTGTGCCTGAAGGCCCGGAGCGGCAGCAATATGAGGATACCCGGCAATGTCGTAAAGCTTAAGAGAAGCACCGGGCGCAGCA
>CAZNHN010000210.1:0-10566 GCA_964572415.1 uncultured Phaeodactylibacter sp.
GCCCTGAATCCCACAGAATCTTCTGCAATGACCAGATAGTCGTTGGGCTCAATCGTGACTGCCGGAAAGGTGAAGGTGTTGTGCTTGAGGTCACTTAGGGTCCACTTGGCCAGGTTGAGCCGCTCTTTCGAGCCATTGTACAATTCCAGCCAATCGCCCGCATTACCGCTTTTCGGAGAAATCTCATTGATGACGAGCTTGCTTTCCAGGGGGTGGATGTAAGGCTCGAAGACCGCGTAGACCTCTGTGTCTCCTGCCGACAGCGAAAGGGATAGTTCCCGGCGTTCATCTCCGGCGATTACCCCTTCCCAATGTGAAAACCGGTAGCCATGGTGGGCAACTACGCGCAGAGATACCGGGAACCGCTCAAAGTAGGTCCCCTGAAGGGTGTCAGACGTGATGGTCAGGTTTTCATTGAGGACGACCTGGCCACCCTTTGTACTGCCCACAGAGACCTTGCGCTGTGCTCCGGTCTGAAAGTATTCCATGAGGTGCATGCGTACGAAACGGGGGCGTTCCTGTGCAAAGGTGCGCATGACGTTTACGTGGAAATTCCAGTCGGTACGGCTGAGCTTCCACCGTTCGAGGTGGCGGGGGACTTCTGGCTTCAGCCGTTCGTAAAAGAAGTTGACTTTATCCAGCACCCCCTGAGGCTCAAAAGAGGTATTCAGGCGATCGGCAAAGCGGTTGACGAAACGATGGCGGCAGTCCTCATTCTCCAGTAGTTTGCGCAAAAGGAAAGTACTCCAGGGCGGATTAGGCCAGGCCGGGCCATCGGGTGCAGTATGGAAAGCGAGGCTATTATGTTCGTAAGCATCCGGCTCGTGCAACCCAAAGCCCCAGTCTGTATCGTAGAGAATCCAGCGCCAGCGTCCCCGCTGAGTCTGGGGGCGCCAGTAGCGGATGTTACCGCCTGCGTCCTGATTGTCAAAGTAAATCTGGGCAATTTGGTAGTCCAGGAAGTTGTCAATTTCCATCTGGGCAGCTACGTGGTTGAAATGCTCGGGCTCGCTCAAGTCGTTTTCTTCCAGATAGCGAAGCAGAGAACGGTAATGACGTGCACTGCCTCTTTTGACCGTGTACCGGTGCTCCATGATGTCTACGCTGTCGTTTTCCACTTCCTTAAAGTGACTGTCGATAAAAAAACGATTAATCTTTTCGCGGATGTTGTAAATACCCCAGTACCGCCCGTTGATGTAGACATGAGCGGGGCGGTTGTCCTGGGTCTCCAGGTTCCAGTCATCCACCAGGCTGGTCATGAGGGCATCCCGGAAGTGGCTTTTCCCAAAATCACTGCCCGAATTGCGCAGTACCAGAAACTTGAACTTCTTCTTACCGGGCTTTCCAAAAATTTCGTGGTCAATGCGGCGCTCACCGTATTCATCCCGGGCAACGAGGGCTATGGATTTTTGTGGAAAAAGGCGGCTCATGCCTCCAAATAGCCGGAAGCCGGAAGGGCTTCGGTATACGCATTGCCCGTTGCTTTCAAAGATTTCCAGATTGCAGGTGGTCTCCCGTTTGCTCCAGAAGTTGGCACCCGGTTTTTTCCAAAGCGTATCCACTGCATTGGCGCCCAGCATGAACAGACCATGGAAAGGGTGGAAAAGGGTAGGTGGGTCTATACCAATAGAAATCGTGGCAAAATCCGTCTCGGGCTCTCCAATGAAATAGGTGTGCCCTTCCAGTAAATCGCCCCGTTCGTCTTTGTATGTGGCCAGGAGCCGAAGTACGGATGTCTCCTGAATTGCGATGGGTGTCTGGTAGCGGGCGGATTTTTGGCTGGGCTCAGATCCATCAAGCGTATAGAACACCTGCCCGCCCGGGCATTGAATGTCTACTCTTACTGCTTCGGGATAATAGCCGCCCGGGATGGAGAGGATAACCTCTGGTCGCGGAGGTTTTACCGTTTCCTGCGCGGGCAGGCAAAGCGTTAGGCAAAGCAGGGAAAAAAGGGATGTCAGTCGCTTCAAGGTGCTCGTGTGTTTAATCGGTTTTGGGCAGCCAGGCTGCAAATTACGTATTTTTACCAAGTGTTGCCACTCGCATTGTCCATCTCTTCTTACGCAAAGTGGGAGCGATAAGTTACATTTTGCAAAATTGATTATTTTAGTAGCCTCTAACCAAAGTTAAGCGACTTTAAAGATGGGAAGGTACATTGGCACAATGCTGCTGCGTTGGCTGGGCTGGCGTATTGTCACAGAGTACAAGGCGCTTCCGCCTAAGTACGTCCTCATTGCCGTGCCACATACTTCGAACTGGGATTTTCCGGTCGGCTTGCTGGCTCGTTCTGCAATGGGGCTGGATATCAAGTATGTGGGCAAAGCCAGTCTGTTCCGCCCGCCACTGGGCTGGCTTTTCCGCTGGCTGGGCGGCTACCCTGTGGACCGGAGCCGAAGTACAGGCTATGTGGATGCGGTGGTGGATATCTTCAATGAAAAGGAGGCCTTTGCCATATGCATAGCTCCTGAAGGTACACGAAGCCGGGTGGACAAGCTGAAGTCCGGGTTCTACTATATCGCCCTGGGGGCTCAGATCCCCATTATTATGGCAGGCTTCGATTGGCAAAAAAAGTGCATTACGATCAGTGCGCCTTTCCACCCAACCGGCAATAAGGAACTGGATTTCTCTCATATTGATGCTTTTTTTATCGGCACGCCCGGCAAAAATCCAGAGCAAGGCTACGGTTACCGTCGCGAGCACGACCTCGCTGCAGATTAGCCCCGGCTTTCTCTAAGATGGAGATAAACCTTTTGTAACGCTTTCTGTCTTAAACTTCATCATTTACACTCATAAACCACCAACGATGAAGTTTAAATTACTCTACACGCTATTTGTGCTGGCGGGCGGCGCTTTTCTATTCCTTGGCAACAGCTCGGGTGCCGGGGCAGTACAGGGCCAGGATCGTACCGGCTCACCCCTGAGCAGCGCCACCTGTGGTGCCTGCCATGGGGGCAATAATTTCTCTCCTACCATCGAATTGGAAATCAGGAAGGATGGAGAAGCAGTAGACGCGTATATTCCCGGAGAAGTGTATACCATGCGGGTCTCAGCCGGATTTACAGGCAATCCTTCGGTTTTTGGCTTTCAGGCGGTTGCGCTTACCGGAGCCAATAATGCACAGGCTGGTGATTTTCAGAATGCGCCTTCCGGAGTTCAAATTACGGATGTTAACGGTCGGGAGTATCCCGAGCATAGCTCACGCAGCCAGGAGAGTGCTTTTGAGATAGAATGGGTGGCTCCGGAGGCGGGTACCGGTGAGGTGCGTTTCTATAGTTCCATTCTGGCGGCCAATAATGGCAATGGATCCGGCGGTGATGGCGTAGCTACACTGGATGCACCGGTTGTGCTTACTGAGGATGCGACCAGCAATACAGCAGACCGTCTGGCGCTTGAGGCTGCAGTCGAGATATTTCCTAATCCCGCAGGTGAAGCGGCAAACTTGCGCATCAGCGAAGCGGACGCAGGCGACTATCAGGTAGAACTAATGACGATACAAGGTCAGGTGCTTTCTGCTCAAAGCTTGCAGGTCAATGGTGCTGCGACGCTGCCAATAGATATGTCGGCTTGGGCGGCAGGGCTTTACCTGGTGCGGGTCAGCAATGGGGAGCGTTCACTCGTGCGCCGGGTAATCAAGCGATAAGAGGGCTTAACGAACTACTATGCCTTGTGGGGGCTGCGTGGTATTGGCATCCGTCAGGTACCCGTACTGCTCAATAGCTTCGTATACCGTGCTAAGGATACGGTGGCGGGTACGGAGCTTATTGAGCCGGTAGTTGTTCATATCCGGGAAAGTACGGTTGGAAAGGAAAACGAAGACCAGGTTTTCCTCCGGGTCCGCCCAGGCACAAGTGCCGGTAAAGCCGGTATGCCCAAATGCAGCATCGGAGGCATCAGCGGGCAAGTTGATCCACTTGCTGGGATCCAGTTGGCGCATGTCGAAGCCTATACCACGGCGGGTAGACTTTGGGTGCCGTTGGGTAAAAGTCTCGATGGTTTCCGCATTGAGCAGTTGCTGATCGCTGTAGAGCCCTCCATTGAGCAGCATTTGCATGATAGCAGCGAGGTCCTGGGCATTGGAAAACAGGCCGGCGTGCCCGCTCACCCCGCCCAGCATAGCTGAGCCCATATCGTGCACGTAGCCCCGCAGGGCCTGCTTGCGGAAGTAGTTGTCAATTTCGGTAGGCGCTATATCTATGGGTTCAAAACGCTCCAGCGGGCGGTAAGTAGCGGTTTCCAGCCCCATAGGCTTGTAAAACAGGCGGCGCGTAAATTCATCCAAAGGCATACCTGTGAGGCGGTCCACCATCTCAGCGATCAGGTAAAAACCAAGGTCGCTATACTTGTAGCGTGGATTGTCCTCTACACTGGAATCATAAATCTGCTGGAATAGGCTGGCTTTAAAATTATCCTGAAGGTACATGTCCGGAGCGACTTCCGTACTGAAACCCGGCTCCGGCATCCGGCGAAAGAAATCGCGGTTGTGCAGTATCCGACCTTTACGGGTACGTTTGCTTGTAAAAAGGGATCCAATCTTCCAAACCAGCCTGGTGCGCCATGATATCTCTTAAACGTAATTGCGCTTTATTGGTACCCTCCAACTCTGGTAGGTAATGCACGATTGGTGTGTCGAGGTGGATTTGGTTGGCTTCCTGCAGCCACATGACTGCCAGCGTGGCCGCAGCAATTTTAGTAACTGAGGCCAGATCGTAGATGTCGTCGGCATGTACAGGCTGCGCACCAGAGTAAGTGTGGTGGCCGAATGCCTTTTTGTAAACAATTTGCTGGTCTTTAGCAACCAATACCACACAGCCCGGGGTCGCCCTGGCTTCAATGGCCTGCTCTGCGATTTCATCAATTTTAGCAAGGGTCGCCGCATCCATCCCTACCGCTGCCGGCGGTGCAAAACCAAAGCGGGCCAGTTTGCCAGTAATCACACCATCTCCGAATGCACTTTTTGGAGAGGCTGTGATGGGCAGCCGGCCTTTGATGGCGCGGGCACCAAACAGGGCTTCGGCGGCCAGGTGCTGCATCATCGGGCTGTCTTCGTAGGCTTCCAGTACCCACTCCTGCTCGTCAAAAAACTTCAGGCTGTACGGATTGCCGAATACGACAAGTACCACTTTGGTCTTTTGCTGGAGTTGTTGGAGCATACGCCGGACTGCTCCTGAAATGCCAAAGTCATTGGAAGCCCGGCTGCTCATGTCATGCAGGCCAACGATGGCGATATCGGCTTTACTCAACTCGGCAATAAGACGAGTCTGCTCCCGTTCCGAGGGTGCTTGTCCGCATTGCAGGGCTGGCATTTTCTTATACTCCTGCAGCCGATTCTGGAAAGGGGTGACTTTGCTGGCATTAATGCTCAGGCACGCCATTTTGATACCTTCCAGTTGCCGGAAGGGGAGGAGGTCGTTGGGGTTGCGGACCAGCGTGAGGGCGTTGGCCAGGAGTTTGCGCTTAAGCACCAGAGCGTCATCTGTGTTCAGGCGCTCCCGAAGGCTGTCGGTGCGAAGAGGCTCAAATTGCTGCAGCCCCAACTCATATTTCGCGCGGAGCACTTTTTTAACCCGGGGCGCCAGCTCTTCCCAACTTAGCTTCCCGGCTTTGATGTAGTTGCGGATTTCCCGGTAGGCAGCCTCCATATCTTCGGGCAGCAGCAGGATATCGTTGCCGGCTACCAGCGCTTCGGCTTCCACCTCTCCGCTTTCGAAGTGTTTGGTTACGCCCTTCATCTCCAGCGCATCGGTGAAGACAATGCCTTCGTATTCCAGCCCTTCCTTGAGAAGGTTGGTGATGGTATTGTAGGATAGGGTAGTGGGGCGTTTCTCCCGCTCGTCCAAAGCCGGCACATTGAGGTGGGCTACCATCATGCTGCCGATGCCCTGTTTGGCCAGTTGCCTGAAGGGGAAGAGCTCGATGCTGTCGAGACGGCCAAAATCGTGCCGGATTACCGGGAGGTCGTAGTGAGAATCCACATCGGTGTCGCCATGGCCCGGGAAGTGCTTGGCGCAGGCCATCACCCCGTTGTCCTGCATGCCCTGAGCGTACCGCCAGCTTTTGGCAGCGACATTCATCCGGTCCTCACCGAAGGAGCGGTTATTGATGACTGGGTTGGCGGCGTTGTTGTTAACATCTGCTACCGGAGCGAAGTTAACGTGGATGCCGGCCAGCTTCATCTGCCGGGCGATCTCGGTCCCCATTTCATAAACCAGGCTGTTGTCCTGTATGGCACCTAGGGTAAGCTGCCGCGGGAAGCTGATGGTGCTGGATTTCATGCGCATGCCCAGCCCCCATTCGCCGTCAATGGCCATCATAAGTGGAACGGGCTCCGCCAGCTTCTGGTACTGATTGATGAGCTCTACCTGCCGTTCCGGTGTGCCCTGGAAAAAGCAAAGCCCACCGACTTTATATTTTTTGATTTGGGCTTCCACGGATTGGACGTGTTCCGGGCCAAGGTCAGAATGGGCACGGATCATAAAGAGCTGCCCCAGGCGCTCGGTTTCAGTCATGGTATTGTACACGGAGTCAGCCCAGGCGGTTGCCGGATCAGTTTGCGCATGTAGCCCATACCCCATCAGGAGCAGGCAGCATAGAGTCAGTAGTCGGATCATTTCAGGTCGCTTGTTTTAATTGTTTGACTGCATTTTTTCAAGGAAACCGGGGTCGAGTTCCAGTGCTTTATTGCGGTATTGTTGCCCCCGTTGCTGATCGCCGGCGTTGTAGTAGGCGGTGCCCAGGTCAAACCAGGCACTGGGGTTTTGGGGCGCAACTTCGGTCGCTTTGGTAAAGTATTCAATGGCTTTTGGGGTGTTGCCTCGTATACCATGGGCTACGCCCAGCAGGCGGATGACTTCGTACTCGTCCGGCATCAGTTCGTAGGCCTGGTTCAGATAGGTGATGGCTTTGTCCACCTGCCCGAGCTGCTCGCCGTAGTATTTGCCGGCATCCTTGTAGGTGATGCCCAGGTTGCGGTTGGCATCCCGGTAGTTGGGGTCAATCGACAGGGCATTTTGGTAGGCGGCAATGGATTGATCGTAAGCCTCCAGGTAATTGTAGGCGTTGCCCATGAGGAGGTAGGCATTTTTGTAGTTGGGATGGATGCGCACGGCTTCTTCCAGATGCCCGATGGCTTCGCGCAGCATGGCTTCCTTTCGGGAGGCATTCTCCGGTTTGACGGATTGGGTGACGAGCTCGCCACCTACGGCATTGCGTAGTTTAGCGCTGTTGGGCGAATATTGAATATCGGTAGTGAAAAGGGTGTAGTTGTCGGCCCAGACCGGGTTGCGGAGCAGCGTTCTCACTCCAAACAAAAGCGCAATGCCAGCCACCACGCCCAACACTGGTTTGAAGCGGCGGAAGGCTGGGATTTTGCCGGCAGGCGCTCCCTTTACGGCCCAGCGATAGCCCAGCAGCGCCAACGCCAGGCTGAAACCTACGGAGGGCATGAACAGCAGGCGCTCCGCCATGTGCGTACCTACCGGAAAGAACAGGTTGGAGACAATAGCCAGGGTAATTAGGTAGAACAGGATGGCAAAGCTCATGGGGTCGCGCTTAGGCAACCGCCACAGGGCATAACCACCCAGCGTCAGGTAGAGCAGCAGGCTGAGAATGGCTTCCCAGTCCCCAAAGGTCATCACCCCAATCGCCCGGGGGTAGTAATCGTGCGTGAGGGTGACGGGCACGAATAATAACTGCAGGTATTTCCCCAGGGAGTATATCACCGTTGCGAAGCGCTCCTCTGCCGTGAAGGCTATATAGCCATTGCCCTGCACTTTGACGAAGGGGTTGTTCATCATCTCCATGGGCGGGTCGCTCAGCCCAAAGCCCAGCACCGAAAAACGGATGGCTAAAAAGGCACCGGCAGCGATGGCAAAGGGCAGGGCTTGTTTGATGATGTCGCCTGTCTTGGCAGAGGTGAAAAAGTAGTAAGCCAGGGGCGCTACAAAAAGAAACATGATGGCATTTTCCTTGGCCATCAGTGCGAGGAAGAAGACCAGGCCTGCCAGTAGATTGTAAAGCGGTTTTTTGTCGTGAAAAGCACGCAGCGACAGGTATAGCGCACCCAGGCTGCCCAGCAGGGTGAGGATTTCGTCCCGCCCCTTGACATTTGCTACCACCTCGGTATGTATAGGGTGGACGGCAAACAACAGGCTTGCCGCCAGGGCAATGAAGTACGCCTTCACCTGACCCCGCTGCGGGCGGAACAGCTGCAACAATACCAGGTACAGCAGCACCGTAGTAGCACCGTAGTAGAGCCCGTTGAACAGGTGCCCCACGAAGGGGCTTTCCCCAAAAAACTGTACCTCAATAGCAAACAGGATGAGCGATAGTGGCCGGTAACGCCCCCCCGCCACAAGCGCAGCCTTGCCTTCCTCCTTAAAGAAGCCGAAGAAGGTGTCCTTGCTCAGAATGCCAGGTATGCCACTGATACCTTCCTTGACAAACATATTGTCATAGATCACGATGGCATCATCCAGAGCATAACCGTGCCCGAGGGTATTGGCATACAGCAAAAAGCTAAGGGCAAACAAGCCCCAGAGGTGGAGTTTCGAATTGGTAAACCAGGCCGGGTACCCTTTGGGGGCAGTGGCAGGCTGGCTTTTGGTTTGGCGCTTAGGCGTCCTTTTTCCCATGGTCAGTGGTGTCTGCAGTTTGTTGTCCGAGGTAAAATATAGTTTTTTTGCTAGGTGGAGAAATTAAATCAAGGCATTTCACAACTTGAAAATTATTGTCGTTCCACCAATAATCTGGATCTGATGATCACGGATGGGCAAAATTCATAAAAATGAGCGTGCTTAAAAAATGGTTGGTTTTATGCCTGAATTTCGATATTTTTATGCAAAAAAAAGCAAATATATGCGTACTAGTATCGAGATAAATGACCAATTGATTCAGCAGGCGCTTGAATTAAGTCAACTAAAGACAAAAAAAGAAGTCGTGAATGAAGCGCTTGAGCAATTCGTGAAAAAGATGAAGAGGCTACGAATGCTTGAGCTCCATGGCAAGGTAGAGTGGGAAGGTAACCTTGATGAGATGCGCAGTATATGAACAGTAGCGGTGTTTTGGTAGATACCTCTGTATGGATTAGCTATTTAAATGGAGGTGAAGAGCCGGAAGTGGCAGCTTTGATGTCATGGATCAGGCAAGATCAAAAAATAAGTATATGCCCGGTAATTATTCAGGAAACGCTACAGGGTATTAAATCAGATATCCAATTTGAACTGGTAAAAGAGAGCTTGCTGTCTTTTGATATTCTTGAATGGGACCCCATTGAAGCCGCTCTTTCCGGAGCTTTAATTTATCGGACTTTAAGGAAAAAAGGAGTAACTATCAGGAAGTCCAACGACTGTACGATTGCTGCATTTGCAAGAAAATTCGATATGCAAGTCCTGCATATTGACAGAGATTTCGAGATAATGAGCAAAGTTGGTATTATTAGCCAATTTAAATCCTTCTGATTCTAAAATTGATATGAAAGACATTCAAGCCCTCCTGCAACTACTCGACCTGGAACCCATCGAAGAGCATATTTTCCGCGGGCAAAGTGCCAGTATCGGTAGCCCGCGGGTGTTCGGTGGGCAAGTGCTGGCGCAGGCCTTGCAGTCGGCTATCCGCACCGTACCGGAAGACCGCTTTGTGCATTCCCTTCACGCCTACTTTATCCTGCCGGGTGATGTGGCGCAGCCGATAATTTTTGAAGTGGACCGTATCCGCGACGGGGGCAGCTTTACTACAAGGCGTATCAAAGCTATTCAGAAAGGGCGGGCGATTTTTAACATGTCTGCCTCTTTCCAAAAGCAGCAGGAAGGATTTGACCACCAAATCAGCATGCCCAATGTACAGCCCCCCGATGCGCTGATGAACTGGGATGACCTCTTGGAGCAGATGGGCGACCGGCTGCCGGAGGGGATTCGCAAATTCCTGGAAATTTCCCATCCCATTGAATTCCGGCCCGTGGAGCGGGTGCACCCCATGCTCAGTGGCAAGCAGCAGCCCATACGGCATGTATGGATGAAGTCGAAAGGTGCGATGCCCGATCAGGTCACCGCACATCAGGCGGTACTGGCTTATGCTTCTGACTATAATTTGCTGACTACCGCTTTGTTGCCCCACGGCGATCAGGTATCAAAAACCAAAATCCAAATGGCCAGCCTGGACCATGCCATGTGGTTCCACCGCCCCTTCCGCGCCGACGAATGGCTGCTCTACGCCATCGACAGCCCGAGTGGTTCCAATGCGCGCGGCTTCACGCGGGGCAGTATTTTCAATCAGGAAGGCGTGTTGGTGGCTTCAACCGTTCAGGAGGGGCTGATTCGTCCGGTGGGGGAGTGATTTTGTATGGTGAAATATTTGTCAGCTTTATGGCAGCCCATGCGGTTAAGGTGCGAAGCGCAGCAGACATAGTCGGCTACACTTTGAAGGGCTTATTCACTTGCCATTTTCAAAACTTTCTGATATAGTTTTGGGCTTACCCTAAATCCAATGTCATTGATTAGTTCATCAAGGATTGGTTTAGAGCCTGTTTGGACTTTAGTAATCGGGCTGCGAACAACACTTTTTTGCTTATAC
>CAZNHN010000211.1:0-8550 GCA_964572415.1 uncultured Phaeodactylibacter sp.
ACGGTATACGTGCGGCGGCAGTTTTGCTTGCAGGCACCCCGGTTGGCTGAGGAGTTGTGGGTATGAAGGCTGAGGTAGCATTTACCGGAAACAGCCATACAAAGCGCACCATGCACAAAAGCTTCAATTTGTACCGGTTTACCGGAAGGGCCGCAGATATTTTGCTGCTCAACAGCCCTGCAGATGTACGCCACCTGAGAAAGGGTAAGTTCCCGGGAGAGCACCATCACCTCCGCAAACTGCGCATAGAACTTCACCGCTTCCACATTGGTGATATTCGCCTGTGTGGACAGATGAACATCCACGCCCAGCTCGCGGGCATACTGCATTACGCCCGGTTCCATAGCGATGACGGCATCGATCCGATGCTCGGCTGCGGCGGCTACGATACGGCGCATCATCGGCAGATCATGGTCATAGAGTACCGTATTGAGCGTGATGTAGGAACGTACCCCGGCAGCCCGGCACAGGCGGCTCACCTCCGGCAGGTCTTCCAGCGTAAAGTTGTTGGCAGAGCGGGCACGCATATTCAGCTGCTCCACCCCAAAGTAAACCGCATCTGCGCCAGCGTCTATCGCAGCGGTCAGGCTATCAAAAGCCCCGGCGGGGGCCAGCAATTCCAGTTTTTGCATTTTCCGGTAGCATTTTCAGCCTGCAAAGATCGGGGGGAACTGCCGGACAGCAGGTGACATTTGTCATGCGCACCAGGCCAATATTAACCTTGTATTAAGCAACTAGCGGGCGCTAAATCTGTATCATGAAGCAGAAGCTCCTATATTTGTACTATGATATCAAATCGCACTTATGATTAGAGCCTTTTGGGTAAGTATGTTTTTGCTGCTTGCGGCGGGTTGCAAGAACGACCTTGCAGAAATCGAAGCGCTCAATGAGCAGCTGCGCGTTGACGTGGAAACCGCGAAGGAAGTGGAAATTCTGTACAGCGATTCGGCGCAGGTACGGGTACGGGTCACCGGCCCCACCATGTTATATCACCTCAACCGGTCAGAGCCGGAACAAGAGTTCCCGGATGGGGTAAATGTGGAGTTTTTCGGGCCGGACGGCGAGGTGACAAGTCAGCTGACGGCCCTGTACGGCCTGCGCAGGCAGAACAAGAAAGAAGTGGTGGTCCGCGACAGCGTAGTCTGGAAGAGTGTGGAAGGGGACACCCTCGAAACCGAAGAACTCTTCTGGGACGAGCGCCGGGAAAAAATCTACTCCAACAAGTTCGTCGTCATCACCCGGCCCGATGAGGTCATCTATGGCCATGGTTTTGAGGCCGATCAGGACTTTTCCTACTCCCGCATTAATGCCATCGAGGGCCGCATCAAAGTAGACAACCCCGATAAACAGGATAACCCGTAATGCTGATTGGACTAATCATATTATCTCTGGTGCTCTCTGCGCTGTTTTCCGGTACGGAAATCGCCTTTGTCTCGGCTAATAAGCTACGGGTAGAAATCAAGAAAAAGCAGAGTGCCCGCCGGGGCAGCATCATCTCCGGTTTTTACAATGACCCGGCCAGTTTCCTGGGCACTATGCTCGTAGGCAACAACATTGCCTTGGTACTTTTCACCACGCTCATGACCAAGCTCATCGAGCCCTATTTTTTGGAGTGGATGCCCTTTCTGTCGGAACAGCCACTGGCCCTGCTCTTGCTGGAAACGCTCGTCATTACCATTGTCGTCCTCATTTTTGGGGAGTTTCTGCCCAAAACCCTCTTCCGCCTTTTTGCCGATCAGGTGCTTTATTTTCTGGCGGTGCCCCTGCAACTGCTCAAGTGGATCCTGCTGGCACCCAGCTGGCTCATGACCAAGCTGTCCAATCAGCTGCTGCGCCTGTTGCGTACGCCGGTGGAACAGGTAGATAATGCCTTCACCCGCCTGGATCTGGAGCACTTCATACAAGGCGCACAGGGAGATGAGGAAGAGGATATCGACCGGGAACTCTTTGGCAAAGCCCTCAACCTGAGGGGTGTACGGGTGCGGGAGTGCATGATCCCAAGGCCCGAGATTGAGAATATTGACGTGACCGCTACGGTAGAGGAACTGGAACAGCTCTTTCGGGAAACCAAGCTCTCGCGTATCATCATTACCAATCAGGATATCGACAACGTACTGGGGTATGTCCACCATCAGCAACTGCTCAAACGGCCCAAGTTAATAAGCCGGGAGATTATGGAACTGCCGTATGTACCGGAAGCCATGCCCGTGGCGGACCTGCTAAGCCGCTTTATTCGCGACCGGATGAATATAGCCATGGTGGTAGATGAATTCGGCGGTATTTCCGGGCTCATCACCATGGAAGACATTTTGGAAGAGCTCTTTGGCGAGATTGAAGACGAGCACGATCAGGAAGAGCACGTAGAGCGCGTCATCGAGGAAGGGCAGGAGTACATTTTCTCCGGTCGCCTGGAGGTCGACTACCTCAATGAAAAGTACGATCTGGATTTGCCGGAAGGCGACTACCACACCCTGTCCGGCTACATCGTCACCCAGACCGGCACCATTCCCGAGCAAAACGACGAGCTGGTCTTTGGCGGGTATAAATTTGTGCTGGAGCTGGTCAGCGATACCAAAATCGAGACCATACGAATGATCAAAAAAGAACCTTTATCTTTGGAATAAAATGAGTGCCTCCATGATCACCCCGCCTACTTTTGACTTCCTGCGCGACCTGAAAGCCAACAACAACCGCGACTGGTTTACCGAACATAAGCCCCGCTACCAGGCTGCTCACAAAGAATTCAAGGCTTTCGCCAATGTACTGCTGGATGAAGTGTCCCACCACGACGAAATTGAAAACCTCAAGCTCTTCCGCATTTACCGGGATGTACGCTTTTCCAAAGACAAGACGCCCTACAAGCCCCACTTCAGCGGGGGCATGGTACGAGCCACGAAGTGGCGGCGGGGCGGTTACTACTTTCACCTTTCACCCGGCGGTTCCTTTGCCGGTGGTGGCTTTTGGGACCCCAATACTGAGGACCTTAAACGTATTCGTACTGAAATCGATCATCATGCTGAAGATATGCGCGAAGTCCTTCAGCACCCGGAGCTCCAACAATACTTTAACGGGCTGGAAGGCGATCAGGTGAAGACCGCGCCCCGCGGCTTCTCCAAGGACCACCCGGCCATCGACCTGCTGCGCTATAAACAGTTTTTACTGACTCACCCCTTCACCGATGAGGAAGTGCTCGCCCCGGACTTTGCGCAACAGCTGAGCCGGGTTTTTCAGGCGATGCGCCCGTTCTTCGATTATATGAGCGAGGTACTGACAACGGATGAAAATGGGGTGCCTATTGAGTAATTTTAAAAAAAATTCACTTTCCCACTCACCCTTTCCCATTGCCAAACGATAGTATAGGTAAAACAGCCACCTATGCCAATTAGTGCTAACAGTACGGACGAAGAGCTGCGGCGGGCCTGCCTGAAGGGCGACCGGCGGGCGCAGCAAGCGTTGTACCAAAAGTACTATGGCAAGCTATTGGGTATCCCCATGCGCTATACAGGCAATCAGGCAGAAGCGAAAGATTTGCTCAATCAGGCATTCCTTCAGATTTTCCGGAGCCTGCCAGACTACACCGATTCCGGCAGCTTTGCGGGCTGGATGTCTACCATCACCTTCCGGGTGACGATGGACAACCTGCGCATGGAGCAACGCTACCGGGAGCGCTACCGTATGGAAGTACCCGAGCGGACCGCCATTGACAGCCGTATTGAAGGGCAGCTTGAGGCACAGGATATCTTCCGCTGCATACAACAACTGCCCGATTACCTGAGGGTAGTATTCAGCCTGTACGTCATAGATGGCTACCAACATAAAGAAATTGCAGCTATGATCGGCATCACTACCGACACCAGCAAATGGCGTCTGCGTAAGGCCCGCCAACTGCTACAGGCTGCCCTGGAACAAGATTATTTAAACAACGATCAGTCGGCATGAAAGACGAAGCACAACAACCTTGGGAAGCAGAAGTGCGCCGGGTGGTCGAGACGCACGAGTTTAACTACGACCCGGCGGCATGGGCGGGTATGGAACAATTGCTGGATGAGGCTGCGACAGGTAGCCTGGTGCAACAAAAGCCCTGGTGGGTGAACGCCTGGAAGTGGCTGGTTCCTACCGTTGTCGTACTAGTGGTTGGAACACTATGGTTTATCAACCCACAGCAGCCTCCTTCTTTACAGGGTAGTTTGCCCATTTTTGCCGAGCCGGATGCTATAGAGCGTCAGATGCCGGCAACCAGGCCAGAAACCCAAACCGCTGAGCCCCGCCCCAGCGGCCGTAAAGTTGCCAGCGTAGCTCCACTGCCTACTGAGCCGATCCAACTGCTACCCGAGGTCCAAACTGAAATGCCAGCATTATTGCCGCAACGACAAGCGCTGCCGGCTTTACCGCCTCTGAACACCAGGCCAGTTAAGCCTGTACCATACGATGTTAAGCGCGAGCTAAACATACCCGAGCTCGACATCAAGCGAAAACGAAACCGGAAAGCCTTATTTCCTGATGTGATTAAAAACTATTAAAAGCTAAAAACATGAATACATTAAGAACGGGCAGCCTGCTCGTAATGAGCTTACTATGTCTGAGCATCAGCCTGCAGGCACAGGAAAACAACCCTCAATCTCCCTGGACAGCAGGCCTGGAGTTATCCTCCTCCCTGCATATGAGTATGGACAACAACCTGCCCCCTGACCGAAGCTACAACCACCAAATCATTGGGGGAAAAGCGGGCTATCGCCTGCTGCGATGGCTTGAACCCTGGGTGCGTTTGCAGCGCCACGATATCACCGCTCAACCCAATATGGTATGGGCACAAGACGACGGCGACACCCCCGGTAGCATAGTGGCGCGCCATTACGATATGGATATTTACTCGCTTGTCTTTGGTGCTGCGGTGCTGGTACGTATAGGACAAGGCGACCTGGGGCTGTCAGCGGGTACGGGCATTAGCCGCCGTGCCGGACATTTACAAGCCACCGATGCCGGGGGCCATACCGCTACGGCATCTTTCGCTCCCCGGTATGAGCGTAGGGGGCTGTTGCAACTGGATTATACCTACTGGCCGAGGCCCCAATTCGGAATACGGCTGGGCCTCAGTTTCTCGAATGCACTGAATACCCCCTTCTTCGAACGGCTGGAACTGACCGACTTTACATACGGCAGCGAAAGTGCATTTGCCAATGACAATCTACAGGCTGGCCTGGCTCCCAGAGTATCTGACTATATGGACACCTGGCAATTTGGGCTGGGCGTTGACTACCGATTTTAAACGCCAAAAACACTATTATCATGAAATACCTATCGCTATTCCTTTTAAGTACACTGCTGAGTTTCTCTGCTGTACAAGCGCAGCAATTCACTCCGGGTTTTCTTTTCGGCTTAGGTGCAGATGCTCTGATGTCTCCTTCCACACCAGTGGCAAATGGAGAAAACACCATAGGCAGTGGGCGTCAGTTCTATGCTTGGTCCGCCTACCAGTGGAGTAAAACCCAACGCCTGCAATTCTCGCTGGGTTACCGGGTAATGGGAGGCTACCAATGGCAGCAGCTAAGTGGTGAAACCGTATTTACACCTATTCAGGTACAAGAGTTTCTATACCTAGAAGAGTTGATTGCCCTCAATTACCTAGACGCCGAACTGGGTTGGCGGGTACACTGGAAACAGCATCCCCGCTGGTCTGCACAGATCGGAATACGGTTGGCTCACCTGACCAGTGTACAAGGCCGAGACGAAGGACAAGTCCGTGTAACCGGCCTGAATATCAACAACGAAGAAAATCAAACGGGTATATCCAACCGCTTTGTAGCGGAGCCGCTATACCAACGGGAGCTCGACCGTTCATCTTATCCGGACTGGGACTTCGGCGCCAGCCTTAACCTCTACTACCAACTCGCCAAAGGGCTACATATACGAATGGGCAGCTACGCAGGGTTTCAGCAAGTATTAGGAAAAGCATCAGACCATCGTATACGCAGCTTTTCTATTGGGTTAGAAGCCCGCATTAACATTCAAAACCGATTAATACCATGTATAAGTTAATGACCATCCTTTTGGCAGCCGCCTTTTTAGTAAGCTGCGACAGTGTGCAAAACGAAATGACGAAGGCCTTCACCCCTGAAATTGATGAGCCAGAATTCTACTTTCAGGGTATCGTAAGCGACGATAGCGGACAAATGCCTTTTGAGTTATTCATTGGCCCGGCCAATAGCGGCCCCGAAGGACAGCGTTTCTTCCTCGGCAGCACCCTTTCCACCGGCAATAACGGGCCGACGCTGCTGGTAGGGGCGTATAATGCGAATTTTAATGCCCCCGTACGTATACGGCCACGTATTGAGTTGCAGTTCTGGCCTGACAACCTCGGCAACGACAGTGTGTGGCAGCCGGAGGAAATACGAGATTATTTTGCAGTAGGCAATCAATATTCACTAGGCGACGAAGGTGCTAACTACTTTCACTTCAGCTTATTATTGCCGCTAAACGGGACTAGCCTTGACGTAGAGCCTTCCCAGTCCCGCTTTCTCGAAAACCCCCGTGGCCAGCTTACTATAACCGGTGTGGAAGAATATCGCTTTACCGATATTGGGGCAGAGATGGTGCCACGCGAAGGGCTGCTCATCCGCTGCGAATTTGAGGCGGAGGTTGGGCGCTATGATTCATTGGCAGACCAAGCGGACGGCATGCCTGGCTTCCAAACGGATGAGGTGGTCGATTTCAGGGAAGGAGAGGCTGCTTTGTTTGTTCCTTACGATTAATACGTTGGAACAGATGGTCGTATGGTCATCTAGGGTTCTAATTAACAATAAGATAATCTAGCCTTAAGGCATTTCAGTTAAAAAAGATCTATTTTCCATCCCAGAACCAACACCAAAGTACTATGTCGTCAAACTCTGGCATACCAAAATGGGTAGCCAACCGTATATTGGGTTTCTTCAACCGCGCCAAAAACATCAATGATATCGTGGACGGCACCATAAAAGACGATCCGTCTGATGGCCCGGGCAATACAATTGGGCGGCAACTAGCGGACCGTATTCTCCGTACCCGGAATCAGCTACGCCCTTTCCGCCGCTTCACGGCCTTTGAGCAGTTGGATGACATCCAAGGCGTAGGCCAGGGGACAATCGATGACTTGGTGTATACTTTCGGCACCTCTGCTGCACAAGGGTTCCGTGAACGCATGTACAATGACTCCATCATATACGAAGCCAACTGGCCGCTGGAGTTCTTCCGCTATGAGATAGAGGATCAGGAAGCATTCAATGAGCTCGCCTACGATGAGGAAGCCTTCCGGAAATGGCTCATACAGCGCGTAGGCGAGCTGTGTGGCGAACGGCAAGTAAATGATAGGGACTGCAACAGCATGCTGGAGGATTTGCGTGAAGCCTATTTGGACAAATATTTCAACAGTACCCCGGCGGCAGGCTATGCACTAGCGCTCTGGTTCTACCAATTCGATGCGGATAACTGGTTCAGCTGGGACAGGATTCAAGAGGCTTGCATTGGCTATTTTGACCATCACTCTGGGGCTTATCCGTGGGAAATGGAACTGCGGTTGATGCGTGGATTCACTCAACGCGGCATTATACAACCCGGTATCACGCCAGATGCATTACCCGTAGTGTTCAACTGGCCAGAGCAGTGTATCACACTCTGGTTTTCGGCACTGTATGATTAAGCAGTCCGGGCTTTTTCTTCGCCGCTTGGGGATAGCCAGATGGAAATCCCTACTTTTGCAGCCGAATGAAAACCCAGAAACGATGAGAAAACACTATCTGCTGCTATTGTGCTTGTTCCCTATTGTGGCCTACGCCCAAGTAGTCAACACCGAAAAACTCCGCTCCGCCTCCGACCAAGGCTGGCTAGCAGAAGCAGGCTTCGACTTCGGCCTCACCCGTAACAGGGCCGGGCAAACCCTCCGCCTTGGCAGCCGGCTACGATTAGAGTATCAACAAGGTGATAGCCGCTGGATGCTGCTCGGGGCCTATAACCTGACACAGTTCAGAGATGTGGAAAATCCCGAGAGTGCGCCCCGCAATTTTGCCAATAATGTTTTTGGGCACTTACGCTACAATTACGCGGTCAATGACTGGCTGACTTGGGAAGCCTTTGGGCAATATCAATGGGATGCCGTCCAACAGATACGTACCCGGGTACTGTCTGGAACAGGCCCTAGGGTGAAGTTGCTAAAGACCGATTCTAGCCAGCTATTTTTTGGCCTGTTGTACATGTTCGAGCACGAAGAATCCCGGGATATATTTGAAGAGCCCGAAGAGCGTACCGTGAATGTCACATTGAATGATAACCGCTTGAGTACTTATTTATCCGGAGGCTTCCAGATCACGGAGACCTTCAGCATCAACCACGTCACCTACTTTCAACCCAACTTGGAGGACTTTTTTGGCGATTTCCGGATTTCTTCTGAAACGAGCCTGTCGTTTAAGATCAGCAAAAAGCTTGCGTTCCGAACTTATTTCCAGCTGATGTACGACGAGCGGCCGCCCATCCCCGTGCCCAACACTATGTATACGTTGAGCAACGGGTTTGAGCTGTCAT
>CAZNHN010000211.1:8560-9861 GCA_964572415.1 uncultured Phaeodactylibacter sp.
ACTCTTTCTGCATTGCTTTTATGTTCTGCTGATGTTTCCGGTTGTTTTGCAACAAAATAAACAAATTGTTTTAGCACCTGAAGTTTTTCCAGTGTTGCTTTATCGATTATCCAATATTTCGAATTTTGTTCCATTCAGATTAAACAATAAAATACTAATCGTCAGAGGTAGCCTTTTTATTTTTATTTCGCCACGGAGCATCCATTTGCCAGTCGCCTGCCATAATAGAGCCGTAGGGGATGATTCGGTCAACCACTTCCCCCAAATCAAACTGCCGCATCTGGCGCTGCACCGCATCGGCGTCTTTGTAGGCAGAAGGCAGCTCAGACAGGTCGACATTCCCAGAGTAGAAACGCACGTCCAGCCCGGCTGTCTCTTTGGCAAGGATCTCTTGCTGCTTGCGTCCCCGCAAACTACGGATATGAGCAGAACGGCTCACGTTACGCCCGGCACCGTGCGGCGCGAAGCCGAGGTTGTTTGCCGTGGTTTTGCCTTTCACGATCAGCACGGGCTCCTTCATGTTGAGCGGGATCAGGCGCAGCCCTTCGTAGGAGTCCGGTACATACTCATCAGCAAGCGGGGTAGCCCCCTTGGCGTGGTAGAACACATCGTCTTTTTTAAAGACAAAGTTATGCTCGTTCCAAAAGCGCAGGGTATGGTCGACCTTCAACCGGCGACAAGTGGTCTCGTGCAGCACACCGTGGTTCTGCTTGGTCCACTCGCGTACCAGCTGCAGGGCTTCCCAATAGTGCTTGCCATGCTCTTCCTCGTAAGGGATCCAAGCATTGCGCGCCAAGGTCTTCGGGGAGATTTCCCGGCGGTAGCTTTCTGCTATCGCCATACCCTTTTTATATAAATGTGCTCCCAATCCACGGCTACCGTGGTGCGTCACCATAATCGTCTCCCCCGTTTCTGCCGATTGCCCGACGAACAGGAAGTGGTTGCCATCGCCTTGCGTACCAAGGTGGCTTTTCGCCAAAAACTGGCTCTTATCGTCCCGCAGGAAGTAATTGCCCAGCATGCGGTCGGTCAATTCCGTTGTAGGCTCAAAGCCGCCCGTCTTCCGTCCACCCCCACCGAAGTGGGTGACTTTGTGGGCGGCGTCCAGTACTTTCTTTGGGTCAATATGCCCAAAAGACGTCATCATCACCGAGCAGCAGATATCCGCGCTATGCATGGCTGGGTGGATGGCATTCTTAGCAGCCACCACCCCACCTACCGGGATACTCCCCTTACCACCGGCCGGGCAAGCGTCGGGCATTACCGCACCTTCCAATAAGGTAGGGGTCTTCATCAGCTCG
>CAZNHN010000211.1:9966-10563 GCA_964572415.1 uncultured Phaeodactylibacter sp.
TCCAGTTGGTGCCGGTTGGCATGCTCTAGCGCTTCTCCGAACCAGCGGCCCGGCTGGTAGCCTAATTCGATAAGTGTTTGCCCGGTAATTTTCATGATTAAATGCGAGGTTCTAGCTTCGCATACGAGCGAAGCAAAATAAAGCGGAGCTTCTCCACCAAAACAAATACAGTATCCCTAACCGTCTCCTCATCTAAAATAGTTCACCCCTCCCCTAAATATCTATTAAGCTTCTATTGCGGAAATAATAAGAATCCAGTATTTTACATACTATAACCCAATGAAAACCACTATGCACGCTCCTGTGTTTTACCACCGTCGTCTGCCCCATCTCCAACCCCCTGAAGGAGACTTTTCGATTGTCTATCGCTTGGCTGATAGCCTGCCTAAAACACTGCTGCAAAAGCTAGAAAAAGCACACGAGCAAAATCGCCAGCATATCTCGGAAACCCATGGAGAACAGGCGCAAGCACGCCTTGACATGGCTGATCAAGTGTTCATCCGAAAAGTGGATCGCCTCCTTCCTAAAATCAAAGATGGTCCGATGTGGCTTGGAAAGCGTGAGATAGCGCAGATAGTTATCGATTCTCTGAAGTAT
>CAZNHN010000212.1:0-10537 GCA_964572415.1 uncultured Phaeodactylibacter sp.
GGGGTTCAGCGCACTGACCGGCCCGCCGGTAGTACCCAAAGTGGAAAAGTGGTTGGGGTTAGTAATAGGAATGCCATTGAGGCGCCAAAGTACGCCCGTAGGCGAGTTGCCCCGGATGACGATGTCATTGCGGCTGTCGTCGGCTACCGCTACCCCGGCAAAACTGCCTGCGAGGCGGGCCACGTCGTTGCGCCCACCGGAAAAGCGGGTGACTTCTTCGGGATTGAAAGAGCGGGCGCTGATGGTCGCCATTTCGTTCTGTGCCTTGCCTTTTTCCACTTTCGCGGTAACCACTACGGCATCCATTTGAACAATGGATTCCCGTAGGCTGAGGTTGAGAACGGTCTGCTTGCCGGCGGTCACCAGGACGTTAGGAATGGTCACCGTTTCGTACCCCAGGTAGGAAATGCGGAGCTGATGCCGCCCCACCGGAATACCTTCGATAGCAAAACGCCCGTCAAAATCGGTAGCGGTGCCTTTGGAAGGCTCAATGCTCAGTACTTCGATAGTAGCGCCAATAACAGGCATTTCAGATTGCTGGTCAGTTACCGTTCCTTTGATGGTTTGCACCGGCTGTGCTAAAAGGGTCTCTGCAATTAGGAGGAGTATCGGAAGTAAGAAAAATCGAGTCATGATCAGATTAGGTGTTTGTGAGTGATGCTACAAAGGTGTACTCTTCTCTCCCCTTCCACCACTTCTTTCTGATCAGCCGTAGATATCGGGTCCTGAACCGTAGGTCATCGGTTATGAACCGTCACCCCATGCTTCCCGGATTTGCCTGCGTAGGCTGGCTTTTATGGTTTCCGTTGTAAAAGCAGCATTAATGGCAGCCTCTAAAGTTGCCCGGTATTGATTAGGCGACCAATGGAAAGCATTTCCGATCCGCCGGTATTCTTCGCTAAGAGAAACATTCACCAGCGTCCGCCCATCGGTATTGATGCTGAGCGGGAAACCCTCTTGTAATAATTGGTGAATAGCATGGTCGGGCATGGCCGGGTAAATATCAGTCTGAATATTGCTCGTGGGGCAAATTTCCAGGTGCAGCCCGGCCGACCGGACCTCGTCCATCAAGCGTGGGTCTTCAGTAATGCGGACGCCGTGCCCGATCCGGCTCAGGTGAAGGTACTTCATAGACTCACTCACACTCTCCGGTCCCCGGGCTTCACCAGCATGTGCCGTAGCCGGAATGCCTTTTTCGTGCACGTACCGAAAAGCAGAGATATGCGGTGCCAGTTCATAATTGGCTTCGTCTCCGGCGATATCAAAACCCACGACGCCCTGCCCGTGATAGCGTGCGGCCAAACGGGCGGTTTCCATACTCTGAGCTCTATCAAATCGCCGGAGCGTACACAGGATAAGACCGGTCTGGATCTCTTTACCTTGCTGTCCCTCTTTAAGGGTTTCAAGTACGGTTTCCACCACTGCCTCGGGCGAAAGCCCCTGCTGCGTATGCAAGAGCGGGGCGAACCGGATCTCCGCATAAATGACATTTTCTGCTTTCAGGGTTTTCAGCAGGTCCAGTGTAGCCAGGCGCAGAGCCAGGCGGGACTGCAACAGCTCGAAGCCTTTTACGGCCCGCTTTAGAAAATCAGCCAGGTCTTTGCATTTGGGCGGGGCAATAAACTCCTTCTCAAAAGCCTGCTCAGATAAGCCGGGCTTCAGCTGACGGGCTACCGGGTAGCTGACCGAGCAGTCCAGATGTAGGTGCAACTCTACTTTTGGCAGAGCAGAATAGTCCATAGAGCGAATAATTTTGAAGATGCTAACTTACGGGCATTATTTTGTGCACGGAAACATTTTGCTCCATTACCCTACTGTATGTTGAATTTTAAATCAAAAAGCTGGCTGGAACAATATTTAGCCTACCGGCAGGCCAATCCGCTGATGCCCAAAGCCCCCATCAACCTACCTGAGGGGCTTCAGCAGTATGGCGAGCGGTTTGAAAGCCTCCACCATCCGCTTTACCAATGCATGCAGCGCTCCGGGATTTCCTTTGGCTTTCCCATTGCTTATCCATTCGACACGGCAGATGACGATGTACAGCGGTTAAAACGGCCGGATTTAGCAAAGCTGATCCTTCTGGATACTTTGTTATACACTGCCCTTCTTATTGAGGGGCAGCCCACGGGACAGGCCTACGTGGACAGGGTAGCGAAATTCGGGCGTACACTACGGCAATACTATAAGCAACTGAACAGTTTAGGTGACGGCCAAACCTATAATTTCGTTGAGGAGATTCTTTTTGAACGGATACAGTACAAGCGCAGCTATTTTGATTTTCGCCACAGCGGTATCAACAGCCATTTGTTTTGGGACATTTATGGGTTCCAACGGTATTATGAAGAAAGCCTCAGGCAGGAACCTTCTGCCGAATGGGCTGCCGCCTTGCAGGCTGAACTTAAAGCGTTGAAGATTCTATCCCTAAAGGTCATCGCAGCGGCTGTACATGCTGACTGGGAGGTGACGCGTCAGGAAAAGTTCCTCCTCCGGCAGTTCCGGAAATCCGCCCGTATTCTGACACCGGATGAGCAACATGCTATTCGCAACCTCATCCGTTCCGGCCCTTCTGCCTGGGACATACAGGTGCCGGAAAACCTCCACTGGGCCGGACGGCGCTTCCTGCTGGATATTGCACTGATGGGCGTATACGCTGATGCTCAAATCGACTTGCAGGAGACTCACCTGCTGGAAGAAATGGCTTTCCGGCTCCGGCTCACCGAAGATGACCTGCTTGGCAGCAAGGCGAACCTTGGCCTTTTCCTGTTTCAATATGGAGAGCAGCTACGCTTTTACAAAGCCAGGAAAGCAGGCGTGCAACTGATTTGGGAAGCTGTTGCTGAAAATACGCTAAAGCTGGGCAGAGCAGCGAAAATGGAAGCCGTGGAGACCCGCGAAATGGCCATTACCCTTAGCCGGCTGTTGAAGCGCAGGCTCCGCCCAAATGACCAAAAGGAACTACCCAGTGAACAAGAAATTAAGGCGGCTATGGAACAGCTTAAAGACCTGCCAAAGTTTCTACCTTTCTTTAGCCTGATGTTCATGCCCGTACCCGGTATTACAGAATTGTACATCATTACTGCACTGAGCCTGGAAAGGTTTAGTAAAGGAAGAATCAGCCTACTGCCCAGCCAACTCAGGCAAATGGTACGCAAGGAGGAGGAAGAATAGCAACGCTTTCGACATGACCAGTCAGATGCGAACTTCACCTCTCCTGTGTAACTGCCAGAAAGTTTCTTAAAAAACTTTCCTGAAATTAAATCCGCTCATTAATTGTATCCGCCCGATTAAATCCGTAATTTTGTAACCTAAGTATATCAGATAGAAAACCTCCCTATTCCCCCCTTCTTTTTGTGGTCTCCAAGAAAAGACAAATCCTAACGGGTTAATTATTTCTCGTTTTTGTTGTTAAATTTGCAGTCTTAATAAATGGAGACACGCAATTTATGAATCTAGAACAACTCATTGCGGTAAGCGGCTTATCCGGTATCTACCGAATGGCAGCTAACCGCAGTAACGGCTTAATCATAGAAGATGTACAATCGGGAAAGCGCCGGTTTGCCTCTTCACGGAAACACCAATTCACTCCTTTGGAGTCGATCTCTATCTTCACCGATGACGGAGACTCCATGGAGTTGAAGAAGGTTTTTCGTAATATGAAACAGCAACAGGAGGATAATCCGCCCCCTGCTGCTTCTGCCAAATCTGAGGAACTGCACGAATACTTCGCTGAGGTATTGCCAACCTATGACCGTGACCGGGTTTTCAATGGCGATATCAAGAAGGTGATTAAGTGGTTTAATTACCTCGATGAAGCGGGAATGCTGAATGATTCAGCAGAAAGTGACGAAGAAGAATAAATCGGCACCATGCTGGCACGGGCGCCCTCCCCTCTTTAGCGCCCATGTTTTTGCTCCCGTGCCAGCTCCCCCCAATATTTTTCTTTGGCGCTTTTTCTCAAACAATTTCCTCGAATTGGGTAACAATTAGCAGTAAGTAGCGTAAACCCTCTTATATAAAGTACCCCCCGGTACAACATTTGATCATTGAAGGGAAGATTTCACGAAAAGAAGTCCCGGGGGAATACCGGACTGTGAGAAAATTATCATCCCCGTTTGTGTGCCCGTACAAATAACAGTCTGTACAGCACCTTTAAATCATGATTCTCATGACTAAGACGGCTACTGTTCTGCAAGAACACGAAAGAGCATTTGTACCTAAGGAGTTCAAAGTGACGACCTGGTCAAGGCTTCAGCCTTACTATAAGGATTTGCTTAAGCGTCAGATCCATACCAAACAGGAACTTGAACAATGGTTAAAAGATAAGAGCGAGCTGGACGCAGTGGTCAGCGAAGCCTTTTCCTGGCGATATATAAAAATCACTGTTGATAGTACAGACGATAAAGCAGAGTCCATGTACCAATATGCGGTACAGGAACTGGCTCCAAAAATCACAGCGCTTGAAAACGAACTCAATGAAAAATTGGTCAATTGTCCCCTTGCTGCGCAACTCGATGAAGGGCAGTACCGCATCCATCTGCGCAGTATCCGCAATGCCGTAAACCTGTTCCGGGAGGAAAATATCCCTCTGGCTACTGAAATCCAACTGAAGTCTAAAGAGTACGTTAAAATCTTCTCCGAAATGACCATAGGAGTAGATGGCAAGCAAATGACCCTCCAGAAAGCTTCTTCTCTTCTCGAAGAGCCCAGCCGGGCTTATCGGGAAGAGGTCTACCACAAAATTCACGCCCGCCTGCTCGAAGAAACCGCTCCATTGGACAGCCTCTTTGATACCCTCAAAGATATGCGCCATGACATGGCCGTAAACGCGGGCTTTGAAAACTTCAGAGACTTCAAATTTAAGGCCTTGGGCAGGTTTGACTACGAAGTAAAGGACTGTGAAGACTTTCACCATTCTATCCAAACAGAGATTGTACCAATTGTCGATGAACTCAACCGCTACCGCAAAGCTGAACTCCGGGTGGATAAGCTCCGGCCCTGGGATCTATTCGTAGACCCTACTGATGAGCAGCCGCTCCGCCCGTTCCGGGATATTGAGGATTTGGTGGAAAAGTCAACCACCTGCCTGTACAAAGTACAT
Source organism: uncultured Phaeodactylibacter sp. (assembly GCA_964572415.1). Taxonomy (GTDB): domain Bacteria; phylum Bacteroidota; class Bacteroidia; order Chitinophagales; family Saprospiraceae; genus Phaeodactylibacter. The sequence goes on from CAZNHN010000212.1 coordinate 5,099, forward strand.
CCTGAGTTTGGGTATACGCTGGAAATCATGAGCGAGCTGGGGCACCTTGATCTGGATTCCCGCCCCGGCAAACGCCCCGGTGGGTACAACATGCCTTTGCACCTGACTGGTATTCCATTCATTTTCATGAATGCAACGACTTCACTGAGTGATATGCGCACCCTCATGCATGAGGCAGGACATGCTGTTCACAGCCGTCTTACCAGCCACTACAAGCTTAAGACCGCAAAGCGTGTACCTTCCGAAGTTGCAGAATTGGCAGCGATGAGCATGGAGCTCCTGACCATGGAGCACTGGGATGTCTTTTTTGAAGACCCGGAAGAACTACGGCGCGCGAAAATTAACCAACTGGAATATGTACTAAAGGTATTGCCCTGGATCGCAACGATTGACAAATTCCAGCATTGGGTATACATGCACCCTGAGCACCGGCAGGAAGACCGGCAGGAAGCCTGGATGCAAATCATGAAATCTTTCAACTCTCCAACCATTGACCATTCGGGCCTGGAGCATTATCTGGAACACCTCTGGCATAAACAATTGCACATTTTCGAGGTGCCTTTTTACTATATCGAATACGGCATGGCTCAACTTGGCGCTATCGCTATTTGGAAAAGGTACCGGGAAGAGCCTGAAGCTGCCATCAAGGATTATTTGAATGCACTTAAACTGGGCTACACCCGTAATGTTCGGGAAATCTATCAGGCCGCTGGTATTGAGTTTAATTTTTCAAGGTCATACGTTAGCGAGCTGGGCGCCTTTGTTAAGGCTGAACTGAACGCCCTGATTGACTAATCACTATTATTGCCGGGCACCAAGTGCTTCAAATGGATAGTACTCCAGCCCAATCGCGCTGGGGGTATTACCTCCCTGTACACCTGTAAGTCCCATTTTGTAAATACCAAGATCGTGAGTGGTTGCTATCTGGGCACCTGTTGGCAATGTCTTCCAGTTTTCCCAGGTGGCATTCAGCCCACCGATCGGAATAATAGAAACCCACATTTCGTAACTTAAAGGCTTGCCATCTTCTCCAAGGTGCCAAAGGTATGCATCCCCGGGCGTCACCCCGCCGCTTTCGTAGGTGACAAGCAGTGCTTTTTCTCCTGATTCTGTAACTACAACAGACCGCTGTGTGCCAGGATCAAAAACCTTGGCGGGTGCATTCAACCAGAAGGAGTCATTGCAAAAATAACCCCAGGCTTCCTGAATCGCCGCCTCAGCAGCCTCTCCTTTCAGAATCTGCTGGCTTTTCCAGGCTTTGCCACTCGGACCATTGGTGCGGAGCAGCACTTCATTCGCACCCCATTTCACCTGAACAAGCCCCGCCTGCTTATCCCACACATAGTCATGCCCGCCGGGAAAAGACCAGCGTACAAACCGGGTATTATTCCAGGCTTCCACGTCAACCGCTTGTTGCATTTTCCTAGCTAGCTCATCTGCTTCTGCCCCGGGTGTACCTTCCGGAAGCGGCTCGTTGGCCAGCCAGGCGGCACCTAAGGCCAGCAAGATTAACGCGGCAAATACGATTCCAATAATCTTCAGGGCTTTGCGCATGGGTATTAGTTTGAGATGGGTTGAATAGTATAGTATTCATACAGAAAAGAGCGGAAAGGAAAAAAAGTTGGGAATAGACGTTTTTTTTAGTCAATTACCTACCAAACCTGTTTGTAGCTTTTAGAAAAAATTTCTCATTACACTGTATAAACACCAAAAGGGGCAACGGCAAAACTGCCGTGCCCCTAAGTTTCTTTTTGAAAAGATACGATTGTAAGTGTTTTTGAACGTTATCCTCTATCCTGAGATTTCAGATATGCTTTAAAACCCTTACTTTTGCAGTTATAGTTTACTAATGCATTATTGACCTGCGCTTTGGTGAAAACCTGAGTGCAGGTTTTTTCTTTGATGCAAACCGTATCTTAAGCGTTGGTTGCCGCTTTGCCTGCTCCGGCGCCTACTGTTTCTTCTGCGCCTTCAGCTGACTTGGAAATAGCCAGTGAATAAATCACCAGACCAAAGCCAATCTTGTTTACAGCATCACCGATGTTGTAGATGATGTCCATAGATTCGCCAGGAATAACACCGGCCAGCCAGCCTGTGTCGATAGTCATGTAGCCAATCGGGTAGATTGCCCAGCCTGCAAAGACAAACCATGCCAGTGCATTGAAGCCTTTCTGCAGCTTAGGATCGTTGGAGTTTGAAGACAGGCGCTTGGCAGAACCAAACCACACTTCATACAGAATACCAGCGTAGCCAATAGTAGAGATGAAGCCCCAAAGTGGAGACTGATCACGGAATACCGTCTCACCGAGGTATCCGGCTACCAGCATCACCAGTGAATAGAAGATCATCTTCCAAAGCAGACCGACTTTTGCACCGAAAGCGCGCAGAATGAGGTAAAACTCAACGCACATCAAAGGCACTGTCAGAATCCAGTCAATGTAGCGGAACTCCGTTGGAGAGGCTTGGTTTGTTGCCCAGAAGTCTCTCATGTAAAAGTAGTGTACCGCCGCAATGAAAGTGATGAGACCAGACACTAACATAGAGTCTTTCCACTTGCCTTTCACCTGGCTAAACTGGAAGAAAAAGAATACCGTGGCAGCTGCCATGGCCATTGAACCGATGAAGAAGGTAAAACCTACATAATCACCGGACTTAAGCTGCGCAAGCAGCAAGGGTTGGATGTTTACTAATGCGTCCATGATTTAGATTTATTGAATTACGTTAAAGAACTGTTAAAGGACACTGCACTAACAGCGCCGGAAAAAAATGGTTTAAAAATTTGTCAAATTTTCAAATCACCGAACCAAATGATTCAAAACTCTTTGTCTATGGAATTAAATGCCGAAACTGAATCATCTTCCTGATACAGCTGATCAATCAAAATCATGTGCGGGAGTGTAACCACGGAGATAAACACAAACACCACCCCGATGTTGAGCGGAATATCCATTTTCACCTGTGCGAAAGCAAATATTCCCAGGCTCCCGATCGCAGCCAGGCTTAAAGGCAATGCATTCTTTATATACTGAACTACATTGTAGGATTGTGCCTGCCGCCGAAAAAACCGGATCTGATCCATCATTGAGCTCAGAGAATGCCAGCAAACAAAATAAATGGCAAACCCCAGCAGCAACGGCAGATTGATTAGCAAAAGCGCCAATGCAAAAAGATTGACAACTTCATCCATGAATTCTTTTCTCGTAACCCTGTTTTGCACAAAGTAGTAAACGCAAAGCCATAAGTTAAGTACCAACAAAATAATGCTGACCGCCTCTCTCCATGCTCCGCCAATCTGTGGAGCAGGAGCCCCTGTTATACTGCCGATAATTGGCGCTGCGGTTTCATAATGCCAGAGTATGGGCACGAACAGCACAAAGCTTCCCCACAAGACATGCGTCCCTGTAGCTTCCAGTTTGGATTGGAAATCTACGTAATTCCAGTTGGACTGACCAAAGTGGTAAATCGAAATACCAAGGAACACAAGGAGGGCAGCTTCCGGCAATATCCACCATAATGCGGCAAAAGCAGCCATCAGCAAAATATAATTGATGTAAAACCGGGTCATTTCGCGACTGCCCCAGAGCGGACGGGAGAGTTGCTGAAAAATAAGATAATCGGTTGCACCGTGAGGGATTCCGACCAGTAAAATCATACCCAGCGCTATAACTAGTTGCACATTCGAAAGCCAACCTGGCAAGAGCACACTCAATAGCACGGCTAGCAGTGCGATTCCCTGAATGGAACGGTAAAGTACAGGATACCTTGATGTCATGGTGTCTGCAATTTATCCTGAACAGGAATAGCCCAGGCAACCGGAGGCTTTTCAGCTGAATCAGCAGTTTTCTTTTCCCGGGCTGTCTCTTTTATTGATCCGAATACGCGCCAAACTGCTTTGAGGAACGTTGGTACGGGCAACCGCAAAAATATTTTTGCTTCCTGCTGCAGCTTTGTCCTTTCACCAAGGAAACGGAATATCGTCTCGATGGGCGTATAGCGGAACAGGCTGGAAAATATCCCTTTCCCCAGACCACCTCTGGTCTGCAAAATATTGAGCAGCAACCGATCGTAGAACCGAAAACGCCCGGGGCTTTTGACTTTGCTGTCCGGATACTGACCCGACTCGAGCTGTGCACAAATCTGTGCCGCTTGCTCCCGTATCCTGGTAAAAGCGTAACCCGTAGTGGGCTTTACTGCTCCTCCCGCTGTTCCGATGTTGATCACATTAGGGTACATTTGATTTGGCATTATTTGATCGGTCATGGGAATAGCTCCCGATTCGTGTTCCGTGATGGTGTAATGCGAAATCCCTAAAAGTTGTTCAACATAATTTTTCAATGCAGATTGATACTCGTAGGACTGAAGGCGGACAGGAGAAAAAACAGTGTATTCCACCAGTGCCCGCCGCTCGTCAATCGGCAGGAGGTAAAAAAAGCGGGTACTCCCCTTTTGTGGGGTACGGAAGTCCATCAAATAGCCTTGTTGAGGGTCGAAAGCCGGCGTTTCGGTCTGTATCCACCAACCGGCAAAATGCTGAAGGAGAAAGTGTGCCCCGGGGTCAGGCTTTGGCAACTTACAGCTGTTGAAAATGTACTTTCCGGTGTAAGTTGCCCGGTCGGTCACCACCCCGGCTCCGTTTGCAGTGGGATGATAGTGAAGTACCTGCTCCTGCCGAAAGGAGACATTTGAATAATTGCGCAGCTTAGCCCAGGCGTATTCGTAAAAGTCTTCCCCCCTGATCATTTTGTAAGTCAGGCTACCAAGCGCTCCACCGTGTTGATGCGTCTCGTTAAGGAAAGACAGATGAGACCAGGACTTATGCACCAGGTGATCAAGGTCATCCGCTTCATCAGACCAGTAACACCAGGTACGGTCATTACTTTGTTTCAGATCCTGATCTATCAGCAGAATCCGGGCACCGGACAGCGCTCCGTCTACCATACTACAAGCTAGGCTTAATCCGGCAGCACCTGCCCCGGCGATGATGTAATCGTAGTGCTCCGACATGTTTACTAATGCATCTTTTGCAGCGCCAACACAGGCACCACTAAATTATAAAAGTGAGACAAAGCACCTTAAAAAAGGTTTACAAAACAGAATTCTTTTTGGAAAAAACACAAGTTGATAATATCAAATTCCGAAACCTCAACCCCATATTCGCTTCAACAAACCGCAACGGGAAAGTGCTAAATAACCAGAAAGCTGTATTTTGGTGACAGATTTGATTTTTCAACAATTATGTACACTAAACCCGGCATTTTTTCATGGATTTCCCAGTTGGGCGTCACCCCCGGACTCAACCGGATGGAGGTCGCCCATATTGTTAGTCCAGGCAGCACCTTTTTGGTAACTCTGCCCAAAACGCCACCTGCCAGAGCCCCCTTACCCGCTTACGATTGACCTCAGCTTACTCGGCACACTAAACCGTTGGCCATATTTCTT
>CAZNHN010000213.1:0-10505 GCA_964572415.1 uncultured Phaeodactylibacter sp.
CCTGAAAAGCCCCCCTATGTAAAGGTAGGTGACGCCATTGAAGTCGGGCAGGTGGTTTGTATTGTGGAAGCCATGAAACTCTTCAACGAGATCGAGTCCGAAATTGCTGGTAAGATCGTTAAGGTAATGGTTGAAGATGCACAGCCGGTAGAGTATGACCAGGTACTGTTCCTGGTTGACCCTAAGGGCTAATTGCTGTTTGAAAAACCTATCGCAGCAAGCGCAACAGCCCTTTGCTGCTCATCCAATTGAATGGTTTTATGTTTAACAAAGTACTCATAGCCAATCGTGGCGAGATTGCCCTGCGTATCATTCGCACCTGCCGGGAAATGGGCATCAAGACGGTGGCGGTCTATTCAACTGCCGACAAGGAAAGCCTGCACGTGCGTTTCGCTGATGAAGCGGTCTGTATCGGTCCGCCCTCCTCTGCAGAGTCTTACCTGAGCGTTCCCAAAATCATGGCGGCGGTGGAAATCACCAACGCCGATGCGGTTCACCCGGGCTACGGCTTCCTGGCTGAGAATGCTGATTTTGCTGAAGTTTGTGCCGAATACGGCATCAAATTTATCGGACCTACCCCTGCACAAATCCGTAAAATGGGAGACAAAATCACCGCCAAAGAGACCATGATCAAAGCGGGTGTCCCGGTCATTCCGGGCTCCGATGGGTTGGTCAAGGATACCAAATCCGGTCTCAAGATCGCTAAGGATATCGGCTACCCGGTCATCCTGAAGGCAACTGCCGGTGGTGGTGGAAAAGGGATGCGGATCGTTTGGGAAGAAAAAGACTTTGAACCCAACTGGGACCGTGCCCGTCAGGAAGCGAAGGCAGCATTTGGCAACGATGGCATTTACATCGAAAAGTTTATTGAAGAGCCCCGCCACATCGAATTCCAGATTGCCGGTGACCAAAAAGGCAAAGTCGTCCATCTTTCTGAACGGGACTGCTCCATTCAGCGCCGCCACCAAAAGCTGGTAGAGGAATGCCCCTCTCCTTTTATGACCGATGAGCTCCGGGAAAAAATGGGCAATGCAGCCGTAAAAGCGGGAGAAGCTATTAAGTACGAAGGCGTGGGTACAGTCGAGTTCCTGGTAGACAAATACCGGAACTTCTATTTCATGGAAATGAATACCCGGATTCAGGTAGAGCACCCGGTGACGGAAGAGGTGATCGACCACGACCTGATCAAAGAGCAGATCAAAATTGCGGCGGGCGACCTTATAAAGGGTGGCAATTACTACCCCAATGCACATGCTATGGAGTGCCGTATCAATGCGGAAGACCCTTTCAACGACTTCCGCCCAAGCCCGGGCAGGATTGCGTCTTTCCACAGCTCCAAAGGGCACGGCGTGCGGGTAGACACGAGCGTCTATGCCGGCTATACCATTCCACCTTACTACGATTCTATGATTGCCAAGCTTATCTGCCGGGCGCCGACCCGCGAAGAGTGCATTAAGAAAATGGAGCGTGCGCTGGATGAATTCATCATCGAAGGCGTGAAGACCACCGTCCCTTTCCATCAGCAACTGATGAAGGATGAGCGTTTCCGCAGCGGTGATTTCCACACCGGCTTCCTCAACGACTTCGAATTAAAGCCCGAGGAGCCTAAGAAAAAGAAGTAGGCAAACGCCTTCACTCTATTTTTTACAACAGGTTTGCCAGGGAAAATAAGTGACCCGGCAAGCCTGTTGTTATTTCAGATCAAAATACCGCATTATGAGATTCATTTTTCTGATTTTACTGGTACTGGCTTTTACTGTGGCGGCAGTTCCGAAGCTTCGGGTGAAGCCACTACCTCAACCGATACGCCCACTGAAACGGCACCCTCCTCTGATGAAGCCCCTGAACCGGCAGAAGCAGCAGCTCCCGGGCCGGCCGAAATAGCCCGGCAATCAGCTCCCCCGGCTACTGCCCCCTTTGAAGAAAGGCTTAATGCCGGCCCCGTCACCTTTATCGTGGAATCTCCTAATGCCAGTCCAAACTACTTCACTCTTAATACGGAAGGGATGAGCGTGCGCAATGAGGAGACCAGAATGGACGTAGAGGGTGCGGTGGTGCGCGCTCAACTGGCCGACCTCAACCAAGACAGCTACCCGGAGGTTTACATCTTTACCCGTTCGGATAGTGGCACGGAAGAGGTCTATGCCTTTGCCTCTTACCGCAACCGCTCCTACGGGCAGATTTATATGGCGGAAGCTGAAAACGTTGCCAACCAACGTAGCCGCAACGGGACTGAAACTTTCGAACTTACGGAAACGACTTTGCTCCGGAAGTTCTCCACCCCCCAAAACGGACAGCGTGACGGCAATCCACAAATGATAACCTACGCTCTGAAAAAAGGAGAAACCAGCTATCGCCTGGAACCCGTAGAATAGGCACATCGAATAACTATGAAAAAAGAACGCAGCAGCTTCTGGCGATTGCTCGGCTATATGCGCAACTATAAAGCGTATGTGGGGCTCAATATTTTCAGTAATATCATGACGGCCCTGTTCACCGCTCTGAGTATCCCTCTGCTGGTCCCTTTCCTGGAAATCCTTTTTGACCGGCGGGAGCTGATTATGGATAAGCCCGTTTTCGGCTGGGATATAGAAAGCGCCACGGCTTCCTTCAACTACTATATCAGTCAGCTGATCGTGGAACAGGGTAAGGAAGCTGCGCTGGTCTTCGTTTGCGTAGCTATTTTATCAGTCTTCCTGCTCAAAAATCTCTTTCGGTACCTTTCCCTCTTCTTCATGGCGCCAGTGCGCAACGGCATTATCCGAGACCTTCGGGCGCAGATGTACGATAAGGTTATGGCCCTGCCTCTGGCCTATTTCAGCGAGGAGCGCAAGGGCGACCTGATGTCCCGTATGACAAGCGATGTACAAGAAGTGGAATGGAGCATTCTCAATGTGCTGGAAGCCGTATTCCGTGAACCCCTCATCATTATCGGAGCCCTGGGGTTCATGGTGTATGTAAGCCCATCGCTTACCGGTTTTGTCTTTCTGCTGATGATTTTCACAGGCGTGGTAATCGGGGGCATTGGCCGGCGGCTCAAGAAAAAATCGGCGGATGTGCAGGACCGCCTCGGCAACCTCGTCGCCATACTGGAAGAAGGCCTGGGCGGGCTGCGTATCATCAAAGGGTTCAATGCCGAGCACTATCAAAAAGAGAAATTCCGGGTAGAGAATGACGGCTACCGGCGCTCCCTCACCCGGCTGCTTTGGCGGCGCGACCTGGCCTCTCCCCTCTCAGAATTCCTGGGCATTGGCACGGTGGCAGTTCTGCTGTGGTACGGTTCCCGGCAGGTGTTCAGCGGACAGCTGGATGCGGAGACTTTCCTTACATTCATCTTTGCCTTCTATAACGTCATTGACCCGGCCAAGAAATTATCAAAGGCGGTTTACAACGTTCAAAAAGGCGTGGGGGCTATGCGCCGCATGGAAGCCCTGCTTGACGCGCCTGTTAACATCAAAGATACACCCGATGCTCTCCCACTCGCGGGCTTCCGGCAGAGTATAAAATACCGTAACGTCACCTTCGCTTACCGCAAAGACGAAGGCCCGGTGCTTCAAAATATCAACCTGAGTCTGCCCAAAGGCAAGGTGGTAGCGCTGGTTGGTGCTTCCGGGGCGGGGAAATCGACTCTGGCCGACCTCCTGCCCCGGTTTTATGATGTGGAAGAAGGGGAGATTCTCCTGGACGGGCAGAACATCCGCCGTTATCGCCTCCGTGACCTGCGCAACCTCATGGGCATCGTATCTCAGGAGGCAATCCTCTTCAACGACAGCATTTACAACAACATCGTCTTTGGCATGGAGAGCGTCACACAAGAGCAGGTGGAGGCTGCCGCCCGCGCCGCCAATGCACACGACTTCATCCTGGCTTCCGAGCAGGGTTACCATACCAATATCGGAGACCGGGGCAGCAAACTGAGCGGGGGACAGCGGCAGCGGCTGACGATCGCCCGGGCCATTCTCAAAAACCCTCCGATACTCATTCTCGACGAAGCCACCTCCGCCCTGGATTCCGAATCTGAGAAACTAGTCCAAAAAGCCCTGCTTGAGCTGATGAAAAACCGGACCTCCATCGTCATTGCCCATCGTTTGTCCACCATACAGCACGCGGATGAGATCATTGTGATGCGGGACGGGCAAATCATGGAGCGGGGTACACACGAAAGCCTGCTGCAGAAGGACGGGGAGTACCAAAAACTGGTGGAACTACAAGCGTTTTGACGGGTCTCATTTGGGGATTTCGCGCAAAGGGGAAGAAGGGCTTCGCAAAGAGCGCCAGGTTAACGGTCCTAATCAAGAAGCACTGCATACTTTGCGCCCCCCTTCGCGAACGCTGCGTGAAACCCTCAGTACAACCATAAAAAAAGCCCGTACAAAGACGGGCATTTTCAAACAAATCGTAATCCTAATTTTTGACCTTAATTAACCACTCTATCATATACAACAACCATGCCAAAAACAGAAAAACGAACTTAGCTAAGCCCTAAAAACCAATAGTGGGATCTTAGTATGAAACGCCATCTGCTTGGTGAAGCTACGGTGGAAAAGCCGCTCCAGCAGACGCCGGTCAGGCACAAACAGCGCCAGTACATCTATATTCTGCTCAGCGATAAAGGCATTGATCCCCTCGGCCGGATTGGGATTGGAGACAACCGTAAAATCGGAGAAAGGAAGCGGATACTGATCCACCATTTTATAGGCTTCAGTTTTGGCAGCATCCGCCTCCCTATCCACATGTACGAAATGGACTTTTGCTTTAAGCCTGGCTGCCAGCTCCGTCAGATTCGCCACTGCTTTTTCATCCCTGGGCTCAAAGTCGGTGGCATAGGCGATATGGCTGATGGGGCGTACCGGCGCACTCTGCGGCACGGCGAGTACCGGGCAGGGCGCATTCATAAGGGTATGGGTAGTGACGCTGCCCATCATTTGCTGAACGGGGTTACGTTCGCCCTTGGTGCCCATTACAATCAGCTGATGCCCCCCTCTTCGGGCAGCATCAATGATTTCCTGGTACACAAATAGGCCATAATCCGCCCGCAATTGGCCAGTACGATTTGCGGGAGCTTCTTCCGCCAGTTCCCCCAGGTGCTGCATCACCACTGCCCGTTTTTCCCGCAGCAGGTCGTCTATCTGATGGGGAGCTACGCGGCTTGTATCGCTTCCGGGTAAGTGGTAAACACTCATCAGGTCCAGAGTCGCGTCCAGCGTTTCAGCTAATTGCAGCGCATACTGAAAGGCATGGTGTGCAGCCGGAGAGAAATCAGTTGGAAAAAGGATGTTACGGCGCATTGGCTACTTATTTTAAAGATGCCAGGAGAAGGGCTTTCCTTGCCTGGATTATCGAAATCAAAAGGATAGTTGCTGTCGTTTTCGTTCTACCGCAGGCGCCGGAATATCTTTTTCATCCAAATAATCCACGCTCAGCACAGGGATATTGGAATGATTGACCAAAGCCTCTACGTTGCTACCACTAAGCATACGCCGCAGCGGATGGCGGTAGTGGTTGGAAATACCAATCAGGCCGGCCCCAATTTTTTCGGCGAAAGCCCGTACGCCCCGATCCACGCTGAAGTTACGGAACACATGCGTCTCACACCGGAACGGTGCGCACAGCCCCTTGAATTCTTCCATAGCCTGCCGGCTCAGTATATAAGGTGGATCAAAGAAAGAGGAAGTATGGATTTCCACCAGGTGAATCTCCGGTACGAATGGTTTGACAAACTCCTTGAACTTCAGGAAAGCCTCCCGCTCTTTTTGGTGGAAGGAAGAAGCAAAGACTACCTTATCGAAATTGATTTGCTCAAGCGGCTCCTTAATCACCAACACTGGACAATGCACTTCCCGCACCACTTTCTGGGTATTAGAACCAATGAAGTACTCATTCTTGCCACTTGCACCGTGGGAGCCCATGACAATGAGGTCTGCCGCAGACTCGTTTACGTATTTGGCCACTGACTTGGGCAGAGCCCCACTGCACACGGTAACCTTCACTTCAAGATCCGGATAAATGTTGCTCAAATCCTGTAACTGCAACTGAGCATTAGCCACCTCCTGCTGTATGTCAGGGCGCATAGAGCGCTGTTGCTCACTCCACTCATCCCAGCCATCAGGCAGGTTCATACAATGCAGCAAATGAAGATGGGCATCAAGCCGACGTGCGAGTTGTGCAGCGGCATCTGTCGCGTACCGGGCACAAAGGGAAAAGTCGGTAGGGCTGAGTATGGTTCTCATGGTTTGCAATTTGGTCGCGCAGCTTTAGTGGCAGCGGCTTTGGTTAAGGAATCAGGATGAGTTAGATCCTACCATAAGATAGGTAAATGTTGCGCCAGCATGTGTGTAAAAGATCAGCGGGCGGGGTGATATTTGTCAGGAACCCTGGGGGTTGGGAAGAAATTATATACTCTCCGTTTATTGAATCGGGAAGTTCAAACCAGAGGGCGCCTTTTAACAATTGAACTACGCCCTATAGAAAAGGGCAGCCACCAATAAATGGCGGCCGCCCCTCATCCTAGTCGCAAAAGCCAATTTAATCTTAGATATCGGCGAAGTGTTTCACCAGATCGCGCGTTGTGATGATGCCCACCACCCGGGTACCTTCCACTACCGGGAGGCACTGAATTCGGTGGCGCGCAAACAGTTCTGCGGCTTTTTGAATAGAATTGGCAGGTGTTAAATAGACCGGGTTGCTCGTCATCAGGTCAGCAACGGTCAGAGATTGATCAAGGGGAATCGAGCCGTCAGGGCTGTTGAAAAGCCGGCGGCTAAAACCACGCATCACATCATTGGCGCTGATGATACCCACGAGCTTGTCATCCTCATTGGTGACCGGCAGGTGGTGGATATCCATTTCGGCAAACAGACGGGCCACTTCGGCAAATGCCTGCCCGGGCTTAGCAAAAAGGACATGCTTAGTCATGATATCGCTTACAGCGACCGTTGAGGTGATCATGCGTTGTGTTTTTCGTTATAGTGGCTTTCGGAGGAGGAGCCTTTACGGTTTTGTTCACGCAGCGCCCAATGGTCGGTAGAAGTAGTCTGCATCCACAGGTTGCCGGATTTACGGAAGACCTGTACGTTGAGGCCGAAGCGATCCGCCATGAGCTGCTCGAAAGAGGCAACGGTCATCGATGGATCGATTTCAAAATCCTCCTTATTGTGTATATCCCGCACAAATTTGAGCTTTAGGTCAGCATCAATCCGCTCCCTGACCGGCGAGCCCTGACCGGACTCATGCGCCTGCTTATAGAATTCAATTTTCAACCCCGGGAAAGTCCGGTGGAATTCGGCCTGAATATCCCGTATGGTTTTGCTATCAGAAATAATCATAGCATTGACTTTTGCTGCACAGCCAGAGCTGCACCTGATTTGGTTAAATTTGGCTGAGGCTGAGGCTGAGGGAAAGGGCCGCCAAAATCAAATTTTGGCGGCCTCCCGAAAAACTAACCTCACTAAATAGATTCTTAATACCTGGTTAGGGTATGGTATCTTACTTGACCACAAGGGTCGGAATATGCTCATTGATAGCCAGCAGCTTTTCCGTAACGCTGCCGAGAAGGAGCAGCTCGACCTTAGAGTGCCCTTTGGCCCCCATTACGATCATATCAGCCTTTTCTGCCGTGGCAAACTCCATCAGGTATTGAGCAATACCCGGTGCTTCCTGCATGATGAGTTCAATTCGGATTTGGTCTTTGTGGTCCGGGAAATGCGTGTTCAGAAAAGCTTCGAAGGCTTCTGCGTGGTCTTTTCTCAGCATTTTTTCAAACTGTGCCCGGGTACGCTGAATTTTGTATACGCTGAGGTTTGGCATCTCATAGATGTTGACCGCAACGATTTCAGCGGGTGTTTCCAGGCTGGCGTTCAGCGCCAATGCGCTGCGCATGGCATTGATGGAATGCTGTGAGAAATCAATCGGTACCAAGATACGCTTGAGCTGTACCTTAGAACGGTCAGGGACGATCAGCGTATTGCCCGGTGCACGGCGGGCCAGGTTCTTGGCCAATATCCCGTGCCGGCTCACTCCGCTCTTCTGCCCAATGATGACGAGATCTGCATTTACATCTTTCGCATCTTCCAGCAGTTGCTCCAATGGGGAGCCTTCCTTGACGTCAAATTCCACGTGCATGCCTTCGTGCGTGCTCATCCGCGCACGAATCTCCCGGTCCATCTTGGTAACTACCTCATCGTTGATCTCGTAATTGCTGATCATGCCCTCCGCCTCTCGGCCGAGCATGGAATTCAGCACATCAAACCGAGGTAGCACATGCAGGAAATAAATGGCCCCGGTAGGTACCTGGCCCGTTATAAAATCCAGGTACTCCAGGGTTTTGTTGTCCGTACTTCCCAGCTCCAGGGCAAGCATCCCCTGCCGAATCTGGAAAGGTTCTATTTTTTGGCTTTTGCTTGTACTCATTGTGGCTTGGCTTAAGGACATCATATTGGTTAGGTATTTTCACTACCCCAAATGTAGGCTTCGCCCCCTTCAGTTGCGATGATAATAATCAAAGCTACAGGATGACTTTTATCAAATGGCTGTACATTTGCCGCAAAGGCATGCAGCATGGATTTGATTTACGCACTGGATATCGTTGGTACTTTTGTCTTTGCCATTAGCGGAATGCTAACGGCAGCAAATAAGCGGTTTGACTTGTTCGGCGGTTTTGTAATCGCTTTTATCACTGCAGTTGGCGGAGGCAGTGTGCGGGACATGCTTATCGGAGCTACACCGGCAGGCTGGATGCAAGACCTCAACTACCTCATCGCAATTGGCTGCGGAGCTTCCTTTGGTTTTCTTTTCCAGTCTTACATCTACAAATTACGGCGTACGATGTTTCTATTCGACACCATCGGGATTGGCTTGTTTACCATTTTGGGGCTGACCAAAACGCTTGACTTTGGTATATCGCCGGTCATCGCGGTGATGATGGGTACGGTGTCTGCCGTATTTGGCGGCGTCATCCGTGATACGCTTTGCAATGTGGAGCCGCTGATTTTCAGAAGTGAGATTTACGCCACGGCTTGTGTGGCAGGTGCTGTGCTTTTCCTCATCCTCCGGCAGACCGGACTTCCCTATGATTACAGTGTAATGAGTACGGTCCTGTTCATTATTGCCCTGCGCATCGTAGCGGTCCGCTATCACTGGGGTTTGCCGGAAGCGGGGCGGACGTCTAATCCTTCTGAAGACAGCTGAAAAGAAAAGGCCTTCTACTTTTCCGAAGGCCGCCGGAACAACTCCGGCAGCATCAGCCCCAGCCCCACCATAATAGAGACATCGGCAAAATTAAAAATACCGGTGCGCAGACTGGGGAAGCCCATATTCATAAAATCGACAACCTGATTGTAGAGGAGCCGGTCGTACACATTACTGATGCCACCTCCCAGGATAAAGGCAAAGGCCAGGATTTGCAGCTTGCTCAGGTTTGGGGAGAACAGTGTATACCCCAGCAGCCCGATCAGAAGCAGAACAGGCAGGACTTTCAGGCCCCAATAGCGCAGTTGCTCCGACATATCAGCACCGAGGCTAAGGAAAGCCCCCCGGTTCTCTACAAAGGAGAGGCGGAAGAAATCGCCCAGGTAGGAAATCTGCCCGGCGCCCATGAGTTGCTCCCGGGCCATGCTTTTGGTAACCTGGTCGAGCACGATATTGGCAATCACCACCCCCAGCACGAGCGCTATTCGTTTGCCATCTACAGTAAAGTTCATCATTAGTATTCGGTTTTATCAGTTTTGCGGACCCAAAGCTCCATGGCTTCCAGGCTTTCATTGCGCATGCACTGCTGTGTGGGAATACGGCGCTCTTCCATTGGCCGGTTAAGCTCTTCGTAAATCATTCCGTCATCAAAGCCTACCGCGCTTGCATCGTCTCGCGTACAGGCATAGACCATACGGGCCGGGCGCGCCCAATAGATAGCGCCCAGGCACATAGGGCAGGGCTCGCAGGAAGTGTACAGCGTACAGCCGTCAAGCTGAAAGCTGCCCAGATGCGCACAGGCATCCCGGATTGCCACCACCTCAGCGTGAGCAGTAGGGTCTGCATCAGCCAGCACCCGGTTTTGCCCCCTGCCGATAATGACGCCATCTTTAACCACGACCGCACCAAAGGGGCCACCCAGGCCTTTCTCCACCCCTGACTTTGCCAGTTCTATGGCGACGCTCATAAAGTCCTGATCCTCCATACCGGATTTTTGCCTGCAAGATACAATTTACGCAGGGAGATGGAAATTGGTATATTTAGGCCAACGAACATCCAACGAAAAATGACACAACCTTTCTTTACCAACGATGCGGTGATTCTCGGGCTGCTCATCAGTGTGCTGGCCCTGGTTTTTGTGACTTCTGCCAGCGAAAAACCGGGCTGGAAGAAATTCTATACCTACGTGCCGCCGCTTTTGCTGTGCTATTTCCTTCCCGCCCTGCTGCACTGGCCGCTGGGGCTGATTGCCCCTTCCTGGTATGATCTTGGGGCTATGGCAGAACACTTCCGCGACAGCGGCATTGCCCCCAGCCTCA
>CAZNHN010000214.1:0-2073 GCA_964572415.1 uncultured Phaeodactylibacter sp.
TTGTAAATTGGCCAGACACTTTGGGCGCCCGCAATCCGGCGGAAGTACTGCCCCACTGCTATCAGGACAGGCGGTATGGCTTTTACGCCTGGCGCAATCGCTGGAAAGACGACAATGACATCATCATCACGGCCCTCACTCAAAGCGCTCATGGCTTCATGGGGGCTAAGGCAGATACGGCTTTTCAAATCCGGGCCTTTGGGCAACACTTCAGTTGGGGAGCGATTCCCGGAGCCGTAGCGCTATGGGGCCGCTCCCAAAATGGCAGGCGCAGCGTACTGAAATTCAAAAATGGGCAATCGGTGGCCATTGGATTTTCGGAAGGCAATATGCCCGAAGCCCTACTGCTTGCGACCGGAAAACACGAGGGCGAACAGGTGGAAATAAAAGGCCAGGCGATAACCGTCAAATACCTGAGCCAGGGCCCAGCACCCAAAATAAAGGCACGTGGCAATCGCATCAAGATCGGCTCCTACCGGCTGCGGGTCAGGGATGGCATCCTCGAATGGCTGAACTGAGGCCCTATTGACAGAAGATAAAAATATCAAAAGGCACTGTCGCCTATGACAAAAAATATATCCACAAGGGCATCAGTTTTCATTTTCCTGGCTCTGTGCATCACGGCTAAAGCACAATCCAGGCTTTCGGTCGGCATTGAGGCAGGAAGCACTTGTCCAATTTACCACGCCACTGATTTCAACAATACGCTGAGTCTGGAGAAAACTTCGCAGTTCTCTTTTTTTGGGGTAGTGGTTAGCAGAGCGTTCAACCAATTCCATAGCCTGGAAACCGGAATTCTAATAAACAGTTTTCATGGAGATTATGAGATTACAGACAGTTCGCTTGTATCATTTACGACCACTAACGGACCTCCGGTCTACCAGATTCCATTGCGTCTGAATACGAATTTTCCCATTTTCAAGCAGTTCTTCAAAAGTAAATTATTCCTGAAAAGCGTATTAGGCTATCATTTTGGGATTAACACTTCATACGAAGAACCAGACCTGTATCAGTCCAGCTTTTCAATTACAAGGCAGGGAACCACATTGACCTATGATGAAGAAACCAAAAGCAACTACGGCTTCCGCAGAACATTCAACCTTTTCGAACTCGGGCTGGGATTGGAACTGTTTTTTGGCGAGAAAGTATCTCTATTTGGTCATTATAATTATCTGTTCGGTACCGATCAACTTTTTGAAATAGATATCACCTACCAGATAAACGGGGGAGATATAAAACGGGAGCAGATCAGTTCGAATGGGAGCTATAGATTATTCAAATTTGGGGCAAAGTATCACTTGTAGACATACTTGCTCTTTCTTAAACCTACCTCATTAATCCATCCTTAAAACCGCTATGAAAAACATCCTACTTCAGTTAAGTCTCGCCTTACTCATTTTGCAAAGCTGTGCTCCAAAAGAGCCAACTGTGCTTAAGTTTGAAAACGAAGCCCTGCGCAAAACCTTTTCCCAGCCCCGACAGCCGGATGCCATTTCGGTGGAGCTGTACGACAAGGTACAGGAAGCGCCACTCAATGACCCTGCCGGACTCCCCTACTTCGAGGCGGTCATCAACGGGCAACCCCTCAGCGCGGCCGATCCGGTTTGGGTATTCGAAAGTCAGCAATCGCGGTCCATGGGCAATGGGGGCACCGAATACGAACTGCGGTACCGGGCGGCTGCCGGCCCTGCCAAAGGCTTAGTTGTCCTCATCCGTCAGCAACTCTTCCCCGAAAGCCCAATCGTAAGGGAGAAGCTCGAGTTTTTAGCGGATGCCGACAATCGCTTTACCCTAAATAAAAAGGATGGGGAGCTGCACTTCCGCTTTCCACAATATCGGCTGTGGACCGCTGAGTCAGGCGAGCCCAAATCCACTGAAATCCGGATCGCCAGCTGGAACCACAAGCCCATCACTTTTGCCAAAGCCGATGACCCGCCCGGCAAGTCCAACCACATGTACTATCCGGATATCCGGACCACTGCTCCTGATGCCCCCGTTCGCATTCCCGTCAGGAAGGTGCCGTCGAGGATGGCGATAGGGAATCCCGTTTTCGGATCGGTCAGGGCGATAACA
>CAZNHN010000214.1:2083-3144 GCA_964572415.1 uncultured Phaeodactylibacter sp.
CAAGTCCAACCACATGTACTACCCGGATGTCCGGACAACGACCCCCGATTCCCCCGGCGACCGCCCCGCCAAAGGGCCATTCCGGATCGTCGACAACAATGACTGGAGCTTTGGGCTGGCTTACGAGCACGCCTCACAGGACAACACCAACGGGCTGCTTGCTACCGAAAAGAAAGCGGAAGACGGCCGGATCGTTGATGCCATGCAGGGCACCAAAGGGGTTTTCAATTTTGACATCAAAGACGAAGATTTTCAGTTTCTGGGCATCGGTGCCGTAGCACAGGCACAAGGCATTGACGCCAGCGTGCAAGCCATGCGTGGCGCCTATCTGGATGGAGAGCAAATTGACGCACAGCGCCCCTACGCCTCGGTTTGGACGGCTCATTTTCATCATACCGGGTCTGCACTCGAAGACAGCAAAGCCCTCATCCGGGACTACCTTCTGAACAAAATCTGTGAGCGCCCGGCTTCCCGGAAACCAGAGTTTTACTACAACACCTGGGGCATGCAGCGGGCCTCTAGTGAACTCCGGGATGTCCTGACCTACGAAAACCTTTTCCGCGAAATAGAACACGCTGCTGACCTTGGCGCTGATATTTTTGTGCTGGACGATGGCTGGGAAGAAAAGCACGGTGACTGGACCCCTCACCGCGAGAGGCTTTCTCAGGGGCTGGGGTCGATACGTGAAAAACTGGAGCAACATGGCCTGAAGATGGGCATATGGCTGTCTCCGCCTACGATAGATAGCACCACAATCCGCTACCATACCCATCCGGAGTGGGTCATCAAAGACTCTGAAAACAACCCCATCGCAGCACAGTGGGGCCACTGTGGCTTTGATATGGTTAGTGATTTTCAGCAGGTTTTTATTGACGACTGCAAGCGGCTCATTGATCAGGGCGCCCGCTTCTTCAAGTGGGATGCCATTAATACCTTCTTCAGCGATCTGCCCGGCCTTCACCATGGCGATACGACTTACACAAAAGCCGAGCGGCGGGCCAGGTACGAATACCTGCTCCCCATTTACGTCACCGAAGCCATGCGTGCCCTTACTGAGTATG
>CAZNHN010000214.1:3154-10053 GCA_964572415.1 uncultured Phaeodactylibacter sp.
TTGAGGTCAAGGGAATGCGCGGGTTGCAGACGGCTTGCACCTGCCCGGTTGCGGGCTCGAGCACGCCGGCAAAGGTCTCGTAGAGCTGATCATCGAGGTCGACCTGACGGAAGCCCGCCGGGTAATGACCGGACTGGCACCACTGAGCCAGGGTAAGCTGTTTTGGATGAACAACGGCGCAAGTGGGTACAACGACTATGGCCCCTACCGGGCACAGTCGATGCGCACCATCCCTAATGAATTCGCCGGCATTATCCCGCTGGAGCTTTTTACCTACGCCAACTACCCGCATGACCTGGCCAATTCCCTGGACTACAACATCCACACTTCCCTGATTGCCGGGCACGGTTACTGGGGCAAGCTCGACCTGACCACCGCCGATGTCCGGCAACAAGTCGGTGCCAAGACGGCATTGTCTAAGCAAGTCCTCCCCCACCTCACCGATATCGCTCCGGAAGTGGAAGGCAAAGTGGGGGACTCTCCGGAAATTTACCGCATGATCAATGCTGAAGCGGGGGCCGGACAGGTCTTTGCTTTTACTACGGAGCCGGTTGAGACTTTAGACCAGAAAGTGAAGGTCAATACCGAAAAAGTGGGTGCTATCCTTCATGCGCCTTTTGAATTAGGTGAGCAGGAAGCCCGGCTACAGTTTACACTGGATATGCCCTACGCAACGGCAGCTGCTTTCCTGCTACCAGCTGGAGAAGAAGGCATTCAGGCCACAGCGTCCGACAGCCCTGTTCTAAGTTGGGAAGTCAATAATGCAACGGCAACCTACCATACGGCTACCGATGGCACTCAGACGATCCGCTGGCCCGCAGAGCTGGGCTCGCCAACCGTTGAAGGAGCTGAGGTATTGCAAAAGACAGAAGGCTCAGCACAGACCATACTGAAGCTGGAAAGCCAGGGCGGCCGGACGGTTCAGATTAAAGGGAAAAACTAAAACAGGTCTCTATTATGAAAAAGCTTTGCCTAATCTTTCCCTTTTTCTTCCTTTTCAATGTTGCCTTTGCACAAACCAAGGAAGCCTTTGTGCCGAATTACGAGGAAAGCAAGGTGCCCATCTTTACTTTGCCAGACCCACTTCAAACCTTTGAAGGGAGGCCCATCCGCAGTACAGAGGATTGGGAAACTAAAGGCAGGCCAGAGTTGCTCGAATTTTTCACCCAACAAGTCTACGGAGCGATACCTGGAAAGCTGGGGATCACCTCGTGGGCGCTGATAGAGCAATCCGATGCTACGCTGGCAGGCAAGACCCGCCGAAAGCAGGTAAAACTAACTTTTGAACAAAACGGGCGAAGCCTGGACTGCCATATCCTGATGTACCTGCCTAAAGGCTCTCAGCCTGCTCCGGTCTTTTTGGGCTATAACTTCTATGGCAATCATACCGTGACTACCGACACTATGGTTCATATTCCTGAAGCTTGGTCGCGCAATAATGCAGCCTTTGGAGTGGAGGATCATAAGCTCACAGCACAGTCCAGGGGCGTTCGCGTAAACCGCTGGCCGATTGAGAAAATAATCAACGCCGGGTTTGGGCTGGCCACGGTTTACTACGGCGAGATTGACCCTGACCGGGATAACTTTAGTGATGGCATACATCCGTTCTTTTATAAAGACGGACAAGAGCAACCCACTGAAAATGAATGGGGTGCTATTTCGGCCTGGGCCTGGGGGCTTAGCCGTGTCATGGACTACCTGGAGGAGGATCAGGATGTCGATTCGGGACAAGTTATCGTTATGGGGCACTCCCGCCTGGGCAAAACGGCACTTTGGGCAGGGGCAACAGATCAACGCTTTGCAGCGGTTATTTCCAACAATTCCGGTTGTGGGGGAGCTGCACTTTCCAAGCGGCAGTACGGCGAAACCGTAAGTCGGATTAACGATCAATTCCCGCATTGGTTTTGCAAAAACTTCCACGCTTACAGCAAAAACGAGGCCACGCTTACCGCTGACCAACATGAGCTAATTGCCCTGGTCGCTCCACGCCCGGTATACGTAGCCAGCGCTGTTGATGACCAATGGGCTGACCCTAAGGGAGAGTTCCTGTCCGCTTACCATGCAGGCCCGGTTTATGACCTCTACGGCAAAAATGGGATTCCAACCGCTGAGATGCCGGGGCTGGATGCCCCTATCCACAACACAGTCGCCTATCATATTCGCACCGGGGGGCATGATGTGAAGGCGTACGACTGGGAACAGTACATCGAATGGGCAAAAGCTCAATTAAAAGACCGATGAAGGTAGCGGCTTTACCTTACCAAAGCCCACGGCCCTTCAGCCAGCCTGAAAGGCGGTTCATCCATGAAGACAGTGCTTCTTCCGCTTCCGCCATACCGTAGCCGTGACCGCCAGACTCGTATAAATGCATTTCTGACGGTACGCTATGCTCTACCAGCGCCTGATAAAGCCGAAGGCTATTCTCCACCGGTACCGCCTGATCATCCGTACTGTGTACGATGAAAGTGGGTGGGGTTTCTGAAGTCACCTGAAGTTCATTGGAAAAGCGGCGCACCAAATCGAGGGGTGGATCGCTACCCAATAAGGCTTTTCGGGAACCGCCGTGGGTGGTTGTCTCTAACATACTGACGACCGGGTAGCCTAAAATCATAAAATCCGGGCGGACCGAAGTCGTGTCCTCAACTGAACCGACCGGCTTCTGGAAATGCGTACCCACCGTAGAAGCCAGGTGCCCGCCTGCTGAAAAGCCCATGATGCCAATCTTGAAAGGATCGAGGCCCCATTCCTCTGCGTTTTGGCGGACCAGCCGGATGGCTTGCTGCGCATCAAGCAGGGGAACAATCGCCTTTTCGTCCATAGCCTCTTCATTGGGCAAACGGTACTTGAGCACAAAAGCGGTAATGCCCCTCTTGTTAAACCAACGGGCGATGGCATAGCCCTCGTGGTCAATGGCAAGAATCCGGTAGCCACCACCCGGGCAGATGACTACACTGCTGCCGTTGCGCTGACCTGCAGGCGGAAGGAAAGTGTATAGCTTTGGCTCTGTCACATCTTTGACCCGCATGACGTTGGTTGTCCAGGTTTTTTCAACCAGCTCATTGGGTTTGGATAAGGGTGGGCCTTCTGGCCAGAGTAGAATGGAATCTGATTGTGCGGGTAAGAACCCAGGGAGCATAAACACAAGCCCCACAAGAAACCTGAGAATCAAAAGATAGCTTTCTCTTTTTCGGAGGCATGGAATAAATACCATGGTATCTAAATTAAGTCTGAGGCATTTGCTGAAATGCTAATATGATATCTTCTTTTTGCACACCGAGTGCAACAAGCTCATCAATAATAGGTAAATCAGTCCGATTCTCTTGGATAAGGATTTTCCCTTCGAGTAAATCAAAGTGGAAAAGCGCGTAGTGAATATGCTCTTTCCCATTCCAACCCATTCTTATGAGTTGATAGTGATGATTTTCTTTATCAGCAATCACCTGATTTTCTACCTGCTCCCAATTAGCAGGTAAAAAAGATGAGTATTGCTCAAGAAAGGATAGAATCGCTTTCTGGTATGTTTCTAATTTTTTATCCACTGGATTATCTTTTGAGCTTTTTCGTCAAATACAATCAAATTCACACTATAAACTTCCCACGATTTTGGGTAAATGACGGTTTTGTTTAATATTAAATATTGTGGCTCTGGTATAGCAAGATAAGGGTTATGATCAAAATTGTTCATTTTTAGTGCTAGCTTATACATTAAAAACTGTCCCAGTGCCTGGTGGTAATCATAAAAAGGTGAATTACCCTTTAGCGATTTCACCTCAATCGCAATTCTTTCTGTTCCTCTCTCCGCTTCAATAAAATTTCTTTCAGCACCAAGATCAATATAAAAATCTACTCCGGGTGTAGATATTGCAAAAGGGTCTTTGGTTATTTCCCAATCATCCTTTTCCAGAGCCTTCTTTAGCGCAAAATGGTAGATATCCTTAGCTGGCATTACTTGTTTTGAATACGAATAAATTAGTAGGGTGACACTTTCTTAATCGTTCCTCCTAAATTAAGAAAATTTGACGTTTTATGAATCAATTGCGGTTAATTCTAGTTTGTAGTTATTTAATACCCCTATTCCTATTTGCTCAGCCACAATCTTTATACAAAAACCTCCAAAACAACTTAAAAACAGGCTGGAACACCTGGAGCACCTACAGTATGGGGCAGCACGTCCTCCTGCCCTCCGGAGCCGCCCTAAACCTGGGCATCCACAAAAGCAGCAAAAATACTGATGGCTTTGTCAACCGCTTTTTTGTCAACAAAGCCGCGAATGGCTGGCGTGAGCCCATTGTCAAGCCCGGCTATCACAGCTACTCCGGCGATTATACGAGTATGGAGGTGGAATACCGGAAAGTTAAGCTGAGAATCGAATCGGCAGCTTACGGCAATGACCTCTACCTGCTCATTACGCCTCTGGAGCTGGACGAGGAATATGCATCGACACTCCTCGTGGAAGGCGGCTTACTTTGGAACCGGCCCGGGCAGATTTCCAGGGAGGAGGACGCGCTAACGATAACAACCCCGGACCAAAAGCTGGAATTCCGGTCCTCTGCCCCACTGAGCGATCACCCATTCTTTAATACCCTCAGCCCCTTTTTAGCGATTGAACTGAGCGGTGCGGTGGGCATTAGTAATGCGACCACAGACCTGACGGAGCTTCAAAAGAAAGTGAGCAGAAAACGGAGCGATTATGAAAACTACATAAAGCGATATGGCAACCTCACCGAAGCCTACGCAGGCATGGCAGCCGGGCTGGGCTGGAATACCATTTATGACCCGGTGCAGGACCGGGTGTTCTCTACAGTAGACCGGCAATGGAACATCAATCGCGGGGGCTACGTATTTTTCGGTTGGGACAACTTCTTTATGGCGCACATGATCGGGCTGGATGCTCCGGAACTCGCTATGGCTAATGCAGTGGAGGCACTGCGCGAAGCCACCGCTGATGGCTTTGTCAGCAACATGAGCCAGGGCAACGGGCGGAAAGCCTGGGACCGTTCTCAACCACCGGTAGGCGGACTGGCCTGCTGGGACATCTACCAAAAACATCCTCAAAAGTGGTTCCTGGAAATGGTCTACCCCCGGCTACTGCGCTGGAACGAGTGGTGGTTGGAAAACCGCCTGAATGGCGAGCTGCTCTCCTGGGGCTCCAATCCGGCTCAAAACCCTTTCCATGACAAAGTCTACCACAACCTACGCGCTGCCATGCTGGAGACCGGCATCGATGACAGCCCCATGTACCTCGATGCACAGTTTGACCCGGAGAAAAATCTCATGGAAATGCACGATGTAGGCCTGAATGCTATGTACATCGCCGACTGCCGGGTGCTGGCCAAAATGGCGGACGTCCTGGGGCAATCGGAAGATGCCCAACGCCTGCGAAAACGTGCAAACCGCTTACAGCAAAACCTTCAGGCGCTTTGGAATGAGGAGAACCAGCTTTTCCAAAACTACGACCTGACTCAGGAGGCCTTCTCAGACCGAATCTCCCCAACATCCTTTTACCCCTTACTCGCCCGCACCGCCTCAGCCCAACAAGCCCGGGCGATGGTTGACAAACACTTACTCAATGAAGAAGAGTTTTGGGGCGATTGGGTATTGCCGTCCATTTCCAAAAACGACCCGCTCTATCCCCGGCAGCGGTACTGGAAAGGCGCTATTTGGGCACCTATGAATTTCCTGGTTTACCTGGGGATGCGCGACTACCCGGAGTTGGAGGATGCCCGCAAGGCACTGGTAGACAAATCGGTAGACCTCTTCGTGCGCAACTGGATGGAATATGGATTCGTCTGCGAAAACTACTCTCCTATTGATGGCACCTGTACCGAGCCTCAGCTCAAAAGCTCGCCTTGGTATACCTGGGGCGGATTGCTGGCGCTGATGGGGCTGATGGAGGAAGGGTATTATGATTGATCCATCCATCAAACTCCCGGCGGACAGCACCTATCCGTCAGCCAATATTACCGGCTGAGCTTGCAAGCTTACAGGAAAGACCCGCTGTAAGCCTCGCGCATTACAATCTCCCTTGCTGTGCCTCTCCTAAAAAAGCTTTCGGATATGCTCTTGCGTTTACTTCAGATCATTTTTGTTGCGTGCCTGCCTCTTTTAGTCGACGCACAAACCTCGCCCAACATCCTAGTCCTCATCGCCGATGACTGGTCTTACCCTCACGCCAGTATCTACGGTGACCCAGTGGTTCAAACCCCCAACTTCGACCGGCTGGCCCGGGAAGGTGTTGTCTTTGATCATGCCTACTGCGCTGCCCCATCCTGCACCCCATCCCGCGCGGCCCTGCTGACCGGCAAGTACCCGCACGAACTGGGGCCCGGCGGCAACCTTTGGAGCCTGCTGCCTGATACGTTCCCTAACTACGTAGCGATATTGGAAAAAGCCGGGTATGTCACCGGTAAAGCGGATAAGGGATGGGGGCCGGGAAATGCAGAAGCCGGCGGTTACCTGCACAATCCCGCTGGCCCGGACTTCGATAGTTTTACTGATTTCCTCAAACTGCGGGACCCGGACCGACCCTTCTGCTTTTGGGATGGCAGCTACGACCCGCACCGGGTGTATGAACCGGGAAGCGGGGTGAATCAGGGCATGGATGCCTCTGCTGTTGATTTGCCACCTTTTTTTCCAGACCTGCCTGAGGTACGCGAAGATATCCTTGATTATTTCTATGAGGTGGAACGCTTCGACCGGCGAATCGGTACAGCTGTCCGGGAACTGGAAAAACGTGGATTGCTGGACAACACCATTATTGTCATCACCAGCGATAATGGCATGCCCTTCCCCCGATCAAAAGCGAATCTTTACGACTACGGGACAAGGGTCCCTCTGGCGATCTACTGGAAAGGGCAACTGCAGCCCGCCCGGGAAACAGAAAACTTTGTCAACCTCAT
>CAZNHN010000214.1:10063-10470 GCA_964572415.1 uncultured Phaeodactylibacter sp.
GCAGTTGCCTGACAAAATCGGCCAGATCTTCATCCGACTTTTCTGGAGGCTGCCGGGCTAACCATCCCCAAGGAAATATCAGGCAAAAGCCTGCTCCCCCTGCTCAAAGGGCAGAGCCGAAAGCACCGTGAACAAGTCTTTCTGGAGCGTGAGCGCCACGCCTACGTCCGGCCCGATAACCAAAGCTATCCAATGCGGGCCGTCCGGACAAAAGACTATCTCTACATCCGGAACCTGGAACCCGGGCGGTATCCGGCGGGCGACCCTGCTGGACTATGCCGCGGATATTGAAAGCAAGGACGACCCCGCCGCAGATCCGGTGATGATGGACTTTGGGGCGGAGGCCGCGCTGGTGGTAGCTCCAGCCCCGCCATCTCCGGCAGACGCTCCGCTTGCCTTGGTCCCAG
>CAZNHN010000215.1:0-9233 GCA_964572415.1 uncultured Phaeodactylibacter sp.
CTACGGCTTGCACGGATGGGTATTCCTTCAGATGGCCTTCCACTTTGGCAATTTCCCGCATCACTTCCCAGTCGGTGGCTTTGTAGCCTTCTTTGGCAAATACCGCAAATTCCATAGGGCGGAAGCCAGTCAGGTTTTTCTCGAAAAATTTGAAATCCTCAGTAATTTTCTCGCCAATCGGCATATTGTTGATGATGCCGTAGTTGGTGGTAATGCGGGAGATGCCCCAGAAGGCAATGCCCAGGGTCACAACGGCAGCCAGTGCAATCCGGCTGGGATAGCGCAGGGTGAACTGGTACGCCCAGTCCATGGACTTTTCCCAAAAAGCCTGCCCTTTGCCCAGTTTGATAATCTGATCAGCGCGAAACCAGGAAAGCACTGCTGTGGTGAAGAAAATTACGGTCACGTAAGCCACCATTACTCCAATAGCAGCATTAATGCCAAATTCACGAATAGGCCCCACCTTGCTGGTGAGCAGGGAGGCAAATCCGATCGCCGTGGTGATGGAAGTCAGGAGTGTGGCCAGCCCGATTTCCTTGATGGCGGTTACGATGGCTTTGTCCTGCCGCTCGCCTTTCCGCAATTCATCGATGTATTTGGACATGATGTGGATCACATCCGAAGTCCCCACGATAATCATCAGCACAGGGTAGAGCGCAGCCATAGCATTCAGCTCCCGCCCGGTAGCGCCCAGCAGCCCCATAAACAGCAACATACCCAGCCCGATAGACACCAGCGCTACGAAGATGCCCCAGGGCTTGCGGAAAATGACGAACATAATCAGCGTGACCAAAATACCCGAAATGATAGCGGATACGGTAATTTCCCGCTTTTGCATATCCACCAGCTCCTTTTGAAAATAGGGCCGCCCGAGGTAGTGGTATTCTTCGAAATCGTAGGTATTGATCTGCTCATCCAGGGCGGCCATGAGCTCGCGTGCCTGATCGAGTTGTATGCTGGGAATGGTCTTGAGGAATACCACGAGCGTCTTCCCGTCCTCTGAAATCAGGTTGTGCACAAAGCGCTCATCCGAAAGGATACGGGCACTATCGGCCGGGAGGCGCTCCGGCTGATCGATGTGTATCGCCGGCACCGTCGTAATTGCGAATGGCGTGCGTACCGGGTAAGAAAACTTAGTCAGCGACTGGCTTTCTTCGATGTAAGGCAATTCTCGGGTAGATAGCGTAAAATCGTGAAACCGCTCCAGGAAATCCTGTTCAAAGACGCCCTGCTCCCGGCGTACAGCGACGAGCAGAAAGTTGTCATCCCCCTCGAAGTTTTCCACAAAGTCCCGGAAGAATTCCAGGTCTTCGTCCCCTTCCGGGAAGAACTGTTCGAAATCGAAGGAGAATTGCAATTGGGTAACGTAGTACCCGCTGATGGCTGCCAATACTAAAAAGGTGGCGACAGAGATAATCCGCAGTTTGCTTTTCATGCGAGGTTGGTGCTCAATTTTTGACTTGTTCGACGGTATAACCACGCCGGGCAAATTTAGTTGAGCACATCAGGCAGGTGAAGGAACACAACAGGCCGTATGCATCTTTGTGCACACGGCCTGCGGGTTCATTCCTGCTGAGATTTTGCGCTACACGAAACGCTGCATGTGGTAAGCTACCAGCGTATGCAAAGCAGCGAGTGCCAGTGCTTTGGCTTCTTGGGGCTTATACCCCTTGTCCATAAAGTAATCCTCAAGCCGCACCTGGCTTTGGAAGTACATGGTCTGGAAAGCCGTACCCAACTGCTCAGTGAGCGGGTCTTTTTTTGACCAGTTGCTGACACCTTTCATCAGGTTTTCGTGCCAGTTCTCCACCGATTCCCGCTCCTTGTCATTGAGGGTTTTTGGAGCGGTGTATAAACGGGAGCGCTCCGTAGCTGCTTGTGCCAACCGCTTCTGGTCGAATGAGCTCCGGGCGCCCAAATCTGCAGCCAGCGTAACCATAATCCGGACCTCCGGCCAGCTTTCGAACTGCCCGCAGCCTTGTAGCTTTAATTCATCTCCGATTAATGTAGACAATGAAGTGTAGGCTTCTGCTGATTCTGCCGGGTGGCGGGCCGCCAGCCAGCAGGGAGCGGCTTCTTCAGTTCCCGGTGCGGCATGTACAAATAAGAGGTGCTGAATCAGCTGCCCGTTGTTCTCGTAAGCATAGGTAAAGCTGGGATCAAAAGCCACGCCTTCGAGTTTTTTGCCCTGGAAAGCCTCCCGGATGGCGGTGTTCATGCGCTTATTCACTTCCTGCCCCGGCCCAAAATTCTGGAACAACTGGTAAGCCTGATAAGCCTGAGCCAGCGGGTCGGCGCTGTAGTCATCCAGGCGGGCAGCAGCGGCTGCGCTGTACCCCATTTCATTGATTACCTCCTGTAGCTCACTGTCTGCGCCTTCCTGTCCGGGCAGGGGCGATTGTTCGGCGACAAGCTGGTACTGCTGCAGGGTGCGGTTTTGAGCGAAATATTTTTCATACCCGGCCTGGGTACCCGGCCCGTAGTAGCCATCCAATGATCCGGTGTAAGTTTTGGCGGCCTTGAGGATACGTTGCAAGTCGAGAGCAGAGCCCCGCTTTACGCTCCCATCAATGGCTGGGAGGGCTGGTGCGGGGGCAGTGCCGGTGGTCGGTGCTACATCGCCCGCATAGTAGTCGTAGCTGGAAGGGAGGTCAGGCACAGCGGGAGGAGGGGGCGGTATGGTGGGCTGACGAGCCTGAAGCACTTCATTGGCATCGGCAGGTGCGGTATAGGGCTGAGTGGGGTTACTGTTGTTTGGCAGGCGTTCGCCTTTTGTCTGGTCATAGCTCTGCGGTTGTGCAGCGGGGCCAGGGTTTTCGTTCATTGACAGAGGGATGAGCGGTTTTTTTGTGCCCGTTTCGAATTCGGTAAGAGGCAGCAGGTATCCACTGGGCACATTTTTGACAAAGGCATCTTTGTAGCCCAAGTCCCGAATTCCAGGCAGTACGGCCTGAGCAGCCGCTTCGCTGGTGAAGGGGCCGGTGACGATTTTTATCAGATTGCCCTGCAGTATACCATATAGCGGGCCTGCTTTCATCAGGCTTTCCCACTCTATGGGGCGGTTGATTTGGCGAGTCGCCATTTGCACAATTGCTGCCGGGGCATTGGGGTCAATGGCGCGCTCCTGCACGAAAGCATTGGCATAGCCATTCTGGCGGACACTGGCAGCAAGCTGTTCGGCAGGCGGCCGGCTCTCAAACCCACCAACATAAACTTCCATCAGGTTACTCCCGAGGTCTTGAGCGTGGACAAAGCCCAACTCACGCAACGCACTGAAGTCTTCTGGTTTTGCATCAATAAATGTTCCGACCTGAACCGTGTAGAAGGATTCACTTTGAGCCTGTGCCAATGAGATGGTAAGGACCAAAATGACTAAAGTGGTTTGCCAAAGTTTCATCATGGTTTTCTTATTTTTTGAAAAGTGGCTATACGCGCTCGTTATTCTTTTTTTGCGTACACCGGTGCATATGCTGTGGGATGGTTGCTCAGTACATGTCCAAAACGGAAATCAGACCTTGCAAATTTTGCATTCTTTTGATTGATTGACCCATCGCATCCAAATTTCAATATTTTTTCCCTCTTTTTCACTATTTTGTTTAAAACAAATTCAGCGCCCGGTACGAACCATATCCACCAAGCCGGGTTTATCTCCTAAATGCCTACCAATATGAGCCAGGAAAAACCCATAGTAAAAGAGTACAGTAACGGGGAAATTACAATTGTGTGGAAGCCAAAATTATGTATGCATTCCAGGCTCTGCTTTAACGGTCTGCCCGAAGTGTTCGACCCTCAGGCACGGCCGTGGGTAAATGCGCAAGGGGCTGATAGCGAACGGATTGCTGAGCAGGTCAAAAAATGCCCGTCGGGTGCATTGACCTTTTACTACAACGACGAGAATAAGCAGGCCGCACAAGCTAACAAGCAGGTGCCGACAGGGGCAACCGAGGCCGAAGTGATCCCTAATGGCCCGTTAATGGTCAAAGGGACGATCGCGCTTAAAGATGGCCAAGGCAACACCACTGTGCAGGAAAAGCTGACGGCATTTTGCCGCTGCGGGGCTTCCTCCAATAAGCCCTTCTGCGACGGTTCTCACAAAAAGATTGGATTCGAAGGCTAATCTCAATGTTGGTTTGCTCCAGAATTAAAAAAGGCTGACAGCACATCATGCACTGTCAGCCTTTTCTAATTGAAGTTCGGACCGATTATGCCTTTCTGACAAAATTCATGATCAGGGATACGACTAACAGTACCAGGAAAATGTAGAAAATGACTTTGGCGATCGCTGCGGCTCCGGCGGCAATACCACCGAATCCGAACACAGCAGCAATTAAGGCAATAATGAAAAAAATCAAGGCATAACGTAACATAATCATTTGGTTTTGGGGAAGGATTAACCCTCCTGTTTCTGAATCACCCTTTAAACGGGCGCTTTTCTTCCCATGTTCGCTACTGCAACGCCTGCAACTCCGATACAAGCAAAAGTGTTTTCTACTGGAAACTATTCCACTGGACTATGAAGTATCGTTCTGTCGCAGCTATACTGCCGGGTGAGCCCATCGAAATGGGCAACATAACGGTAAAGCAACCTTTGCCCACCATTAGAGTGGAACGAGTAGACCCTTTTCTGCTCCTGCATCATTTTGGGCCATATGAAGTCGTGCCTCCGTTCGATCCACTCGATGTGGGCCCGCACCCGCACCGGGGGTTTGTTCCCGTTACTTTCTTGTATCAGGGCGAGTTACGGCATAAGGATAGCCGGGGCAACGAAGGCACACTCGGTAGTGGTGATGTACAATGGATGACGGCCGGGCGCGGTATCATACACAGCGAACGTGCCAGCCGTGATTTCCTGGAGCAGGGCGGTATACTGGAAGGTATTCAACTTTGGATCAACCTTCCTAAGAAGTATAAGATGGTACAGCCGGATTACCAAAATATCAGATCGTCAGATTTGCCTTTGATAGAATCTGATGATGCGAAGGTCCGTATTAAAGTGGTGGCAGGGCCCTTCAATGGCGTAAAAGGTGCAGTACGCTCTCATACCGAATTGACGGTGCTGCAGGTCGCCCTTTCAGAAACAGGGTTTGTGCAATTGCCCGTCCCCAGGGAACACAATACCATGATCTACATCGTCAGTGGTAAAGTTCAACTCAATGAGAACTGGTCTTATGCAAAAGAGCATGCGATACAATTCCGGTCGGATGGAGAGGGCATTGCACTCCAAGCTGAGGCGGACAGTGAAGTCCTATTCCTCTCGGGCCTCCCTATCAATGAGCCCGTGGCCCAGTGGGGCCCGTATGTTATGAATACTCAGACCGAAATCATGGAAGCCATGCGGGACTATCAGATGGGCAAAATGGGCTTCTATACGGAATATTAATTGGCTAGTGGTGCTCTGCCTTGTGTACGGTTTTCTGCTACGGCTGCTCAGAGGACGGAGAAGATGGGTGCCAATCTTCCTGCGCGATTGGTGCCATAGAACAGCAGAGCGGTACCGAAAGGCTTCGATACCGCTCCACAGGTTACGATTGATTGATCATCCACTGGCACCTTTTGTTATTCATGCCTCAAAATTTGGGATGACTCTTTGTTTCAGCATGCATTTTTATTGCAGGGCTTAATCCAGCGTCTGCTTTATTTCAACGATCTCATAGGCTTCTATAAAGTCCCCTACTTTGATATCATTGTAATTTCTGACAGACAGACCGCACTCCATACCGGACTTCACTTCCCGAACGTCATCTTTGTAGCGCTTCAGGGAAGAGAGTTCTGCAGTTTGCCCCTCTTTGACCGGATAGATTACAATACCATCACGAATGATGCGGATCAGGGAGTTACGGTTAATCTTACCTTCCTGCACAAAACAGCCGGCAACGGTACCCACCTTACTGATCTTGAAGGTTTCGCGAACTTCCACCTGAGCAGTAATATTCTCCTCTTTGGTTGGTTCGAGCATCCCTTCTATAGCCGCACGGACTTCTTCGATTGCTTCGTAGATGATAGAGTAGGTATTGATTTCCACACCTTCCCGCTCAGCCAGCTTCCGGGCTCCCATAGACGGGCGTACCTGGAAACCAATGATGATTGCATCAGAAGCAGAAGCCAGCAATACATCAGATTCAATGATCTGACCTACCGCTTTATGGATTACATTCACCTGAATAGTCTCGATAGACTGCTTGATCAGTGAGTCCGACAATGCCTCTACAGAGCCGTCCACATCACCTTTCACAATCAGGTTAAGTTCTTTAAAGTTGCCCAGCGCCAGACGGCGGCCAATTTCATCAAGGCTAATCCGTTTGGTAGCCCGGTTAGCCTGTTCTCTGGAAATTTGAGCCCGCTTGGTCGCTAATGTTCTTGCTTCCTGCTCGTTTTCCATGACACGGAAGCGTTCACCAGCTTGTGGTGCTCCGCCAAGGCCCAGTACCAGGACAGGGCTGGAAGGCCCGGCTTCATCAACTCGTTTTCCTCGTTCATTGAACATCGCCTTTACCTTACCGGAATGCTCACCTGCAACCATAGGGTCACCAATTCTAAGTGTACCGGTCTGCACCAGTATCTTGGTGACATACCCGCGCCCCTTATCAAGAGAGGCTTCGATAACCGCGCCAACCGCTTCACGATCGGGGTTAGCCTGAAGCTCAAGTATTTCGGCTTCGAGCAGGATTTTCTCCAGCAACTCGTCAATACCCTGACCAGTCTTCGCCGAAATATCCTGGGATTGATACTTACCCCCCCATTCTTCAACGAGGAAGTCCATGGAAGCCAGTTCCTGTTTAATGCGCTCAGGTTGTGCACCAGGCTTATCCACCTTGTTAATAGCGAAAACCATCGGAACACCAGCGGCTTGTGCGTGGCTGATGGCCTCCTTAGTTTGCGGCATAATATTATCATCCGCAGCAATAATAATCACTGCGATATCTGTAACCTTAGCACCCCGGGCACGCATAGCGGTAAACGCTTCGTGTCCCGGTGTATCCAGGAAGGTGATCTTTTTGGAGATGTCATCAGTGTCACCCAGGTTCACTTCGTAAGCACCGATGTGCTGTGTGATACCCCCGGCTTCATCGTCTGCCACTTTCTCCTCCCGGATGTAGTCAAGCAGGGAAGTCTTACCGTGGTCAACGTGACCCATGACGGTTACAATTGGTGCGCGAGGCTCCAAGTCTTCCGGATCGTCGATGATTTCTTCTTCTTCCTCATCTTCCTCACCAGCGTTGATAAATTTCACTTCGTGGCCAAATTCTTCAGTGACCAGTTCAATGATTTCTGCATCGAGCCGCTGATTGATGGAAACAATCACGCCCAGGTTCATACAGGTCGTGATGACATCGGTGACTGCGACATCCATCATGTTAGCAAGCTCCTGAACAGAGATAAACTCCGTTACTTCCAGGAATTTGCTTTCCATTTCCTGCTCGCGCTCTTCCTGACGTTCCCGGAGGCGTTCCCGGTTATCACGGCGTATTTTCTGACGCTTCCGCTTGCTCCCGCCTCCTGAGATGCGAGCCATTGTCGCCTTGATCTTATCTTCTATTTCCTTTTGGGAAACTTCTTTTACTTCGTCGTCTTTCTTACGGCCACGCTTGTTATTGCGACGGCCACCTCTTGCATTTCCGGCATTTCCGGAGCCACTATCAGAGGGCGCAGCTACCTTTTTGCGCTTTCTCCGGCGCTTTTTGCGGGGCTCATTGTTGCCGGGCTCTTCTTTCTTTTCGTCTTTTTTCTTTTTCTTACGGCTGGACCGATCCACTTTTGCCACATCGATCTTACCGAGGATCTTCAGCCCCCGAAGTTCCGGAGCTTCTGCCTTGACTACTCCCTTACGTGGAGTGGTGGCATCTCCGGCTGCGGCGTCACTATCGGAAGCACCTTCTTCTTTTTTGTCTTTAGGAGCTTCTTCTGCGGCTGCCGGTTTTGCTTTTTCATCTGAACTGGAAGCCTGTTCCTGTTCAGGTGCCTGTTCTGGTGCATCTGCAGCTTTATCAGGCTTCGCAGGGACATCACCTTTTGCCGCAGGTGCAGGAGTTTCCTCTGTTTTTGGCGTCTCTGCAGGCTTCGAAGGTTGCTCTTCGGGCTGAGGCTTTGAAGGCTCTTCTTTAGCCACAGGTTTCGGCTCTGCCGGCTGGTCTGTATCTTTTTTCTCCGTTTTGGGAGATTCTACCGGTGCCTCCTTTTTAGTGTCAGCTTCCGGTGTCTCCGTTTTCTTTTCTTCCGGTTGCGCTACTGATGGCTTTTTACCTTTCTTATTGGCATCAAGGTCAATTTTGCCTAGCACCTTTAGCCCCGTCTTCTTTTCAGCAGGCTGCTCTTTTTCTGCAGGTGCAGGCGCATCGCTGGAATCAGGCTGCTCTTTTTTCTCTGGCGCCGGAGGTGGCTGCACAGGAGGCTTTTCAGCAGGCGGCGGTGTTTTTTCAACAGGTGGGGACACCTTCGCTGCTGGCTTTTTAGCCTCTTCCCTTTGCTTAGACCCGGGAACCCCCGAAGTCTTGTGTTCACCTTTATCAGGATCTTCTGAGGCAGGGCGATTGCCGATCACCAACTGATCAGCCTTTTCTTTGATAGCGATGGATTTCTGGAATTCCTTGAGGAGCTCAGTGTACATTTCATCCGAGATCTTAGCGGTAGGCTTATTCTCAATCTCGAACCCATTGTTAGTGAGGTGCTCTACGATGGTAGAGGTTCCGACATTTAATTCTTTAGCTATCTTAACTAAACGTTTCGCCATTATAAAGTTTTAGTACTTATTGCAACGTCTGCAGATAGGCAAGAGCTTCTTCTTTCCTTTACATATCTTACTATCTTTTTTGGATGAATAAAATAGAAAGTAACATACCAAAAGCTTTCAACCTACCATTTAATGACCAGGCTTTATAAGAGGGCTTTCTCAATTAGAAGAGCCTGATCCGACCGCAAAGATAAGAGGATTAACCTCTAATCTGTAAAAATCTGCATGGTAAAACAGCAAAAAGCCTTCAGACTGAAGGCTTTTATGCCGCTTTTCACAAAACCCGAACGCCAAAAGCGGCGCACGAGTTCCCAAATTCCTTAATTAATCTTCAAATTCTGCTGCAAGAATGCCCAGTACCTCTGCCACGGTCTCTTCTTCAAGGTCAGTACGGCGCTGTAATTCTTCTTTGCTAAGCTCTAACACGGATCGGGCTGTATCGCAGCCAATGGCTTTGAGGGACTCAATAACCCAGCCATCAATCTCATCAGTAAATTCGTCCAGG
>CAZNHN010000215.1:9243-10464 GCA_964572415.1 uncultured Phaeodactylibacter sp.
CGTCGTCGATCTCAATTTCTTCCACCTGATTGCGATAAACATCAATCTCATAACCGACCAAACGGCTCGCAAGTTTAATATTCGTACCGCCTTTACCGATCGCCAGAGAAACCTGATCAGGCTCCAAAAAGACCTCCGCACGCTTGGTCTCCTGGTTCAGGTCAATTCTTGTAATCTTAGCCGGCGTCAGTGCCCGCTGAATGAACAGCGTCTCATTGTTGGTAAAGTTGACGATGTCAATGTTCTCATTGCGCAACTCGCGTACAATACCATGAATACGGGAACCTTTCATACCCACACAGGCGCCTACGGGGTCAATACGGTCATCGTAGGATTCGACAGCGACCTTCGCGCGATCACCGGGGATGCGCTCAATGCGGCGTATCGTTATCAGGCCATCCTCAATTTCCGGTACCTCCTGCTCCAGAAGTTTCTCGAGGAACAGCGCGTCCGTACGGGACATCACAACGGCAGGGTTATTATTGCGCATTTCCACCGCTTTGATTACGCCACGTACCATATCGCCTTTACGGAAAAAATCGCCACGGATCGTCTCATTCCTGGGCAGCACCAGCTCATTGCCGGTAGCATCATCTAAAACCAGGAACTCCCGCTTCAGAATCTGATGCACCTCACCAACCACAACTTCGCCAATACGCTCACTATAGCTGCGGTAGATTTCGTCTTTCTCCAGCTCCATAATGCGGGAAATCAGCGTCTGACGGGCAGCCATAATTGCCCGGCGGCCAAAGTCCTCCAGGTGCAATTGTTCATAACACTCTTCTCCAATCTCGTAGTCCTCATCAATAGAAAGGGCTTCAGAGATAGAAATCTGACTCCGGTCATCCGTCACCTCGCCATCAGGAACAATCTCACGCACGCGCCAGAGTTCCAGGTCACCCTTAGTGGTATTCACGATAACGTCGAAGTTTTCATCCGTACCAAACTTCTTGCGGATGAGCGTCCGGAAAACATCTTCCAGTACGCGGACCATTGTAGGGCGATCTATGTTCTTCCCGGTTTTAAAGTCCGAGAAGGTTTCCACCAGATTCATCATGGTTCAATGCTATTTAAAGGCGGCTTACCTGACCGCCTGCTCTAATTTTTAAAATGTGATTTTCACTTTCGTATGCTCTATGCTGCTAAAGGAGATTTCGGTTTCCACTACCTCCGTCTTTTTGCGCTTGCCTTCTTTGACCCGCACTTTCTCTTCCAGGACGA
>CAZNHN010000216.1:0-5092 GCA_964572415.1 uncultured Phaeodactylibacter sp.
CGAGGAGGTAATGGGGCCGCAGGAATAGTATAGATTCAGAAGCCTTCAAATAATCCAGGGTCATGTGCATATCAGGATAATCGAGCAGGTCAGAGGGCGAAAACCCCGTGCTGCGCCAGTACTTCTCAAAGGGTTTACCTTCTGATTCGAGATCAGCGGAAAAGGTGACCTTTGGGAGGTCCTGAAGGTGGGCGGTAAGTGGCGTAAGTAAGAAAGCCAGCAGCGCCAAGCGGTAAATAGTATTCATATTTGGTTACAGCGTTTTAGTGTTTCGGTCTTTGCTCTGAAGATGAAAAACAATCCCTTTTGTAATCGAATCCTTATGCCTACGCTACTGCTTTACCGGTTTTTATGGGTGGTTGGCTTTTCCAGTCTGACTTTCCTTGCCTCCGCCCAGAGCCCTTCAAAAACAATCTACCTGCCGGATAGCATCCCCCTGCATCTGCAGTACATCAGCCCCGGCCAGTTCAGTATGGGCAGCCCGGAAGCTGAGCCGGGGCGTGACCGGGATGAAGGGCCACAAAAGAAGGTGGATATAGAAACAGGTTTTTACCTCGGTACCTACGAGGTCACCCAGCAACAGTGGTTATCCGTAATGCATTATAACCCGGCTGTTTTTAAGCACCGGGCTAACCATCTGCAGTTTCCGGTAGAGTCGGTCTCCTGGTCAGAAGTACAGCTATTCCTGGAGCAGCTTAATTGTATGGGGCTGGGGCATTTCCGCCTGCCTACCGAAGCGGAGTGGGAGTACGCCTGCCGGGCGGGCACAGATACGCGTTTCTATTGGGGAGAGGAGGAGAACTGGACCGTCCACCGCAATGCCTGGGCCAACTCCCGGTCGATGGCAGAAATCCATCCGGTAGGAGAGAAGCCGCCGAACCCCTGGGGATTGTATGATATGTCGGGTAATGTGTGGGAGTGGACTTCAGATAAGTATCAGCCCTACGACGAAAGCCGCCCACCGGTCGACAGCCTCCGGGTATTCCGGGGCGGCAGCTGGTTTGATTTTGAGAATGCCGTCCGCTGCGCCAACCGCCACAAGCATGGCACCGCGCAGGGGTATCCGGCCATTGGTTTACGATTAGTATATGAGCCTAATGAATAGATTGAAATTGATTGTCCTTGTCATGGTGCTGAGCAGTACTTTGCATGCACAGGAAACCCGCACCTTAGAGCTGGGAGAAGGCTTGGCCATAACTTTCGTCCGCATCCCGGCGGGCACCTTCGAGATGGGCAGCGAACCTGATGACCCCCACGCTCAAAAAGATGAGTTCCCCCTTCACAAAGTAACGCTCACTAAAGATTACTTTATAGGGCAGTACGAAGTTACCCAAGCGCAGTGGGAAGCCGTTATGGGTTATAACCCTTCCACCTTTAGGCATCCGGACCGTCCTGTGGAAATGATATCCTGGAACGATGCTCAATTATTCATCAGGAAGCTGAACGCATTAGGGAAAGGAACCTTCCGCCTGCCCACCGAGGCAGAATGGGAACGGGCCTGTAAACTGGGCGGGTACTCATTTCGGGACGATGAAGGGCAAATCATCCCCTGGCAATTGCGGCAGTACGGCTGGTTCCATTCTCAGTCAGAAGGGCGCAGCCACCCGGTGGGGTGCAAGAAACCCGGAGCCTTCCAACTCTACGATATGATGGGCAACGTCTGGGAATGGTGCAGCGACTGGTACGGTCCCTACCCGGATTCAGCACAAACCAACCCTGCCGGGCCAGAAACGGGTGATATAAAAGTCTACCGGGGCGGCAGCTGGTTCAATGAGCCCGCAGCGCTCCGCCCGGCTAACCGCCACCGCCATCCGGTGGATGTACGGTTTACGAATGCGGGGCTGCGATTGGTTATGGAGCCTTAGGTGGAGGTTGGTCCCGGGTGCCGCCTAAGGGAAGGCTGAGGTTGAGGCTGAGGGGCCTGGGCGGTCTCAACCTCAACCTCAACCTCAACGACGCTCCCCATTATTCCACCCGTATCAGCGCCACACGGCTTTTTCCATTATCCTCATTTTTGATCTCCAAAGGCTTGCCGGAGCCGGGTTGCCGCACTGTGCCCCATTCCGATTGGTCAATGTCCAGCCACTGCAGCGTAACAGCATCGAAATTGGATAAATCGAGGCGTACAGCCCCGGTTTCGGGGAAGTACACCGCATAAGTTTTTCCGGATATGCCAATA
The DNA here is from genome assembly GCA_964572415.1 of uncultured Phaeodactylibacter sp. Classification (GTDB taxonomy): domain Bacteria; phylum Bacteroidota; class Bacteroidia; order Chitinophagales; family Saprospiraceae; genus Phaeodactylibacter. The sequence continues at coordinate 2,180 of CAZNHN010000216.1, forward strand.
GCATAGGCCTCATTAGGGCTGGCATTCATCAGGATTTCCGGCGTGGCGGTGGCCTCCCAAAAGGGTAGTGCATCGCAAAGCATGCGCATGCTTTTGATATTAGCCTGAGCGACTGCTTCCAGCCCATGCCCGGAATTGGGCCGGTGAAAGCGAACAGAAGCGGCGCCGAGAAAAGCGCTCCGCCAAAATCGCTGTACCCCGTCAATGGCGCTGCCGTGTTTGTCTTTTCCGTAAGTTTTAACGGTATTTAGTGGCTTGGGGTGGGAAAGGGCAGCTACTTTCTGGCGGTACGCCCGGCCGTTATCGTAGTGTTCCTGCCCCTTTTTGTGGTTGTTTTGGGAAATATCCAGGAAAGTAAAAATATCATCGTGGAACAGATTGGTGAGGTGGTCCGGGTGGTCGAGGTCGTGGGGGTCCCACATTTCGGTAACGTGGACGGTGCGCCCGGCCAGTTTGGCTTTCGCCCGGATGTAGCGTGCCCAGAACAGCGGCCAGGTAGCGGTTACGGAAGTTTCATTGTCGATGCAGTACAGGACGTTATCGTGCTTCAGGCTGATGTCCAGCAGCCGATCCACAAAGCGCTGCTGACAGGATAGCAGCTGGGTGTTGTTGTCCATCTCCGGCACTGACCAGAAGAAGGGGTTCTCTCGAAATATGGGGTGGGTGGAAACCGTATCCGGCAGGCGCGTACGCCTTTGGTTAAGGGTGCTATTGTTTTTGGGGTTGAATGGGTTATCCAACCACGGTTCCCGGTAAAAGTCAAAGGTGGCCCAGACTTCCACCTGCACGATGATGCCCCGTTCATCAGCCGCTGCCAAAAAATCGGCAAAGCGCTGCCAGTATTCCGGGTTGAATTCACGCAAATTGTATAAACCATCATCTCCCTTTGCGAAGGCCCAGATGTTGCCCTCGTCCCGGGAAGACATGGTGCAGCGGACGTAATTCCCACCCAGGGATTGCAGCAGATCCAGCTGTTTCATGTAGTCCGGGCTTTGAAAGAGATTGTCTTCGTTAGAGCCGCCAATGAGCATCACAGGCTTACCCTTGTAGGTCCAGTACCAGGGGTTATCCGGATTGATGTCGATAGGCTGAGCTTGTGTAGAAAACAGGCTTAGCATGATTAGCACAAGGACTAAGGAGTTTCTCATAAGGAATTGGTTTGATGCGCTAAATTAGGGGTGCTGTTGTACCTTACTTTCCCGGACTGTCCTAACTGGTTTTGGGCTATCGGATATGCTTCAGTGCGGCCGGCCTGACCATCTCATGAGCACCTTCAAAAATGGTTAGCTGTAAGTTCTTAAACTGTTTCCTCAGGTGGATGAGGCGGTCGCCAAGGAAAAGGGGCGGCTGGGTTTGTGGAGGCTGATAAGTTCGCTGAGCTAAAAGGTGTACCAGTTGCCCTGCACTTACCTGATCGGCCGGTTGCCCGCCCAGCTCTTCCACCAATTGATTGTAAAAGTGTACAGACTGCGTTATGGGCACTGAGCCCTTGTAGCCATCATTAATACCTCCATAAAGATAAAGTTGGCTCTGATGGCGTTTCGGGTGTTCGGTATTCGTGAAAAGTACTGTCCGCCGTACTGGGAATAAATACCCGCTCTACCGATGCAGGCCAGCTGTCCCCTCTTGGGTCGTCCCACTCCGGCGGTGCCTGCCCCTTCAGCAGGTTGATAGACAGCAGGAGTATTCCTAAACTGAGGAGCAATGAAATAGAACTGCTAGTCTTCATCAATATTCAGTCTTTTGACCTCAATAAATTCGAACTTTGGCCTCGGATCATCCTGCGTAGGGGTGACGTTGAAGTTGCGGATCACTAACCCTTCCACATGTCGCGCAAAAAGACCGTGGGTGGGCAGGTACTTCCTGGACTCCAGTCCCTTGGTGAACATAGTGATCTCCGGATAGCGTTTCTCGTTTTCAGGCACCTCATTGAACAGTTCATCCGCGCCCGGAGCTTCGTTGTACGCTATGTCGATGTTCTCCAGCGTTACATTCTGAATGTAGTGCCCGGGAAAGCCCGTGACCGAGGAACTAAACGGCCCGGCATTGGTAATCCTGAAGTTGGAAAGGTGGATATTGCGCATCTGCCCCGGTGGAGGTTCAGGGGCGTCATCCGTATACTTGCGGGCCCGGTTGCCGAGCTTGACAAAAATGGGGGCATAAACGCTATCTGCCCGCAAATTATGGATACGGATATTCTCCATCGTCCCTCCATCGACCAGCTCCAGGGCTACGCCTGTAATAACCCGCCACAGTGTCCCGGTTTTGTAGTGGACGCTGTCACTGGCGGAGATGGTAATGTTGGCAATATCGATATTGCTAAACCCGCCGGTGGTTTCCGTGCCGAACTTCAGCCCGTGGCAGTGGGATTTGAGGTCGCAATATGCTCGCATCGTGCCGGGCCGGTACTTTTGAACACCAAAGCATCATCGTGGGAGTCGATGCGGATATTTTTGATGCTGACATTCCGGCAACCATCCACATTCAGCCCGTCGTTGGTAAAGTTGCCATGGTTGATGGCGGTAATGCCTTCGATGTGCAAGCCTTCGCAGTTGAGGTAATGCTGTAGCCATAGCCCGGCGCTGGTCAGGGTTAGCCCTTCTATTTTGACGCGCTTGCAGGAGATGAGGCGCATGCCCAGCGGTTTGTCCCGGCCATGGCCGCAGGCGACAGCATCGGCGCCTTCTGTCTGACCGAGGCCAATGCCGGATCCGATGCCGGAGGAGTGGAAACAAGTGCCAGGGAAATAGAAGAGGGGTATATCCTCAACGGTACCAAGATTTTTGTAACCAACGGCGGGGTGGCCGGGACCATTCTGGTCTTTGCCGTAACAGAAGGGGAAAAATCCGGTGCCAACGTTTTTATCGTTGAAAAGGACCGGCCCGGGTTTCTGGTGGGTGAAATAGAAGATCT
>CAZNHN010000216.1:5102-8683 GCA_964572415.1 uncultured Phaeodactylibacter sp.
TCCGCGGCTTTGAACTCCGGAGCATAGCTGTTGCCATGTATCATGCCCCGTCCGGTAAGGGCGATGTCGGTAGCGCCCTCGGCGTAGATGAACGCTTTGCGGCTGTAGCGCTCCGTGTAGGAACGGATGGTGCGCTGTTCCATGTCCGGATAGTCCCGCAGATAGGGGCTGCCAAGTAAAGTGTCCCCGGCTGTAATGTGGATTTCAACGCCACTTCTGAGGACAAGCGTCCCGCTTAAAAAGGTGCCGCCGCTGATGAGCACCTTCCCGCCACCGGCTTCGTGGGCTGCATCTATGGCCGCCTGAATGGGCTGGGTATTCACCGTGGCTCCGTCTCCTTTTGCACCATACTCCTGTACGGCAAAGATTGTCTGTGCCTGAGCCAAAAGGGAAAAGGGCAGGGCGAGGATAGTAAGTAGAATCAGAGTTCTGAATCGCTTCATGATCAGGTGTTAAAGTCCGCGAATGGCAATCCCGCTCAGAAAAGTGGTGCCGATTTCCGGTTCCAGTTCAATCCTCAGTCCTTGTTGCCCGGTGGCTTTCGCCTGAAAGGTAATAGCGGTAGCCTGAACGTCTTCCAGTTGCACAGCAGAACGTACCCTTTCTCCGTTGGCGCTGATGTGGAATAGGCGATCTGCAACCACTTCGGCTTCATTCCCCTCAGCGCCAAGATTGTAGGCCAGCTTTTCCCGGCCGGACTTGCTGTACACCTCGGCAAAGTGGAGGGTGACTTCGTACCAACCATCCGGCACATCTGCCCGAAAAGTAGTGAAGGTATCGCGGTGGGTCTGGTAAATGGGCTCATTATCGGAACCGAAAATCTCCTTGTCACTGCCCACCCGGAACCCTTTCCAGCTCATCAGCGCAGCACCATCTACATACCCAAAGGACCCCGGCTGATAGGCACGCTCGGGGAGCCACGCTTCTTTGGTGAGCATATCCGTGTAGTGAAAGTGTGCCCCCAGGTTCATACGCAGGTCAATTTCCTTGACGGAAAGATTGCTGAGGTTAGACGGGATGACCTGTGCATAAAACTCACTTTGCCGGGACAAGCCTTTGCCTGCGCTGACCTCAATAAGGTTGTTGCCTTCCCGGAAAGGGACCCCGACCACGGTGTGATAATTGTCGGTTTCGAAAGTGCCCAAGACATTACCATTCACCACCACTTCAACGGCGGGCTGATTGGAGAAAATCCAGACCGGTTGGGTGAAGGTGTTGGTTTCATCCGCAAAACCGACTCGGTAGCGCCAGTCCTGACTGCCAATTTGCAGGTAAGACTGTTGCGATAAAGCCGCCTGATAGTACAGGTAACTGTCCTTGGGCGTCCGGTCGTGGTGCAGTATGCCTTTGCTATTAATGTGGGGCACCGGGTCTTTTCTGCCCTCGGATCCAAAGTCGGCAAAGTTCCAGATTGCTCCGCCCATCACGTGCGGGCGGGCGACGATCTGCTGGTAATAGCTGGCGTGGATCATCGTTTGCCATTCCACGGTAAAGTCAAAGCGTTTGGGGTTCGCAGCGTGGATGCGTGGGTCACTGCCGCCCCCGTATTCGGCCACGATAATGCCCTTGTTCGGATGGTCTTCGTGAAAACGGTCGAGAAATTCACCAGCCTTTGGCATATTTTCGGAGTACCAGCCGTAGTAGAGGTTCCAGCCTACCACATCCGTGATGTCATTCATGCCCGCTTCTTCGTACAGCTCATAGTTGCCATGATGGGCGATGGTCGTCCATCGGGTGGGGTCTTCTGCTTTTGCGACATCGTTGAGATGGCGGGTGAGCTTTTTCACGGCTTTCAGGTAGTCGGCTTCACTAACACCAGGATTGTCCTTTAGCCCATTTTTTAAGCGGAGCAGCACCTCATTCATGAAACCCCACATGATGACTGCCGTGTGGTTATGGTGCTGCCGGATCATCTCCTGCAGGTTGCGGGTGCTGACTTTAGTAAAGTCTTCGGAAACGGTGATGGAATTGACGATGGGGATTTCTTCCCAGACCAGAATGCCGAGTTCGTCACAAGCCTCAAGCAGGGCCGGGTCTTGCGGATAATGCGCAATACGAATAAAATTGCCGCCCATGGCTTTCAGGATTTCCATGTCCCGGCGGTGGAGCTGGTCTGGTAGGGCATTGGCCAGTCCCGGATAGTCCTGATGCCGGTTGGTGCCGATAAGGTCAAGCGGCTCCCCGTTGAGTAGAAAAGCCCGGTCCTCGTTCATCTCAAACCAGCGGAAACCGTATTTGCTGGTGTAAAGGTCAATGTTTTTCCCTTTTTCATCGAGGAGCGTGACTTCCACCCGGTACAAATTAGGCTGTGCCGGTGACCAAAGATCGGGCTGACTAACCATGACCTCCATTTCTGCAATGCCAGGGCTGTTGCTGCCTAGTTTAATCGGTGTTTCTGCTTTCGCGACCAGTTCCCCGCTCTTATCGAAAACTAAGGTTTGGAGAGCGAGCTTGGCGCTTTTGGCTGACTTATTAAGGACACGGGCTTTTACCTTTAGGGAGGCCGATCGTTTAGAGACCTTCGGAGCGCTTAGGTAAACGCCCTTTGTACTGCCATCCATCCGGTCGAAGTGCCGCTCTCCTTTACGAATGAGGTAGACATCCCGGTAGATGCCCCCGTAGAAGGTGAAATCGCCCGACATCGGCGGAATAGCCGGGTCGTGCCGGCTGTCTACCCGCACTGTGATGGTGTTCTCTGCATTCAATTGGACATGGGGCGTGATATCCACCGTAAAAGCCGTATATCCACCTTTGTGCTCGCCTGCCAGTTGATTGTTGACATAAACCTGCGCCCATTGATAAGCACCTTCAAACTTGAGCAATAGTTGATCCTGCCCGGTTTTGGGCAGAAAAACCCGCTTTTGGTACCAACCCACTGACCTCAGGTAGCCATCCGCATCGTCGAAGGCGTCGAGCCGGTTCCAGGTGTGGGGCGTATTGACGGTCGCCCAGGTCTTGGAGCCCGGCAGGTCGTTGAGGTTTGTATCTTCCTCAAGCAGGAATTTCCAACCTGCATTGAAAGTGGATTCCTGCGTAAAAATTGTATTCGTAAAAAGCAGGCTGCTAAGGAGAAATAGCCAGGTAGGTTTCATATCAGATTGTTTTCGGTGCTTCCGTTTTAAATTGATCAGGCAGACTGTCTAATCCCTGGGAGCCGCTTTCCCCGCCGGCCAGTAAATGGAAGGGGAGCGGGCTTCCGCAAGATAGGTTTCTATGGTTTTGACAATTTTTTTGTTTTTCCGGCTGACATCGTTGGACTCTGTGGGGTCTTCGGCAAGGTTATAAAGTTCCAGCTTGCCATTCAAACCGTGCCGTACCGCTTTCCAGTTTTTCCAACGTACCGCCTGATCGAAGCCTTTCTCATGAAACTCCCAGTACAGGAAGCGGTCGGAAACCGGCATGTTTTCTCCAAATAGAACCGGGGAGATATCCATACCATCAAGATCCTTAGGTGCTTCAGCGCCTGCGACAGCCGCCAGGGTAGGGAGTACATCCGGGAAATACCAGGGATAGTCGCTGATCTTGTTTGCAGGTACGCTTCCCGGCATCCAGGCAATCATTGGGGTACGAATGCCACCTTC
>CAZNHN010000216.1:8732-10459 GCA_964572415.1 uncultured Phaeodactylibacter sp.
ATGCTAATCATACCGGCAAAGTGTTGCTGTTTATCCGTCCAGTTTTTGTCTTTGTAAAGATCAACGTAAGGTTGGGTGGCGGCGATTTCGCTATGGGGCAGACAGTAAGGCAGGTAGAGGAAAAATGTGGTATCATGATGCCGGTCGATAAAGTCCAGTGCATAGTCCGTGAACAATGGGTGCGTATGCTGCTCCCGTTGCCCATTGGTATTGCCGGGCAGCTTCAGCGTGTCCTGATTTTCCCAAAGGAATTCCGGGTAATGGCTGTGCGCGCGGCGCTGATTGAGAAAGCCCATCCATTCATCAAAGCCCTGCCGGTTAGGTTCGCCGGTGGTGGCTGCCTCTCCCAGTCCCCATTTGCCAAACATCCCCGTGACGTAGCCGGCCTGTTTGAGCACTTCTGCGACCGTTGTGTCTTCAGGCCGTAGTGGAATCCGCCTGGGCTTGGGGAGCTCCGGGACTTCCACCGCTGAAAAGTTGCCCCGGATCAGCGTATGCCCGCTATGCTGACCGGTCATCAATACGGATCGGGAAGGCGCACATACCGGCGCACCGGCATAGGCCTGCGTAAACCGCAAGCCTTCCCGTGCCATTTGATCTAAAAAGGGCGTGGGGATGACCTCCTGCCCGTAACTGCCCAGGTCCCCGTAGCCCAGGTCGTCGGTCATGACAAAAATAATGTTTGGGCGGGGCTTGTCCGGCTGAGCTGTAGCGGAAATACTCAGCAAAGCAAATAGTGGAAAGATCAGTCTGCTCAAAGCTTTCAGTTTTTTAGGAGGTAGATTACAAATGGCTGGTGTCATCTTCCTGCCTTTCAACATTACAATTTCTTAGTATTTTGACCTCAAAATAAAAAAGATATGAAAATGGACTGGATAGCCGGTAAAGGAGCCATCATTACCGGTGGTGCATCCGGCATTGGGCGGGGCATCGCACTGGAAGCTGGTAAAGCGGGTGCAAAAGTGATTGTTGCCGACCTAAATGCCGAAATGGGGCAGGAAACAGTGGAAATGATTGAAGCCGAAGGTGGGCAGGCGCTTTTTATCCCCACTGATGTGACCGACAGCCGGTCACTGGCAACCTTTGCCACTCAGGCCGCTGCCTACGCACCGGTCTGCTACCTGGCGAACTCGGTGGGGCTGCAAACGTACGGCACGGTGGACACGACTTCGGAAGCCGATTGGGACCGCACTATAGCTGTCAATCTGAAGGGGATGTTCCTGGCCACCAAAGCTATCCTTCCGCTCATTCGGGCAAACGGAGGCGGGGGCATCGTCCACATCAGCTCCATACAGGGCAAGCGCTGCCAGAAAAATGTGCTGGCGTATTCCACATCCAAAGGTGCTGTGATCGCTATGACCCGCTCGATGGGCATTGACCACGCCGCTGAGGGGATTTACATTAATTGTATTTGCCCGGGCTCCATTGACACGCCTATGCTGAGGTATGGTGCCGGTGAGCACGGTCCGGTAGACGAGGTGATTGCCGAATGGGGGCGTAACCATCCGATCGGTAGAGTAGGGCAGCCGGAGGAGGTGGCCAAAACCACGCTTTTCCTGTGGAGCCCGGATTCCAACTTTATTGTCGGGCAGGCCCTAAACATAGATGGTGGTTTGGGTAGTATTATTTTTTAGCTTTTCATTCACTTTGTCTGAGGGTTGATCATCAATAACGGGCAGGCCCTAAACATAGATGGTGGTTTGGGTAGTATTATTTTTTAGCTTTTC
>CAZNHN010000217.1:0-10373 GCA_964572415.1 uncultured Phaeodactylibacter sp.
TTGCATTGGTAAGCCGGTCCAGGTTATCGTAGGTAAACCCATAGTTTTGGATGATCCGGCTGCCCACTCTCCAACGGAGGTAGGCAACATTGCCATTGTACTGTGCAGATGCATTGAGATCGCTGTTGCTGCTTGTGTAATAAAGGTTCTCGGCAAAAAGGTCATTCTCAGGTGCTGTATTTGGGGGCGGGGGCGGAGGCGTCGATGCCGCAGCTTGTACGCCATGGAAGATACTTTGCTCTAAAAAATTTAAAGTTTCTGAACTATAACCCGAGGCTGTTGCTTCTGCTGTTTGCGCTATGTCTGCCTTAATATTGAGGGCTATGATCTTTGCTGCATCCTCAAAGGTGAGCAGGCCTTCTACTTCCATGGTTTTAGTCTCAAAAGCAGCTACTCCCCCACCTGCTTCCCCTTCCAGGCTGATACTAAAACTTTCGTTGAAGGGCTTTAACGGGAGCTCGCCGACGGTGCCTTGCAGGTCAAAGTGAAAGTCTATTGAAGTGGCATGTTGCTGCCTGACTGCTTCTTTATCATAGGTATAAGCGATCGTCCCTTTTAGTTGCGGCTCTTCGTCGTAATTGCTTTCCTGCCCAGCCATCATGAACAAAATATCATCATCGCAAGGGGTTTGCGCTCCACCAAAAAACACATTGTTGATACGAGTTAACCAACTTCGGCTATTATAGGCAAAATCGATGGATTGAAGGACACCTCCTGAGGTGACGCCCAGGTTTTTGTCAACCAGCCTGTCCTTACTGTCATACTCCAGTTCGCTTAACTGGACCTCTGTGCCACCATCTACGCTCATGAATACCGCTTCTAATCTTCCTGAGTCATCGTACTTATACCTTTTGTCCACCTCTTTATCGGGAGTTGTGGAGCTGCTGCTATCGTAGTGGTCCCGCTCAATAGTTTTAATGTTGTCATTCATATCATAGGTGTAGGTGTGCTCGTCCCTCCCACCTAAATAGTTATCAATTGTATCCATCTCTACTCTACCGTACTGATCATATTTGTATCCGGTATGCAGCATATCAGAGGTGCCAAGTACCCTGGTATCTACGCCGATAACTTTTCCGACATCTATGCCGGAAGTAGCAGGGGAATAGGTATATTCTTTTAGGATGTTGTCACTACCGTCTTTTATATACTCGATTTGATTGAAAGTATTGTAAAAGTACTTTGTAATGAGGCCTTCCGGGTCTGTTTCTTGTTTGATCAAGTCATTAGGCCAATAGGTAAATTCGTACCACCCTGAACCCGGGATATACTTACGCTCGATCAAGCCATTATCGTAGTACTCATATTTAAAGGATAGCACACTGGCTTCGTTAGGTGCTCCTGGAGGGATTACGTAAGTTAAGTTCCCCTTTTCATCATAGCGAAAGTAGGTATCTGCAAACACCGAAGCGCTTACTTTCCGGCGCTTGAGCACCGTGCGGCCTAGCTTATCCTTAAATTCATAAGCATAATTGTAGTTTTCATCTTTGTATTCATATTTGTACAGTGAGCCAGCAGCGTAATAGGTAGTTGAGGTTTTTTTGACATTATCAGCTGCCGTGTTTACCAAGTATTTGGATTGCGGCTTTCTTGTCCATCCTGGGGCCTTCTGTTCATATAAACGGTTGAGCGGGTTATCTTCATAGTAATAATAAGTACATCCGCCAGAGGCAGGGTCGCATTGCTGAGTCATGCGGCCCGCACCATCATATTGCTGGCTGGAAACATAGTCCGTACCGGATGGGGTATAATTTTCTAAGCGGGTCGTAATACTTCGCCCCAGCCCATCGTAGTACTCTGATGCAGGCGGTATATTTGACAGCCCAGTGTAAGAAAAGGTCGTCCTGACTTTATTATCGCCTCCTGTAACTAGCTGAAGGGTATAATCATATTCGTCTTTACGGTTACCTCCCCGGTCTTCCTTGGATTCTAAGCGGTTTAAATCATCGTACTTATAAGTTGTCGTTAGCCCGTCAGGTTCGGTAGCGGTGTGGAGCATACGGTCTGAATAATAAGTATAATCCCATTTCCAGTTGGTGTTAAACCTTTTCCAGAGTAGTTCTCCGTTCACAATATTGAATAAGGTGGTTGGCACTCCTGGAGCGTCATAACTCATCAACAAGCCAGTTTGATAATAATTCAAATGCGTTTTTTCGAGCTCCCATGTGGACGTACTTTCATGCCAGCTATAAAAGCGCTCAGGAGCATATATCTCATAAGGGCCCAGGGCAGAAGTTCCTACAAAATTGTCATAAATAATTTTCTGTCCCCTGACAGTATCCAAGCTGGCTGGAGGCCCTACTTTTTTTAGGACTTCAACTGGTGAGCCAATCCGCCAGCTATCAGTAAGCTCTGTAATACTTTCATCTTGCGGATAGGAGTATTCAGTGCGGTGGCGCAGGCCATCACTATTGTCGGTATAAGATGCGGACAGCATGTGATGGTGAGGGCTGTCATACTCATAATTGGTTTCTGTAGTCAATGTGTTGCTGAGTTCATCATAGTTCGTTACCGTTTTCCTTACTAACCTGTGGAAAGCGCTAATCAAATAGTACTTGCCCCATTCGTAACGGTCAGGGTCAGGAGTGCTTTCGGTGTAAACGGAGCGGATCGCGCCTATTTTTTCATGATCGAGCAAGTCGTATTCATACTCAGTTGCACTTATCAGATCGCCATTATCATCGTATACTTTTTGATTGCTCGGAAGGCCATTTCGCCAGGAGTAGTTTGGGTTAGGTGGGTAGGGGAAGTTATCTATTTCGATCGGAGGCGATTCCCTATCACTTACCGATTGATTGTAAACGCCATTGTCATGGCTAAGCGTGCCATACTTTACAGGGATGTTATACTCGGTAACTATTTTTCCATGCGCTACTTTTTTAGTTACTTTGGAGTACCCCACAGGAGGGGTGCCACCTTTGCCCATCCTATCTAAAGAACTCACCATCAATTGATTGAGCCAACCAAGGTGTATGCATATCTCAGGGTTTCTTAGTACTGCAAATACGGGCATTTCTAACAAGCGCCCTGTAGTTTGGCCAGTGCCGTCTTCATTTGAGTCATAGTAGTAACGTGTTGAAGTGGTATTTCCATTCCCGTCTTTAATAGCGGTTGATTTTACTCTGAAACCGCCTCTAGCCTGTGTACTGCCTAAAAATAAGAACTTATTTGACTCATAAAAGATATCAGTGGTACTGCCCAGAGGAGATGTTATCTTTTGAAGGATTCCTGCTCCCGCGTATGCGGCATTGAAATTTCTATCTACTCCTGAAATTTCATATTCTGTCCCAGAATATGATGATGCCGGCCTCTGAAAGGGAGAAAAAATAGTTTGAAAATCATTGTTATTAGCATTATCATCAGGGTAGGCATAAATGGTAGGCAAAAAATGATGCCATGTAGTCAAATTAGGACTATAGTAGCCCCATAAGTCAATAGAGGCCGAATGCCTTGGCGGCATTTGTTGTGTGTCATATGTAAAGTCATATTCTGGAAGAGCCAGCCCATTATTTTTTTCCTGGAGACGGCTTAACTGTAACCTTTTTTTGTGGGCATCCATATATGCAGGGGGAGTAGTGCAGTTGGTATTTGTGGTCCCCCAACCATAAGTAAAACTATATTCCTTAACTATCTGGCTTCCGCTTTTATGTTGAATATCCGACAGCGCTTTTGGGTGTTGATACCCTGATGGAAGATACTGTGTATATTGATAGATGTCATCCCGGTTAAAATTGCTTATGAAGTCTATTTCCCCATAGTCAGATATGCCATTTCCATAGGTGATTTTATTCAAGCGCTTACTGAAATACGATTCTACGCTGGAAGAGGTATGAGTAACAGTTGCTGTTGTATTATAACAACCCCGTTCCCTCCATTGGAAAATATTGGAATGGTTTAGGTAAAGTTCATCTGTATAGTCAAAAGTAAAATCAGGGCCTATTGGGTTATCATTTTCGTCATAAAGTGGGTTGGTAATGCTAGTCAGGTGCCAGGCTGTCACCACTGCATCCACACCTGAAAAGTCCTCTCGGTAAGGGTCTTCTAACTGAGGTGAGCAATTAGTGCTAACATAATTGTTTCCGTCATCTCTGCTTTTGTGCTGATGCTCTTCATTTGAAATAGAATAAGACCTTTCTTCGAACTTAAAGATGTGCCCACTTGGAATAGTTATCGTAAAGCTCTTGATAAGCCCCCTGTAATTAGAGGTCAGGAAACTATGATCGGTGGTGTAGCTGTAATTCTGATCAAGATCATATTCGATTTTCAAGTCAGCCTGGCTTTCAAGCTGAGGATCTCCGTTTTTATCAAAAAAGAACTTTCCGCTTATGCCTCCTCCTATATTAAAGTGGAAAATATCAGGTTCTGAGTCTTTCCCGAACTTAAACATATAATCCTCTTCTGAAGAAGATAGCTGGTCAAAGTACTTACCATGTATATCATCGACAGTCTGCCCATTATACAAATAGCCGTCCCCGCTGAAATTATGCGCATCGTCCGGCAAATCATTGACCTGCCTTGTGATCACGCCCCCTGCATTTAAGTTCCACCCCATACCGACCCAACTGGCAATTTGGCCTACCTTTACCCCTTGTGAGGTATAGTTAAGGCTGATTGGAAGAGTATAGGATTCAGACTTGACTGAAAGTAGGGGTATTGATACAGAAATAGCCCCTGTGAACTCATTAACGGTAGTGTTTGCCCCTTTTGATGTAGAGGCGATTGAGGCCCCTGTTGTAGGATAGTATTCTTCATCCTGTGCTTGAATAGAAGACGTAGCTAAAAAGAATATTGCGGTTACAATTAGTAGTATTTTGGGATATTCCATTTTTCAAAGTTATAGCGGTTAGAAAAATAAATAGGCAGAGCCTCTAGCGTGCGATAATCACTGGAATTGGCTCAAAAACCTGGGCGTTATCAGACTGAATCCAAAGAAAATAGCTGCCCGAAGCAAGGTTCCTTGTATCTACGGTTGTTTGTTCTCCTGTGAGTTTGAAACGTTCAATAACGTCCCGGCCTGCTAAATCCTTTAAAACAGCTGTATATGATTCCTCTGCGTCGCAATATTGGCACTCAATTGTAAAATTCCACCTACAGGGGGTTGGGGATACTTCTAAGAGCATCTTGGCTCGATCTTCATCGATGCATGGGGATATGATGAAATCTATATCGACTTCGTCAGGAACAGCACATAAACTTAGCTTTGTGCTCTTTTCCTGAAGTTCGCTTAACCCAAGCAGCTGGCCATTATTTGTAATGACTTGTAAAGGTAAATCGGTTTTCGATACTGCCGTAAAAAAGCTTGTAACCCCTGCGATGACTGGCAAGTATGTTTGATTTACACTATAATTGGGAGGGCCGTCTGTATAAATAAAAATGGCTTTATCTTCAGCTCCATCTGCAATCAGGAAATCCATTACGGAATGAAAATTAGTCATTTCCTGCATCTCTTCTTTGCTGGCTATGCTCTCATTCGTGTCAAAAAAGTATTCATATAGCTTTGAACCTGGTTCAAAGTCAGCTTCTGTTATCGCCGGCAAATAGAACTGGTTTACTGTGGAGTTCCCGAAAGCCGCAATCTGCAGACTCATTTGCTTGCCTGCCAATTTGGACAACTCACTCCAGGCATGCTGTTTGTAAGTTGTCATTTCATCATTAGAAATAGAACCGGAATTATCAAAAACGAGGAGTATCTTATCCAAAGAGCAACCTTCTGCCCACGGGTTCCTTTCTCGGTAACCGGCCGAAAATTCCTGGCTGGAGACTCCATCTATATTGAATTGTACATATCCCCCTGATTGGATACCGCTCGGGGCAAATCTTATTCTTGAGACTTTTTCTTCGAAGAGAAAAATAGGTTGCCCTGATAGATCATCTATACCCAGCTGAAGTGCTTTTGCTTCACCTTGACGTGTGAAACAATGAGGGACAATCTCTTCCCCATATTGATTGTAGCCTGATATTTCAAAACGGGCCTCTCCTTTGTTTTTCGGAGTTTCGCTTATGTAAACTGATTTTGATAGCGAAAAGGAAGTGATAGATCCATTAAAGGTAATATCAAGTGGTTCGCTTGAACTCGAGAAAGAGATCCTGTTAAATTCACTTATAGGGTCAAACCCACTCTTTTGGGTGTAATAAGCCTCTAACGAAGTTTTCTGATTGGCATCCCATGATGCAAAGAGGGCTTCTGATTGTGCATACGAGAATACCATTCCTTGCAACGCAAGGATTAAGGTAAAAATCCAATTTTTCATAAAATCAGTTTTTAGGCTTTCAAAATAAATTTGTTTGCATGCCACCAACACTTTTAGCTGTAGCGTTTGGAATGCTCAGTAAGGGCATACCTGCCTACCTACTCCAATTTGGAGTTCAGCTTCAAGAAATAAAGGGCAGAAATTGATAAGTGCCTGAAAGACTAAAAACGGAAGGGATAAATCGTTGTAAAGGCTTTCAGAGTTTACGCGTTTGTTCACCCACAATATGAAGGTAAATTCTGTGAGAAGCAAATGATACAATGTTAAAAGCGGAATTATGGACAAATCGAATACATGATTGGGCTCTTTGAGACTTCTTCAGTTTGATTAGTACAGGGAATATCGCTACTTGAATTTAATCGTACCGCTTTCTAAGGTTTGTCAGGGGTATGATATCATTTCTTCTTCTACGAGCTAGAAAGATTAACAAAATTTTCGATCAATCTGATTTTACTTTTCATCAGCTACAAAATAACGTTGCTTTCTACATTCATTACGAAAGGATTTGATGTAGTTACCCGCTATTAGTGTGTAACTTTTTGCCCCCCCTTTGCCATTCCCAAATCAACAGCTTGAAAACAGTCGGTCTTCTTATTACCGCCCACCCACAAAGATGCACACCCACCGCCCAGCCGCGAGGCGGAACTCCGGGCATCTGCTTTGCAAAGTCACACCCCCAAGTCCATAAAGCCTTCGCTGCCACTACATTTTGCCGTACCTTAGCACAAAAACCAACCCAATGGACACCATTCTATTCGAGAAACGGGGTGCTGTAGCGCATATTACCCTTAACCGCCCCGACAAATACAACAGCTTTAACCGCGAGATGGCACTGTTCCTGCAAGCCGTGCTGGACGAGTGCAAAGCGGATGAATCCATCCGTGCCCTCTACCTCACCGGTGCCGGCAAAGCCTTTAGCGCTGGTCAGGACCTGGGCGAAATCGTTGCTGAAGACGGTCCGGAACTTACGATTATCCTCACGGAACATTACAATCCAATTGTGACCCGGCTGCGTGCTATTGAGAAGCCTATTGTTGCCGCTGTCAATGGCGTGGCAGCCGGGGCGGGAGCCAATATTGCGCTGGCGTGTGATATAGTGGTAGCCGCAGAGTCCGCGAGTTTTATTCAGGCCTTCAGTAAAATCGGGCTGATCCCAGACAGCGGGGGGACTTATACCCTGCCCCGCCTGATCGGATACCAAAAGGCAGCCGCACTTATGATGCTGGGCGACAAAGTACCCGCTGTGGAAGCCGAGCGCATCGGCATGATTTACAACTTCTTCCCGGACGAGGAATTCGAAGAAAAGAGCTGGGCAATTGCCGAAAAGTTATCCCAAATGCCGACCGTAGGCCTCGGCCTGACCAAGCGCGCCCTCAATTATGCCCTCGATAACGACCTGGAACGTCAGCTGGCTATAGAGGATCAGCTACAGTCCACGGCCGGGCAGACCGAGGACTACGCCGAGGGCGTACAAGCCTTTCTGGAAAAGCGTAAGCCCGTTTTCAAAGGGCAGTAAACCTGGTTGGCGCGTCAATACTTAGCAGACGAACAATTGTTTGTTTATATCCTTTCAAAAACAGAGGGGTAATTTTGCTAAAACCGCAAACGAACAATTGTTCGTTCAATAAAAATGCAATAAACCCAATAAAATTTAAAAAAATTCGCATTTCACTTTGCGGAATGCCGAATTAATCCCTAGGTTTGTATCATAACAATAAGCAATGGAACGCAACTACCGCAACTACTTTTTTAGCTTTTACTTTTATGCCGGAGCATAAGGGCTGCTAAATCTTGCGGATTGCGAAAAGATATTTAGGAGCCCTGTACAATCAGGGCTTCTTTTTTTTGGGAATAACCAAATCAAAACCACATGTACAGTCCCAAAGCGGCGTATTACTTTTTTTACTTTTTCTTTTTTGGCTATCCACCAAAGGGGCTACTGTTGAGTGCATGTGAATAAGCATAAGAACGAAACGAGAGCCCCGCCCGAAAGCGGGGCTTTTTTATTAGCATAACAACTCATAAACCATGACCAAGACACAGGCCGGCTATGCTGCCGGCGACACCACCTCCACCCCACTGCGGGTCAGTATTCAGGGCTACGCGGGCGCTTTTCACGAAGTAGCTGCCCGTCATTGCTTTCAAAACCAGCCCCTGGAAATTGTACCCGCGCATACCTTTGAAGACCTGGTGGGCATGGTGGAAGCACAGGAGGAAGCAGATATTGGCCTGATGGCTATCGAGAACACCCTGGCAGGAAGCATTATGCGCAACTACACCTTACTGCAGCAGTCGGGCTTGCATATTACCGGAGAGGTCTTTCTGCGCATCAAGCAAAACCTGATGGTGTTGCCCGGTGTGCCCATCGAATCACTGCGGGAAGTGCATTCACACCCCATGGCCATTGCGCAGTGCCGGGAGTTTTTTGCACAGTATCCGAGCATCAGGTTAGTGGAAACAGTAGACACCGCCCTGAGCGCACGGGAAATTAGTGAAAACGGCTGGTCCCACATAGGTGCTATTGCCAGTACCCTCGCCGCTGAAATGTATGGGCTTGATATTATCGCGCCAGGCATTGAAACCAATAAAAAGAACCACACCCGGTTTTTGGTGCTGGAGAAAGGTACGCCAAAACTGGACGCTACTCTGGAAAAGGTATCCATCTCTTTTGCAACTGATCACGAAGTGGGGAGCCTGTACAAGGCCCTGGCTGTGATGGCCGCCTACAACGTTAACCTGACCAAAATACAGTCTGCCCCCATCATCGGGCATCCCTGGGAGTATCAGTTTTACGTCGACTTCGTGGTGCAGGGCAAAGTGGGGCATGAACAGGCCCTCAATGCCATACGTCCCTTGACCCGCAACCTGCAGGTGCATGGCGTGTACGCCTGCGGTGAGCATTACGAGTACTAAAGCATTCCCATAAAAATCCTTTTATCAGAATCTTATTTTGCAATGACCAAATCAGTAGCCAAATCCGACATGATCATACAACCTGCCAGCCGCCTGGGAGAGGTTAAGGAGTACTACTTCTCGACCAAGCTCCGGGAGATTGCGCAAATGCGCGCCGAGGGCAAGCCTGTCCTCAATCTGGGCATCGGCAGCCCCGATTTACCGCCCAGCCAGGAGGTGATCGACACGCTGACCGATGCCGTTCTTCATAATGACGTCCACGGCTACCAAAGCTATATGGGCATCCCCGAGCTACGGGCGGCTTTCGCCGAATGGTATGAAAAGTGGTTTGGCGCCAGCCTTGACCCGGAAGGGGAAATCCTGCCGCTTATGGGCTCCAAAGAAGGCCTGATGCACATCGCTATGGCTTTTCTCGAAAGTGGAGATGAAGTGCTTGTGCCCAACCCCGGCTATCCGGCCTACCGGGCCGTCTCCAATCTGACCGGAGCCACCATCCGGGAATACAAACTGGAGCCGGAACGCAACTGGCTGCCGGACATGGAAGCCCTGGAAAGCACCGACCTGAGCCGGGTGAAAATTATGTGGCTCAACTACCCGAATATGCCTACCGGGACAGCAGCGGATTTGTCTTTTCTGGAAAGCATCGTGGCCTTTGCCCACCGCCACCGCATCCTGATTGTCAATGACAACCCCTACTCTTTCATCCTGAATGAGCAGCAGCACAGTATTCTGAGCATTCCGGGAGCAAAGGACGTAGCCGTGGAGCTCAACAGCCTCAGCAAGGGGCACAATATGGCAGGATGGCGCATTGGCATGTTGGCCGGGCGGGCGGATTACCTTAAGGTGGTACTGCGCTTCAAGAGCAACATGGACTCCGGTATGTTCAAGCCGGTGCAACTGGCCGCGGTTCAGGCCCTGAAAAGCCCTGAGGCCTGGTATGAGCGACTGAATGGCGTGTATGCTGAAAGGCGGGAGACCGTTTTTCAACTCTTTGATGCGCTAAACTGCAAATACGACCCGAAGCAGGTAGGCATGTTCGTCTGGGCTAAAATCCCGGATCAGTATACTGATGCTTATGAACTGGCAGACGAGGTGCTATACCAACACAACGTCTTCATCACCCCGGGTGGCATCTTCGGTTCTCAGGGCGACCGGTACCTGCGGATTTCGCTTTGCAGTGATGGCGCACTTTATGAAGAGGCGATGCGG
>CAZNHN010000218.1:0-1199 GCA_964572415.1 uncultured Phaeodactylibacter sp.
CGCGGGAAGCGTACGGCAATGGCGGCACGCTTGAGGATGTGGCGCTGGGCTTTGGGCAAAACAGTATAGCATCAGATGAAGCCTGCTACCTTGGCCAGAACCAGCCGAACCCTTACCGGGGCACTACGGTGATCCCATTCGAAGTACCGGCCGAACAGACGGTTGTGATCACGATTTCTGACCTGACAGGCCGGCTCATCCGCTCCTATGAAGTGGATGCCGCAGCCGGGCTGAATACGCTGAACGTAGAACGGCTAAAACTGGCAGCAGGGGTGTACGAATACACCATGACTGCCGGCCGCTTCACCGCTACTAAGAAGATGGTGGTAGCCGATTAAATAAATAGAGTGCCACCCCGGCCTGCCCGGAACGGGCAGGCTGGGGCTATGGCAGCATAAACTCTGGAACACTAATTTGTGCAATTAATTTCTGAGGGAGGTTGGGTGATGTATTCATCCAGCCTCCATTTTTTTTGAAAAATACTCTGACTTTGGGAATTTTTCTGCTTTGCCTGCTGTATGTATGTCTGAAAACAGCAAACAATCTTTAAAAACACAACATGGCGTGCAGTTTTCACGCCATAAAGAGGCTTACCTTATTGTATCCGAACCGTAGCAGCGTTTCTGTATAGCGCTCTGGTGCCCGCCTGTTTGGGGCAGGGTATACCGTTTGGTGCGATAGGGTTTATGCAAGCATCTGGATACTGCGGTCGATGGTTCGAATCCATCTGGCGCTTAATCGTGCCATAGTTCAGCTGGTTAGAACACAGTACTTGCTTCCACGGGGCCTGTGCCCTGTACCAACCGCCATTTTGGGCAATGGACTGATAATCCATCTGGAAGTTCTCAGGTTCTTCTCTGTAAAAAACCAAGTCATGAAATTCGTAACGATCAGCCGTCATGAGGTTGGCCTGTTGTTCCGGGGCAAGTCCTTCGTAGGCGTATGCCTGGAAGGATGGCATTGGATGGGCTGGGGGCAGCAGCTGGTGCTCTACGACCGGACCAAGCCATTGGTCTTGCCTGTTGACCTGAGCATCCTGCTGGAGGATGAACGCTTTCGGGCTGAAATCCACCTTGTGGAAGTAAAGGACCACGAGCGTTGCCTGGAGTACCGGGACGGGCTGTTCCACAACCTGTTGTTGCCAGGGCGCCATGTCTACTGGAAGTCTGGTATCGACTACGACTTCCGGATGGTAGATA
>CAZNHN010000218.1:1262-10324 GCA_964572415.1 uncultured Phaeodactylibacter sp.
CCCAGGTGTACCGGTACGATGTGGCTACCCATGAGACTGGCCTCCTGCTGATTGACGGTGAGCTGAAGCAAAAGCTGTCTGCCGGACGGCACTACTTCTGGAAAACCGCTCAGCACCTGAAAGTGCTTTTGGCTGACTTAAGGGTACAGACCATGGAGGTCAGCGGGCAGGAAATCCTCACCAAAGACCGGGTGGGCATCCGGCTCAACTTCCAATTGCAATACCGCATCACCAATGTGGAGCGGGCATTGCTGGAAGTGAGCGATATGCCCCGCCAATTGTACCTGTTGGTGCAATTAGCGCTGCGGTCTTATGTGGGCACCCGAACGCTGGATGAAATCCTGGCGGACAAGGACGCCGTTTACACCAGCATACGGGACGAACTGGTTCAAGCCGCTGAAAGCCTGGGGGTAGCCGTTTTGTCCGGAGGCCTGAAGGATATCATCCTGCCCGGCGAAATCCGGGAAATCATGAACCGGGTCCTCGTGGCTGAAAAGCAGGCTCAGGCCAATACCATCCTCCGGCGGGACGAAGCAGCTGCCACCCGTAGCCTGCTCAACTCCGCTAAGCTGATGGAGGATAACGCCATGTTGCTC
This sequence comes from uncultured Phaeodactylibacter sp., assembly GCA_964572415.1. GTDB lineage: Bacteria > Bacteroidota > Bacteroidia > Chitinophagales > Saprospiraceae > Phaeodactylibacter. The sequence goes on from CAZNHN010000218.1 coordinate 1,859, forward strand.
CGCCTCAAGGAGATGGAGTATGTGGAGAAGATCGCCGAGAAGATCAACACCCTTTCTGTCTCCGGTGGCGGACAGGTGATTGATCAGTTGCGCGAACTTTTTATCGCGGATAAAAAGTAGACAAGGGTTTACTGTAGGGCTGCTCCGTTTGGGGCAGCCCTTTTTCAATTCGCTTAGAAATCAAAGTCCAGTCTCATCGTCAAATTCCGGGGCGCTTCCATAATGCCCGGCCGGGGCGAGTAGGCTTGGTTGAGCAGGTTGTTGAGCAGCAGGGAAAGTTTAACAGACTCGGTGAGCTTATAGCTGCCGCGGAGGTTGACCACGGTAAAGCCCCGATCATTGCGCTCCCGGAAGTCCCGCAGCCCGCTGATGAACAGCAGGAATGCCGCATCAATGGCTTCGATCTGGCTGTTGTAAAACGTCTCAACGCCGAAGGAAGCCTTTTTATAGTCCGCCTGCAGGTCGAGCTTAAACAGGTGTCGGGAGCGGTACTTCAGGATATTCTCATCTGAAGACGAATTGTTGGCATTGATTTGCCCCTGTGTGCGGTCCTGTCCGGCAGGTACGCGGGTGGTGTCGAAGGCTTCAAAACGCGGATCAACGTAAGTGTATCCGGCGAGCAAACTTACCGGCAATCCCAGGATTTCCCCTCTGCCCGCGGCGGTGACTTCAAATCCATCGATTTGGGTGTCTCCGATATTAATGGCCTGAAAGCTAAAGCCTACGATATTGAACTCCATCATATCAAAGTAGCGGGAGCGGAAAACCGCAAAGTCCAGAAACCCTTCAAAATTGGAAATCCGGAAGCCTTGCTTAACGCCTAGTTCTGCTGTCCAGCCGGTCTCAGATTGCAAGGTGGGGTTGGGGACGATGCGCAGCGCACCGGCATCTGTCACGATATATTTTTCTGCCACGGTAGGGTAGCGGTAGCCCTGTCCCCAGCTCGCCCGCAGGAAGGTCGCCTTGCCGGCCTGATAGTTGAGCCCGAGGCGCGCCACGGGTTTGGCTTCCTCCTCGTCAGAAGGGTCCACCGTGCCGCCATCGTACTCAAAACCAGGGTTGCGCAGTACATTACGCTCGTAGCGGAACCCCACCGACGCATTCAGTTTGCCAAAAAATTCTTTATCGAATTGGGCGTAGGCCGCCAGGTTGCGGGAGGTGAAGGTGGTGTCGCCGTACAGCTCCGCTTCGATATCCGTGCCTGATCCGACCAACCCGGCCGTAAAGACCAGGTCTGCCGCTGCCATCCGGCGCTGGAACTGATACTCCGCGTAGAACATATCCGAGAAATTGCTCTGATTGAGGTCGTTCTCATTGTCGATATTGTAGAAACGGCTCAGGATGCGGTGGCGGTTATTGGCGCCATCGTAGTAGGTGACAGTTGGGTCGATATTGTAGCGCAACCGGCGGCGGCCACCAAGCGTATTAGGCCCCGGCTGATATGCGGCAGTATCGCTGGCCCAATAAAAAAAGGAGGCGGTCTCCCCGGCATTAATATTGGCATTCAACCCGATGGTCAGGCGGTCGGTAGCGCGGTAGCGGGTGCCTGCGTTGAACCGTCCGGTGCGGCGGAATGCTCCTTCGTTGTAGCTCTCTTCATTCAGGTAATAGCCGCCCATAACCAGGTCCAGCTTGCCCATCTTACGGCGGTGGGCCACACTCGCTCCGATGGTGCGCGGTGCGTTATCCCACCATTTCAGGCGTTCATCTTCGGGGCTGAAATTATGGGTATAGAAAACTGCTGCTTCGGTCTCCGGTGCCGATTTGGCGTAAGCTGTACGGACGTTGATAATGCCGTTGAGGGCGGAAGAACCGTACAGCGCCGAGCCCGCACCTTTGACCACTTCCACCTGCGCGATATTTTCGATCGGCACATCGTCCCAGTTGGGGAAGCCGGCATCGGCAGAGAGGATGGGGATATCATCCACCAGCAGCAGCACCCGGCTGCCAGCACCCTGTGAATAGCCCGAGCCCCCCCGGATATTCGCCTGCCCGTCGATGATGGTGACGCCCGGCAGTTTTTCCAGCGCCTCGTCAATGGATACCTTGCCCGTGTTCTCAATCAGGTCAGGCTGAAGGACTTCCAGCGAGACGGTCACCTTGCTGAGCGGCTTTTCGAATTTACCGCTGGTTACGGTAGCGGTTTCGAGTACGGTAGCGCGGGGATCGAGCGCCATATTTAGCTCAATGGTGCCCCCTTCCGGCAGATTTACTTCTGTTTCATAGGTTTCATAACCCACATAGCTGGCTTTCAGGAGGTGTGTGCCTGCATCGGCCTCCAGCTCATAGAACCCATCAAAATTGGTTACGGTACCCTGGCCTTGAAGGCTGATGGTCGCTGCAATCAGGGGCTCCCCGGTTTTGGCGTCCGTCACCCGGCCGGTGAGCAGGGCTTGCTGAGCGGTCAGGAAAGTGGAAAAGGACAGAAAAATCAGCAAAAGGTAGTACTTGGTCATATGCAATGAATTAGGCACAGCACTTAAAAGTAGTGGCTGTGGATGGTCTCCAAAAATGTTCAGGGTGCTAATTTCAGGGCGTGTGGAAGCACAAATCTAAGGCATTCGTGTTATTTGGCAAGTAAGTTGTTCAAAAAAATCGCTTTGTACGCAGCCGACAGATTCCAACAAATCCATTCGTCTTTCCCAAAAGTTTTCTAACTTCGGCAGCTAAATAGAGTTGATAAAAGTAAATTTTATGTGCCCATGATTCATCTTTTCTGCCAGCTCTGCATCACGTCCTCACCTTAGTAGCTTAGGCTACTAGGTTCCGGGCGCTCTTTGATCTGACAAAAAAGCTTGATCCATGATCTACACAAAACCTACATTCATCAACTCTAATTCTTTACCAAACAACACGATTATGAATCGAATTGTACTGATTTTCTTGGGGGTTATCCTGGCCAGCGTTGGGTATGCGCAGGATTGCCAGCCGGACGAAACAGTTCCGGATTCGGTGGTGGTTGCTCCACTGCCTTACAATGAAATGCAACGCCCCGATGGCGGTATTGCGGATACGGCTTGTGTGGGCAGCCCATACGAATTCGTATTTACTTTTAATATTCCGGCTGTGTATCCGGTCGGTGGCCTCGAGATACCGTTGATCAACGTGTCTATTCCGGCTGAAGAAGGCATCAATAACCTGCCCGCGTCTATGGATTACGTTTGCAATCCGCCCAACTGTGTTTTTGCTGCGGAGACCAAGGGCTGCATTATCGTATCGGGTACGCCAACGGTAGATGAAGTCGGGGAACATGATTTAACGATCGCGGCAGTAATTAATGCTGGCCTTGAATTGGAAGTGACCGTTCCTGGTGATCTTGAGAATGGCTCACACTACTATCTCAATGTAAAAGAAGAAGGTGGCACCAATTGTTTCTCCAATACCAACGAGGCCTTTGCAGCGGACTTTGGGCTGAGCAACCGTCCCAACCCATTCGGGGACCTCACGCAGGTGGTGGTGGATGCCAAACAGTCGGGCCTGTACCAGTTCTTCGTTACGGATTTGCTGGGCCGTCAGGTGCACCAACAGCAAATTCAGCTGATCGAAGGTGAAAACCATATCGACTTCAACGGTAGCCAACTGGCAGAAGGTATGTACCTTTACGGTATAACCGATGGCCGCCACGCCGCTACTTCCAAAATGATCATCAACCGGTAGTAACCCTGCCGGATCTCCAAGAATTCAGTCCTTCTGACAAGGAGCGGGGTGCTGCCCACCCTGCAGCGTGAAGCCCCGCTCCGACACCCTATAAAATTTTCTTAATTGGCAAACCGTTCCTGTACAGTGCCTTGTGCTGCACAAGGGCGGTCTTGTCGTTAAAATTCAGAAGGACATGAAGTACTTATACCTAACCATCCTGCTTTGGGGCCTCAGCCTTTCGGCGAAAGCCAACTGCCCCGGCTGTACCGTCAATCTCCCTGCCCTCCCGGAGGATACCATTTACATTTCGGCTGCCCCGGACGGGCAGGTCGGCCAATTTTACAGCGAAGACCTGTCGTTCCGCCTGCCGCAAACCACCACGCCGGTCAATGCTACCGACCCGGATACGCCTCCGGGTCTGCCCATTTCCCAAATGACGATCAGCTCTGTTGCGAACGTGCCGCCCGGGCTGCAGTGGGAAGCCAATCAGCTGGCTTTTGACGTTAGCGAAAATACGGATGGCTGTGTGCGCTTCTGCGGTACCCCCCTGATTCCGGGGCTGTATGAGGTGGAAGTCATTATTTCAGCCCAGGTTTTGGTGGCTACGCAGACCTCGGCGGTGACCATTCCTATTCTTATCCTGCCCGGACAGGTCATTTCAGAAGGCTTCACTATCGACAATACCTCAGGCTGCGGGGAGGTGGTGGCCAATTTCACCAATAATCTGCCTTCCAATGGCACCGATGGCTTCAGCTATATCTGGGATTTTGGTAACGGGCAAAGTTCTGCGGCTGAAAATCCGGGCACGCAGGTTTACGATACGCCCGGCGAGTACGGCGTAAGCTATCAGGCGATTGTGGACACATTCGGGCATCAGCTGACGGAGGTGGTCATTACGGATGTGGACTGCAATGATATTTTCGGTGGCGCGCCCGATCTCGTTCTGGAAGTCTACAACCCCCTGGGCGACAAGATTTTTGCGTCTGATGTGGTGCAGAATGCCAGCCTGCCCGTTGTTTTTGCGCCCGGCATTTTCATTGAAAACGGCCCCTACCAAATTCAGGTCGTGGATGACGATCAGGGGCTGGACGGAGGCGATGATGTCTGCGGCATTTTCGGCTTTGTGCAAACCTCCAATGGCGAGTTGGAAGACGATGGCGCTACGGTAGATATTACCATCATCAATCCTGTTGACACCATCCGCTCCGAAGGCATCATAACGGTCTACGAGCAACCGGAAAAGCCCGAACTGCAGGGCTACAGCGGTGAGGACCTCTGCGATGGCGACTCCCTGACCCTGATGACCAACTATACCGAAAACACCCAATGGTACCTCGACACAGTGCCTCTGTTTGAGGCGAATGGCGATCTGCTCTCTGTGGGCGAAAGCGGCTTCTACTGGGTCACGTACACCAATGCCGATGGCTGCAGCGCCACTTCTGACACCCTTTTGCTGGATTTCAACGACCTGCCGGCTTTCCCCATCTTCCAGATCGAGCAAAACCTGCTCTTCCTGCTGGATCCGGACACCCTGCCTAACCCCTACGAACTGCAGTGGTACCTGGATGAGCAGCCCCTGGAAGGCGGCAATGATTTGGAATACTGCATCAGCACCTCAGGGAGTTACACCCTGGAGGTAGTCAATCCGCTTACGGGCTGCAGCCGTTCGTACACCCAAAGTATGACCTATGACCCCGATTTCCCCAACTGTATGCCGGTAAGTGTGGAAGAGGCGGCACTTCAGGGCATAAAGGCCTACCCAACGCTGCTTGCCCCCGGTGCGCCGGTTTGGATTAGCGGGGATATGCCAGGAGGCCCAATGAACATCCGGTTGATGAATACGCTTGGACAACAGCTGCAATCATGGAGGTTGGAAGGCGGCGATGTCGGGGAAACGCTGCGGCTTGATCTCCCGATGTTAGCCACCGGCGTACATTATTTACAAATTCAGACCAAAGCTGGCGGGAAAACGATTCCGGTCGTCATTCAATAGCTTTTCGAAAGCTGAAATTAAAAAAGATTGTGTCTTAACTGTTAAAACATATGAAAAATCATATATTGAGGGGCTAAACAAGCAAGAGCAACCAAAAAAGCCATGGCGCGGTGTTCGGTCCGGGGCAGCTACTGATTTGGTACTCAGCAGGGTATTCGAAAAAAGTGTAGCTTTGCGGGCTAAACACTGCGCATAATCCCAAGCTGAATTTGGCACCGCAAGTCTGAACTCCAGGTCTTAGATAGTCGGTCCGATGGTGGAATATCCCACCGTACTCTTGCGAACCCTGAATTATGACAGTTGAGATTAGAAGAAAAGAAATAGGCAACCTTCTACTTGAGAACATCCCGGATATCCCTGTCTTGCTGAAAGACAAGCTACAATTGTACCAGCAGACGCGCGAGGCGGCTTTGGCCGATTGGCTGCCCGATGGCAGTGGGTTACTGATCTCAACCCGGTTTGGAGAAGCTGCACAGATTCACGAAGTGGTCCGGCCCGGGCACTTCCGTAAACAACTGACTTTTTTTGACGAGCCCGTTTATATTGCCCGCACCTGCCCGGACGCTGACCGTCAGGGGTTCCTGTTTGCGCGGGATACCGGTGGTAACGAGGCTTATCAGCTGTACTTCTATGACTTACGGAAGCAGGAATACGAAATGCTGACGGATGGGGAATCCAAGCACAGCAGTGGCGTATGGAACCGGGAGGGCAGCGCCTTTATTTACAGCAGTACCAAGCGCAACGGCATTGATCAGGATTTGTACCACTACGACCTGGCAGGCGGCACGGGCGAACGCCTCGTTTTTACCGGCAAAGGCTATTGGTACCCGGTCGCCTGGGCATCAGGCGGGCGGTATGTGACCGTTATCAACTACCGGTCGATCAATGAAAGCCACCTGCATATCCTGGATGTGGAGACCGGGGCATTGCAGACCATTCAGGCCGACTCCAATATTGCGTGCCGCTCCGGCATCTGGTCTGCCGATGGCCGACGGATTTATTACACGTCTGATGCCAATAGCGAATGGCGCGGGCTGAAGGTTTACGATCTGGACACGCAATCGAACCATAAGATTACCCATGGGCTGGACTGGGAAGTGGAAGGCTTGCAGCTTTCTGCGGATGGCACACAGCTGGCCTTTGTCATCAATAAGAACGGCATTTCCGAATTGTACCTCTACGATACGGCTCAGGAACGCTACGAGCGCGTGGAAGTCCTCCCGGAAGGCGTTATTGCCGATATGCGCTGGCATCCCAAGTCCCTGCGCCTTGCCCTGACCATCAATACGCCACAGGCGCCGGCCGATGCCTATGTGCTGGATGTGGAGACGATGGACCTGCAGCAGTGGACCTTTTCAGAGGTGGGTGGGTTGGACCGCAAAGGGTTTGTCAAGCCCAGGCTCATTCATTACCCAACTTTTGATCAGGTAGGGGGCAAAGACCGGGAGATTCCTGCCTTTTATTACCGGCCGGAGCCACAGGATGCGCCCATGCCTGTGCTGATTTACATCCACGGGGGGCCGGAGAGTCAGTTTCGGCCCGGCTTTTCACCGGCTTTTCAGTACTACCTTAAAGAACTTGGCGTGGCTGTGCTCGCTCCGAATGTGCGGGGCTCTTCGGGTTACGGCAAGCACTACCTCAAGCTGGATAATGGCTTCAAGCGGGAGGATTCTGTGCGGGACATCGGGGCGCTGCTCGACTGGATTGAACAGCAGTCCGAACTGGACAGCCGGCGTGTGGCGGTTATGGGCGGTTCCTACGGTGGCTATATGGTGCTGGCGAGCATGTCGCACTACAACGACCGCCTTTGTTGCGGGATCGACATCGTGGGCATCAGTAATTTTATAACCTTCCTGAAGAATACCAAGTCTTACCGCCGTGATCTGCGCCGGGTGGAGTACGGGGATGAGCGTGATCCGGCTATGCGCCGGCATCTGGAGCAGATTTCTCCGACGACTAATGCTCATAAGATTACCAAGCCGATGCTCATCGTGCAGGGGCAGAATGACCCCCGGGTGCCGGCCAGCGAGGCGGAGCAAATGCTGCGGGCGATCCGTCAGAATGGGGGAGAGGCCTGGTACCTGCTGGCTAAGGATGAAGGGCATGGCTTCCGGAAAAAGTCGAACCGTGATTTTTAAAATCAGGCGGTGATCTTGTTCCTGCAGACTTACCTGATGCAGCCGCTGGAGGTGGCGGTGCCGGAGGTGTTGGTGACGAGTTAGGGCTTTGAAAGACCTGGACGTAAATGCACCAAATCAAGTCTGGGCAGCAGATATCACTTATGTCCCTTTACGGCGTGGATTTTTATACCTGTTTGCGATTATGGACCTTTATTCCCGCTTTATTTTAGCGTAGGATATTTCAAATGGTATGACTGCAAAATGGTTCAACTATGTCTTTGACCAAACCTAAAACTGGTATCCTACACCAGATATTTTTAGTACAGACCAAGGCTCCCAATTTTTTCTGGTATCTGGGTAGAGGCGATGGCCGATAATGGGATAAGACAGAGCATGGATGGTAAAGGCAGAGCGATTGATAAGGTCTTTATTGAGCGTTTTTGGCGCAGCTACAAATACGAATACCTCTATTTGAATGCGCCTGAACATGGAAAAGAGCTGTACGAAGAAACAGAAGCTTACATCACTTTTTATAACTTTTAGAGGGGGCACCAGTCACTAAACCGAAAGACCCCAGCCGAGGCCTTTTTCGGACAAAAAACTTATTTCACTCCAACTAAATATTCGGCTTCACTGGTTTAAAATTGGGGGTAAGCTCAGGATGTCCGGGAGTTGCTGGTTCCCAATAAGAAATAGGGATTCCTTTGAACAGAA
>CAZNHN010000219.1:0-10278 GCA_964572415.1 uncultured Phaeodactylibacter sp.
AAATTAATTCCATCCGCGAGCGCTTCAGGGCTATCGGCAAAATTGCCGCCTGATTCGCCACGGACTATTGATAATTAAATAAACCCTTACTAAAAGCTGATCCTACAAAATAAAATGAATAAAGGATAAAAAAAAGACCCACAACCCAGGGGGTTGCAGGTCTTTATCTGCTCAGGTAAAAATGACGGTTACAGCTTACTTGTCGTCATCACCTTTATTCTCGGTATCGTCATTGTCTTCAAGCTGATCCTTCAGCTGGCTGAATACGTCGAGGTCGCCCAGGGTCGATTTCTCAACGGAAGACTGCTGCTTCTTGACCGCCTGTCGGGTCTGTTTGCGCTCTTCCTGCTTCTCTTTGCGAACTTCATCCTTCGCTTCACGACGGATATCATCGAGGTAGCGCAGGTGAGAAACCAGAATGCGCTTGTCATCGCGGTTGAACTCAATCACCTTGACAGTCAGGGTTTCATCTACTTCAGCAAGCTGACCATCCTCTTTGCGGATGTGCTTGATCGGTGCGAAAGCTTCCAGTCCGTATGGCATTTGCACGATAGCGCCCCGGTCGTCTCGGCGAACGATAGTGCCCTCGTGGTAAGAGCCTACCGGGAAGACATTCTCGAAAGTATCCCAAGGATTTTCTTCCAGTTGCTTATGACCGAGTGACAATTTGCGGTTGTCCTTGTCGATTTCGAGGATCATGATGTCGATGTTCTCGCCCACTTTGGTAAACTCAGAAGGGTGAGAGAATCGCTTGGTCCAGGAAAGATCAGAAATGTGGATCATGCCACCGATGCCTTCTTCAAGCTCGACGAACACACCATAAGGCGTGAGATTTTTCACCTCGCCGGTATGGCGGCTGCCTTCCGGGAAGTTGTTCTCAATCTCGCTCCATGGATCCTTGGACAGCTGCTTGATGGACAGGGACATCTTGCGGTCTTCCCGGTCAATGGTCACGATCTTCGCATCGTACTCCTGATTGAGCTTGAAGTACTCGCGGGCATTGATGGGCTGATTGCTCCAGCTTACCTCGGAGACGTGGATCAGGCCTTCTACACCAGGCTGAATCTCCAGAAATGCACCATAGTCCTCAATGTTGACGATCTTGCCTTTAACAGTGGATCCTTCCTTCTTGTCTTCATCAAGAACATCCCATGGATGCGGCTGCAGTTGCTTCAGACCCAGAGAAATCCGCTTCTTATTCTCGTCAAAGTCGAGTACCACTACATTGATCTTCTGGTTGAGCGACAGCACCTCGCTTGGGTGGCTGATGCGGCCCCATGAAATATCTGTGATGTAGAGCAGGCCGTCTACGCCACCTAGGTCGAGGAATGCACCGAAGTCCGTGATGTTCTTCACGAGGCCTTCGAGTACCTGACCTTTTTCGAGGCTGGCGATGATTGCTTCACGCTGCTCTGCGAGATCGCTCTCGATGAGCGCTTTGTGAGAAACCACAGCATTTTTGATCTGCTCGTTGATCTTAACCACTTTGAATTCCATGGTCTTGCCAACGTATGAATCGTAATCAATGATTGGCTTGATGTCAATCTGAGAACCAGGAAGGAAGGTTTCCAAGCCGCTGCAATCCACAATAAGACCACCTTTGGTTTTGCTGATCACCGTACCTTTAATCACCGTACCATTCTCATAGGAATCAACGATGTTCTCCCATGCACGTAGCAACTTCGCTTTGCGGCGGGAAAGAACCAGCTGTCCGCGGGCGTCCTCCTGCTGCTCTACGTATACGTCGATTTGGTCGCCGGGGGCGAGATCTGGCGTATCGCGGAATTCAGAGGTAGGAACAAGGCCATCAGACTTAAAGCCAATGTCCAGTACCACATCACCATCACTGATAGCGGTTATCTTACCTTTGACGATTTCGTTTTCCAGCACGGAAGTCAGCGTTTCCTCGTACTGGCTCGTTAGCACTTTGCGCTCCTCCTCAGTATAAGCCAGGCCGGAACGGCGGTCAGCAGACCAGTCGAAGTCGTCATGTGCAGTTTCTGCAACAACGGGCTCTTCCTCTTCCTCTTCTTCTTCCTCCTCCTCTTCGTCGCCTTCGTTTTCGTCGTCTTCCTCTTCTGCCTCTTCATCAGAAGCTTCAGCTACAGGAGTAGCTTCCTCTTCCTCGGCGGCTTCTTGTTCGGTTGTTTCAGTTGTTTCTTCTTCAGCAGCAGGGGCTGTTTCCTCTTGCTGCTCAGCGGGCGTTTCTTCCTGCTTTTCTTCTTTCTTTGCAGCCGGAGTGGTCTCCTCTTGCTGCTCAGCGGGCGTTTGCTCTTGCCCTTCTTCTTTTTCGAGATCTTTGTCGTCTAGCATTGAAAGAATGCTTTTTGGTTAAAAAATTGGATGAATAACGGGGGGTTAGATGAGGTGTAAAGACTCACCGCCCCCATAAAGCGGGGCAAAGGTACTGTAATATATCAGGAAATGAAAATAAAAAGCCTTGTAAGTTAATAGCTTATACTAAGCCTTTTGGGGAGGGGACAAACGAAGACTTTGTTTATCCTGAGAGGAGGTGACCATCATAAATGAGCATATTTCTTAAAAGTGCGTACAAATTGCTTATTTTAGGCACTTCTGAACCATAGAAATTAGCATAACCAAAACGGAAAAAACCAGAGTATAGAAGATTATGAGTGACCAAAGGCCCTGGCTAAAGAATTACCCCAGCGGTGTTCCTGCCAATATCAACCCTGATGAATATTCCACATTGGTGGATATGTTTGAAGATACCTTTAAGAAATTTAGTCGCCGGGTGGCGTTTTCCTGCATGGGCAAAGAATTGTCCTTTGCAGATATTGATAAGCACTCCAAAGCATTTGGCGCCTACCTGCATTCCCGGGGTTTGGAACCGGGTGACAAAATCGCCCTCATGATGCCCAACCTCCTGCAGTACCCGATTGCACTTTTCGGAGCACTGCGTGCCGGGCTTATTGTGGTCAATACCAATCCGCTCTATACGCCCAGAGAAATGCGGCATCAGTTTACGGATTCGGGAGCGAAGGCTATCGTAATTGCCGAAAACTTTGCATCTAATTTGGAGAAAATTATTGGAGACACCAATATTTCTACAGTCATTACGACCAGCATTGGAGAAATGCTGGGCTTCCCCAAAAAGCATATCGTCAACTTTGTAGTCCGTAACATCAAAAAAATGGTGCCGGCCTTCAATATTCCGAACACCGTTAGTTTTTCGGATGCTCTAAAGCAGGGTAAGCGGTTTACCCTTAAAGTACATAAGGGTAATGCCGATGATGTCATCCTGCTGCAGTATACCGGGGGAACTACTGGTGTGGCTAAAGGTGCGATGCTGACCAACCGCAACCTCATTGCCAATATGCAGCAAATCCGGGCGTGGATGATACCTTTCCTGAAAGAGGGAGAGGAGGTGGCCCTCAATCCGCTGCCGATGTACCACATCTTTGCTTTCTCGGTCAATTGCCTCGCTCTAATGAGTATTGGTACCACTAATGTACTGGTGACAAACGCCAGAGACCTGCCTTCTGTCATCAAAGCGATGAAAGACTACCCGATCACGCTCATGACAGGGGTGAATACGCTATTCAATGCGCTGATCAACCATAAAGACTTCAGTTCCGTAGATTTCAGCACCCTCAAGGTTACCGTTGGTGGTGGCATGGCGGTGCAGCTTTCAGTAGCAGAAGCCTGGCAAAAAGTAACCGGCTGTCAGCTTTCAGAGGGCTATGGCATGACCGAATCCTCTCCGGTAGTGAGTGTGAACCCGCTCGATAACACCGGTCGGATCGGAACCATTGGCTTGCCGGTGTCTTCTACTGATGTCCGCATCGTGGATCAGCAGGGCAATGTGCTGGGTTATAATCAGCCTGGTGAGTTGCAGGTCAGGGGGCCACAGGTCATGAAAGGCTACTACAACCGTCCGGATGAGACCAATAAAACACTTGTTGACGGATGGCTTTGCACCGGTGACATTGCAATGCTCGATGAGGATGGGTTCATGCAGATCGTAGACCGCCAAAAAGATATGATTCTGGTATCGGGCTTCAATGTATATCCGAATGAAGTGGAAGAAGTGGTGGCTTCTCACCCCAAAGTCCTGGAGTGTGCTGCCGTGGGCTTACCGGATGAGAAATCTGGCGAAGTGGTCAAGGTTTTTGTCGTCCGTAAAGACAGCAGCCTCAAGGAAAAAGAACTAATCGAGTATTGTCGGGGCGAGCTGACCGGCTACAAGGTGCCTAAGCAGGTAGAGTTCCGCAAAGAGTTGCCGAAAACCAACGTAGGCAAAATCCTGAGGCGCGAACTGAGGGACGAAGCAAAGAAATAATAAAAACGCAGACAGCCCGGTCCGCTTCACGGCGAGGCCGGGCTGTTTTTCTAAAGACATAAAGCATGGCTTCCGAAAAATTTGATGCAGGCAGTGCGCCCAAGCCGGTAGGGCTCTATCCGCACGCACGGCGGGCTGGTAATCTGCTGTTTCTGTCAGGGATAGGCCCCAGGGACCCGAAGACAGATGGTGTGCCCGGGTTGGAGCGCTCCACAAGCGGTAACTATACCCGGTTTGATTTTGAAGCGCAGTGCCATTCTGTGTTTCAGAATGTCCGGCGGGTGTTGGAAGACAGCGGCGCTAAATGGGAAGACCTCGTGGATGTAACGGTTTTTCTGACGGACATGAAGCGGGACTTCCACACCTACAACCGGGTATACGCCGAGTACTTTAAACACCATCAACCCTGCCGTACTACAGTGGGCATAGACAGCCTGCCAACGCCTATTGCCATCGAACTGAAGTGCATCGCGGTGGTGGAGAGCTAGGGACGGAAGTTTGTTTTCAGGGCTTTACGCCTTTGATGCCGTTGCTGGGCAAGTTCCAGCAATCGCTCTATCAGGTCTGAGTAGCTAAGCCCCGCTGCTTCCCATAGCTGAGGGTACATGCTGATATCCGTAAATCCGGGCAGCGTGTTGACTTCGTTGACGTAAATGTCGCCTTCGGGCGTCAGGAACATATCTACGCGCGCCATCACTTCACATTCCAGTGCCTTAAAAGCGCTCAATGCAATGGCTTGAAGGCGCGGCAGCTCTTCCGGTCTGACTTCCGTGGGGATCAGCAGTTTTGCCGTGTCGGGATCTTCATATTTGGCATCAAAGGAATATTCTTCGGGAGTGACGATTTCGCCAACCTCGGTAGCTTCAGGGGTTTCGTTGCCAAGAACTGCGCATTCGACCTCCCTGCCCTTAATCATTTCTTCAATCAGGACTTTTTGGTCGTAAAGTAACGCATCTGCCACCGCGTCTTCAAACTGTTCCGCCCGGCTCACTTTGTGTACGCCTACGGAAGACCCCATGTTGGCGGGCTTGACAAAAACCGGGCTGCCCAACTTGGCGGTGACTTGTTCGTAAGTCCACTGCCGGGCATACCCTTTGCGGATGACAATATCCTGTGCCACTTTAATACCTGCCTGCCGGAGTAGCCGTTTCGCCACATCTTTGTCCATCGATACAGCAGAGCCGAGTACGTCCGGCCCTACAAAAGGAAGACCGAGGGTGCGGAGCAAACCCTGTAGCACCCCATCTTCACCTGTAGGCCCGTGCACGATCATAAAAGCAGCATCAGGCTGAGGCGAAAGGGGCTGATGCGTATCCAAACGCAGGAACTGCCCGGTGCTTTTACCTGGGATAATGGCCAGCTCAGGCCCGGTCTCTCCAACAAAGCGCCCCAGGCTACCTTCTTCCTGCAGCCGCCACCGCCCTGCTCTGTCAATCCCAATAAGCACAACTTGAAAACGGTCCCGGCGGATTGCAGCCAGTATATTTTTTGCAGAACGGACAGATATTTCGTGTTCCGGGGATTGCCCCCCGCAGATAATAGCTATGGTCTTCACAGGTTGATTGATTTTAGGGTGGCAAGATAGGATAAGCCTGCTTTTGAGCGAAAAATTGTAAGTTTATTCTTTGATCAAGTAAAGGTTTAAATGGCTATTATGAACAGGATAATTCGTTTTTGGTGGGTTGGGCTGTGCCTCTTCCCCGGTCTGGGTAGTGCACAGGTGCAATTGGTGGAGCACGGGCAGCCGAAGAGCCGTATCATTATTGATCAAACCATTGCCGTCGACTCTCTGGCTGCGGCACTGTTGCAACGGTTTGTTGGTGAGATGAGTGGGGCAGAACTGCCCGTTCAGGACTTTCGAAATGCCTCCGGAGCCCGCCCCGGTGATGTATTGATTGGCGCATTCCAGTTGGATAGCTGGAGCAATCCGCCCGCTGTGATGGACAGCCTGGTGGAAGATGGCTTTTTGATCCATACCAGAGACGGCTACCTGCGTCTGCTCAGCGGCGGTGGCAACGGAAGCGTTTACGCGGCAGTCACCCTGTTGGATGATTACCTGGGGATGGACTACTATGCGAAAGAGACCTACACCTTATCCCGACAGCCGGGTATCCATCTGCCTGCGATGAGCCTGGAGGACCACCCTGCCTTTACTTACCGACAGACCTTCAGCTACGGCCTGGAAGACCCCGTCTACAAGTACTGGTTCCGTCTGGAAGCACCGGACGAAGCCTTCGCCGGCAATCTTTGGGTACACACCTTCGACCGGCTGCTGCCTTCTGATCAGTTTGGCGAAAGCCATCCGGAGTTCTACTCCCTAATCAAGGGCAAACGGCAGCCCGGCAAGGCTAGTCAATGGTGCCTGACCAACAGCGAGGTCCTGGAGCGTGTATCACAGCAGCTGGACTCGGTATTTGAAGCCCACCCGGAGCACGATATTATCTCTGTAAGCCAGAACGATGGTAACTTTACCTATTGTACCTGTGACAATTGTACGGCGATAGATGAGCGGGAAGGCAGCCCAAGCGGTACGCTCATCCACTTTGTTAATCAACTGGCGGACCGATTCCCCGACAAGACCATTTCCACGCTGGCCTACCTTTATAGCATGCATCCGCCCAGGTACCTCAAGCCCCGTTCGAATGTCAACATCATGCTGTGCAGCATAGATGCCAAGCGGGAAGTGCCACTGACCGATAATGCCACAGGGCAGGATTTTGTGAAAGCCCTCAAAGGCTGGGCGGAGATTTCAGACAATATTTTCGTCTGGGACTACGGGATCAATTTTGATAACCTGGTGGCTCCCTTTCCCAACTTTCACGTCCTACAGCCCAATATGGAGCTGTTTCACCGGCATAATGTCCGCATGCACTTTGCGCAGGTTGGGGGCAAGCGGGGAGAAGACTTTTCTGAGCTGCGGGCCTATATGCTCTCGCGCCTGCTCTGGAACCCCTATCAAAATGCGGATAGCCTGATGCTGGAATTTATGAAAGGCTATTACGGGGCTGCTGCACCTCATCTGTACCAATATCAGAAGATGCTGGAGGCGGCGCTGCTGTCTAACGAGGTTCCGCTCTGGATTTATGATACGCCGGTTTCGCATAAAGATGGCATGTTGCGTCCCCGTCTCCGCTCCCGTTATAATAAACTTTTTGACCAGGCAGAACGGGCAGTTGAAGATCACCCTGAATTGTTGCGCAGGGTAAGGCGTTCCCGCCTGCCGCTGCAGTACGCTGAGCTTGAGATTGCCCGTACGATGCCTGAACGTGACCCTGTCCGCCTGAACGTTATGCTCGATACCTTTGCCGCCCGCACCGCCCGTTACGGGGTGAAGACCTTAAACGAGCGCAATAACGCTCCGGGTGACTACTGCCGGCTTTACCGGGAGCGCTACCTGCGGAAACCGGAGGGCAACCTTGCAGCAGGTGCAAAAGTTATCTGGGAAGCGCCACCCTCTCCCGGGTACCTGAAAGGCGCCGCCGAAGCCCTAACCGATGAGCTCTACGGCGGAACGACCTTTGGCGATAGCTGGATCGGCTGGGAAGGCAGGGATGGCAGCTTTGTCGTAGACCTGGGTGAGGTGCAACCGGTACAGTCCGTGGAAACCGACTTCCTGCATCAGCTCGGAGCCTGGATTTTATTGCCAAAAAGTGTCACCTATACCGTCTCAGAAGATGGGGCCGCCTATGAAGCATTTGGCAAAGAGATATTGCCTGAAGACCGGTCCCGGGAAGTCAAGTTTGTGGGCGTAAAGTCAGAACAGCCGGCGCCCGTTTCCGCCCGCTACATCAGGGTAGAGATAGAAGGCGTGAAGGTTTGCCCCTCCTGGCACTACGGGGTGGGGTATCCCGCCTGGTTTTTTGTGGATGAAGTGGTGGTGCGCTAGCCGTTGTCGGGGACGGGTAATCAGCATGGACCCCAAAGAAAATTACGGGCAGGTATACATCAGAACCGATAAGATTGACGAATTTTATGCGTTCTTGCTGGAGCGGCAGATCTTGATCCATCCAAACGGGCAGTTGGACACCGTTGTGAATCGGGGGAGCTGAAGGTCTGGCGGAGTAAATTCGGAGGCACTTTAAACGTCTTCCAGGCTACCGTCTAATATCCGGATTTTATGCAAGCGAGGTACTTTTTACTATTGATGATTCTGGCAGGCACTACGTTACAGGCACAAGAGCAGCCACCTGAACTCCACATTGGTTACTTTGCGCCTTTTGGGGTCCAAATAGGCGGCAGCGTTGCTTATACGGATGTACTAAAGCAGCCAATTGGGGCACATCAATGGTGGTGGCGGGCACAGGCAGGCTATTTTGCCCAACCCAATGTTTCTGATGCGGTGTTTTTGCACCCGGAGGTTGAGTACCGCCGCTGCCGGCCGGGGCAATACTTTTATGCTTCTTCTTCCATTGGCAGCAGCCTGGCCTACACACTTAGTAAGCAGGAAGGCACCCTAAACCTCGCCAGCGGCACCATCGATTACCAAAAGGAAGGCAGCTTGTACATTATACCACGCATCAGCCTGGGTATAGGGGTAGCTCCCCGGAAGAGATTGGGCGGTTATCTTCGTGCAAGTTACGGACAGCAGCTGGGAGGCGATAACGGCAGACAGGCTTTCTTCAGTGCAGCTGCAGGCCTGGCATTTAGCATGCATTCAAAACCATAACCTATGACCCGTAAAGCATTTATCGAAAAAGCCCTCAAAGCAGGTATTGGGCTGCCTTTCTTTTCCTCGCTTTTACTTGAATCCTGCAACCGCTATGATTTGGAACTTCCTGACCTGCCTGAGGCTTTCGAAGGCAAAGTCATTATCGTTGGTGCAGGCGCTGCCGGCCTAGCTGCCGGGCACCTTCTCCAGCGATACGATGTTGATTTTGAGATCATTGAAGCAGCTCCGGTTTGGGGCGGGAGGATGAAAAAAACAGCAGATTTTGCTGATTTTCCTATCGACCTTGGCGCAGAATGGATTCATACCCACCCTGCTATTCTGTCGGATATACTCAGCAGCCCTGATATTGATGCCGACATCGACTTCATCGTCTACAATCCGCAAACCACTCAAACCTGGAATAACGGCCGGCTCCGGGATCATAACTACATCAGCAAGTTGTATTCTGAATGGAAATTTAAGCATACTACCTGGTTTGGATTTTTTGAGGAGTATATCGTGCCTGGTCTTGAAGACCGCATTACCCTCAATACTCCGGTTGTGGAAGTCGACTACTCCATGGGTAAAGTACAGCTCAAAACAGAGACCGGGCAGGTACTGGAAGCCGATAAAGTGCTGCTCACCGTACCCATTAAAATATTGCAAAGTGAGCATATTGCTTTTGTGCCGCCTCTGCCAAAGACCAAGACTGACGCGATCGGGCAGGTGAGCGTTGGCGATGGGATCAAAATTTTTGTAGAATTTCAAGACCGCTTTTACCCCGATATGCTTTCCTTCGGCTCCATACTGAAAGCGTTCCGGGAAGAGGAGAAATTCGTATACGATGCTGCCTTTGGAAAAGAATCGTCCCGCCATATCCTCGGACTCTTTGCCATCAATGAAAAAGCAACAGCCTACACCCAACTCGGTACGGATGCTGCTATCATAGAACATTTCCTGGCAGAGCTCGATGAAATATTTGAAGGTCAGGCCTCAGCCAGTTATGTACAGCACGTTATTCAGAACTGGTCAGCGGAGCCTTACATTCAGGGAGCGTATTCCTATGATTTTAAAGACAAGCAGTGGCGGGTAGTCGAGGCTATTCAGGAACCGGTGGCTGACCGCCTGTTCTTCACGGGCGAAGCGCTATCCATTGACCACCAGGCGACGGTGCACGGCGCCTGTGCATCTGCTTTTGATACGGTGGCTCGTATGTTGAAGGAGAGCTGATGGTTTTGGCTGCAAAGAACATAGACATACACGTGTAGTAGAGAGCGTTAAATAAAAGGGAGCAGCAATTTGCTGCCCCCTCTTGTGGTCCCACTTGGGC
>CAZNHN010000220.1:0-10263 GCA_964572415.1 uncultured Phaeodactylibacter sp.
ACGGCATCCCGGTGCATTTGCCGGAAGGCATCGAAGGCTGCCTGATAAGCTTCATCACCTTTGGCGGCAAGTGTACTCATTTCAATGAGGGAATCTGTGACCCCCCCAAAGGCAGAGAATACTACTGTGAATTTTTCGCCTTTCGTATAATAGCCTTTGAGGATATCTACGATACCTCTAATGCGGTCTGGCTTAGCGACGGAAGAGCCGCCAAATTTTAATACTTTCATGAGTTAACTCCGTTCAAAAGTCTTTGGATGATAGCGCCGAACCGTTGCTATCGGAATTTACTGCAGATGGATAGCAAGGCAGCAACGGCAAATGTATATAGGTTTGTTGGATTGTTGGACAGATGGGTCATAGAAATGCCTCAACCCTAGCCGTTTGATTGGGTTTTAGCGGCCGTAATTTTTGAAAAATTCGACATCAGCTTGTTAACCGCCGCCAGCCATTCACAATAGTAAGCACAATGATAACAGCTACCAATGCGAATATCCAGGTAAAAGAAAGATTGGCATCCAGAAGTACGCCAAAGCTGATGGGCCCGAGGGCCGTACTGATTACCATGATTGTGGTAAAGACACTGCGTACTTTTCCGATAACCTGAATGCCATAAATTTCTGCCAGCATGGCATTCTTAACCGTACTCCCCGAACCGTTTGCCAACCCCATGAGCAGGAGCGCTACGGGATATGCAATGGGCTGATGAAAAAATACCAGCACGAGCAGGCCGGCCACATAGGGAATCATATAGCCCGGAAATAACTGCCGCCCCGAAAGCCGGTCTACCAGTGGGCCTGCCCCTGCCATGCCCAAAGCACTAGCCAGTGCAAAGGCTGACAAAGAACCGGCTACCCATTCCGGTGTCCACCCCCTCGCTTCTCCCAGCTTGAGCTGGAAGAAAAACAAAGCCGTATTCGTATAGCCGGTCATAAATACTAAAGGCGTGATAATCCAGAACCGGCGTTCGGCCATCAGCTGCCAAATGCTTTGGTGTGGCATAGCTGCGGCATCCGTATCGCTGGTGGCTTCAAATTTTTTCAACCTGGACCGGGCTCCGCGAAGCAACAGTAGCGTGGCAGGCAACACCACAATAGCAACGCTCAAAGCAGAGAACTGTAGAGTTGAGCGCCATCCAAACCCTCCAATGAGCAAGGTCACCAAAAGTGGCAGGGTGGCCTCGCCCAGCGGGTGCCCCAGTGTTGCAATGCCTATCGCTTTGCCCCGGTTGGCCTCGAAGTAACGCGCCATGGCGGAAACCGCAGTATGGCTCATCAGCCCCTGCCCAAATAAGCGAAGCCCGTAAAAGGCGATCACTACTACCACGAGGTGACGAGCTGAAGAAAGTAACAAAAGCGCTGCCACCAGCCCCGCTAAAACCATGAGCGTGTAAGCCCGGATGTGCATACGGTCAAAACGCCCTCCCAGCCAGGGCAGGGTGAATGCACTTGAGAGCGTTGCCACCGCATACAAACTACCGAAAACGGTATTGCTGATGCCCAGCAAGGCCTCAATGTCAGGCACGTACAGGGAAAGCAAAAAGGTCTGCCCAAAACTAGAGAAAAAGGTAAGCAGTAATCCGAATGCTAAAAGTGGCAGGCTGTCACGGAGCTTTCGGGTATGGCGCATGAATGGCGTAACTTCTGAATGATGGAAATCCTCACAAAGGTACAACGCCAAAGCAGCCTGACTAAAGTATCAGGCTTTTTAATCCAATGAAAATCCGGAATTAAGCAGTGCCAGAGCCTCGTCTTCTTTCGAACGCATCTTTCGGGCTTCGGCTTCCGACTTATCCGGATAGCCACAGAGGTGGAGTACCCCGTGAATGATCACCCGGTGAAGCTCTTGCTCAAAAGAAACCATTAAGGTATCCGCATTTTCGCGCACCCGTTCCACGCTTATAAAAATATCAGAATGGATGATCGGTGGTTCATCATAGGGAAAAGTAATGATATCCGTGTAGGTATCGTGGTTTAGATATTCTAAATTAATTTGGTGGAGGTACTGATCGGAGCAAAAGATATAAGTGAGCTGCCGGAGCTGACAGCCTTCCCGGTGGATGACTTCTTCAATCCAGGTGTATAGCTTTTCAGGATGGGCAGGCATAAAACCGGAACCCTCATCGTGGAAGGAGATACCTGCTTCCAGTTCAGCGTCTGTATCGAAAGGCCAGTCTGTAGTCATTAAAGATTGAAGTGCATTTCAACGGTGGAGCCATTGTTGTGAAAGTGCACACTATCAGAAAGCTGTTGCATAAGGAAAACACCGCGCCCACCTACCTGAAGAAGATTTTCCGGAGCCGTCGGATCAGGTACAGCGGAATGATCGAAACCGTCACCTTCATCCGTAACACGTACGGCAAGGCAGTTTTCTTTGCGTTTCAACTGTATTTGTACCGTCTTGGATTCGTCATTGCTATTACCATGGATAATGGCATTATTCACGGCTTCAGTAAGTGTGATCAGGATATTACCGTAAATGTCCGGGGCTATCTGATATTGTTCAACCGCACGCTCTACAAAGGACTCTACCAGGGCGATGTTCCTGGCATCAGAAGAAAGTTTCAGCATAATAGGCTCCAAACTCATTGTTACTTCCTGTAATGTAGGTCAAATTTCAGTAAAAAGCAAGTGTGCCTGATAAGCAGACGGACTAAAATAAGCTCAGGTTGGAAAATATACCAACCTGAGCTTAACTTATTAATCCGTTTTCAGGGTTTTGAAGTATTCTTCAACGATAAATTTGTAGTACGGCTTGAGGGAAGGGTTGACCGTCTTGTATAAATCAATTTCGGCTTCCCGCTTTTTGATATACTCCTCGAGTGAAGGGGGTACTTCCCGTTCCTGCTGACTCGCCTGCTCTGCTTTTCGCTTCTCTTCGTACTCTCGTTCGCGCTCAGCTTTTTCGTGCTCGAGCAGGCGGGTGAGTATATCCTGCTGCCGGGTCATCATTTCGTTGGACAATCGCTTATTGACCAGGTCTTCCTCGATTTTGTCCATTTGGTTCATGATATTTTCGAGCTCGCGGCTGCCTTGCCCCTGCTCTTTCAGCTTTTGCTGTTTTTCTTTCAGGGCTTTGCGAAGTGCAGCCTGCCGGGCGGCCATCTTGGCGAATTCCTTAGCGCCGGGCCCACCTTTGCCTTTGCCCTCCTCCATCTGTTTCTTCATTTGCTGCATCATCTCGTTAAGCGACTGCTGCCCCTGACTGATTTTGTCTTTAGGCTTACCGCCCGGGCCACTTCCGCCCGGATTATCGCACATCTGATTGCCTGACATTTGACCGGCCATCTGCTGCTGCATTTGATTCATGACTTCGCTGAGCATGAGGGCCAGGTCATTCAGGTTTTTCATACTGCGCTGCTGATGATTGCTGGCCTGTGGCTTATGGCGCTCTTCGAGCTCTTCGAGGCTTTCCTTGAGATTGCTCTTGATGGCTGTTACTTTCTCTGTTACGAAGGATTCAATTTGGAACACGCGCTTGCTCAGTGCCTGAAGGCTGTCTTCTACCAGGCGGAAATCATCCTCCAGCTTAAATTGTTCCTGCACCAATTCTACGTAGCGCGGGGTATTGATTTCTGCCGCCTCAAACTGATCGATGAGGTCTTCCTGCTCGAAGGACAGCCCCACGATATTTTCCAGCAACTGACGCAGGGCATCCATGTCTTCCTCCATCTGCTGCATCTGCTGCGACTGCATTTCCATCTGCATGGAGTTGGCCATGTTCTTCATCTTCTCCGATGCTTTCTTCTGAGATTCTGACGCCTTTTTATTTTGTTTTTGCTCCAGGCTTTCCTGGCTTTGCTCCATGTCCTGCTTAACGTCTTCCATTTCCTGCTCCCGGTCTTCCATGTCCTGTGGAGACTCCATTTCTTCGTTCTTTTTCTGGATATTCTCCATTTTTTCCTGAAGCTTCTCGAAGTCTTTATTGAGCTCCTCCTGCTTTTGCTTCAGCTCTTCCTGTTTGGCTTCCTGCTCTTCAGGGGATTGCTCCGCTTTTTCTTCTTCCGTCTGCTCGGTTTCCTCGCTGAGCTTTTCCTGTTCTTCCGCCATTTTGTTGAGCTCGTCAATCGCCTCGTTCATTTCCTGTTCCAGCTCCATTTGCTTGAACAGCTCAAGCATCCGGTCGAGCTCCATTTCCATTTCCTCGTCCGACATTTCCATGTCTTCCATCATTTCCAGGGCTTCGTCCTTGTTGAGTTCCTGCATCAGCTCCTCAAGCTGCTTCATGAGTTCTTTCATTTCTTCGCTCATGACTTCTTCCATCATTTCCTGCAGCTTCTCCTGCTTCTCCAGGATTTTTTCATCCTGCTCGCTGTATTCTTCCTGGTTTTTCCGGTTTTCTTCGAAGGCTTTTTTGGCTTCTTCTATCTTTTTTTCCAGGTCTTTCTGGCGTTCCAGCAGTTTTTCCAGCTCTTTGCGCTGCTGCCAGTCCAATTCTTTTTCCTGCAGGAGCTTTTCCCGCATCTTGCGCATCTCGTCCTGTATTTTCTTGGATTCCTCCAGCGCCTTTTTCAGCTCGTCTTTGATCTTATTGTCGTTCTGCTCTGCCATCTCCTTATACTCCTCAACGGTGGGCGTAGCGTAGACCATAAGGTTGGTACGTGCGGTTTTACTGCCGTTAACCCCATCGTTGTCAGCCACTTGAAAGTAGTAGGTAACTTCATCGCCCGGCTTGAGTCCAAGGGTGTTGATGTCAAATACATGATCGTACTGAATCTGCTTGCCTGCAGGCTTATCCAGCACAACGGTTTGCAGTTCCCCCTGCTCTCCTTTGGCAGGCTTAATGCGGTAGTTGAAAGTCAGGCTGCGCAGTCCGTAGTCGTCTGAGGCTTCACCGACAAAGAACAGCACCTTTTGCTGTGTGCTGTCGATAAACTTTTTGGCAGAGATATTGGGATGAAGGTCCGGCACCACTGAAATGGTGTAGGAAATAGAGTCTGCGTTGGGAAGTGCTGTATTCGAAATGTAGAGCTTGTAGCCCTGATCTTCCATCACCCGTTTTTGGTAGGTGAAAAGGTCATCCGAAAAGCGCTTGGCTTCCACCCGGTCATCAGAACCGGTAAACTTCAGGCCAATCGCATCAGTATGCTCTGCATTGAAGACCCAGTCGATATTAGTCCCCGCCGGTACGACAAGATCGCCGATGCTTGACAGTTTTTCGTCTTTACGCTGGGTGTAGGCCGGGAAGTCCAGCTCCACGTCAAAGCCCAGTATATTAGGCTTGCGGAGTACGTTCAATTCGTAAGGCTTAGACTCCACGCCGCTGGAGAACAGCTTAAATTTTGTACTCTTCTGTACATTACTAAAGCGGTAAGAGAAAGTATTTGGAGACTCTTTCACCAGCCGGTACTGCACATTATCCACATCAATAAACACCTCATTCGGAAGTTGATCCCCTTCAATTTTTACCGTCAGCGGGTAATCTTCGAACTGTACGACGGAAGGGGCATCTTCCTCCAGGATAAAACTAAAGGGAGCAGGCTTTTCAAACTCCTCATTGTTTTTAATCAGTCGGGTGGTACTGTCGGTAATGAGGTTAGCATTGACAAAAAGGATGATAAGCAGCAGGGCAAGCGGAGGCAAGGCATAACGGAGGTACTTGCGGTTTTTCCGCAGGTCGATAGCTTTTTTGAAAGGGACCGGTTTGATCTCTTCCGACTTTTGGTTCACGCTCGCCATGATGAGCTCACGGCTACTGCCTGCTTCTGCTTGTGAACGGAGCTGCAGTACGTTGAGCAATTTATCCTGTACATTCCCAAAGTGCTGGCCAATAATCTGAGCGGCCTGCTCATGCGAGATGACCTGCCCAAGCCGGAAGTACCGGGCCAGCGGCAAAGCCACCCAGAAGCCCACAGCCAGTGCACTCACTCCGATAAAGGAGAAGAACATCAGCTTACGCACGCCTGAACTGAAGTAGTAATAGTATTCCAGGGCACTAATGGCCAGGAACAGGAACAAAATCAGCCCCACGCTATACAGCGCGCCCCTGATCAGTTGATTGATATAGTACTTACGAATGAACTGGTCCAGCTTTTCGATGAGCAGCTGATAATTGTCTTGCGTTGCCATGTTGCTTTTTTCCTCAAGAATCTAAATCGTGAACAGACCCACTAATAACGAACCTAATGCCTTAAAAGATTGACAAACAGCCTGCTTTAACAGACTTTTACTTGTCAGAAAGTTACTTTTAAGCAAAATACGCTGGTCTTAAGGGGATGATGATGCGTGCTAGTGAATACTAAGGGCCCCGGTGCGCCGGAGCCCTTAGCAGATGAGGGTAAAATAAGCTGCTTTTGTGGAAAAGTCAAGAAATAAAAAACCTCACGGCTTTATATCTGACAACATCTGATTGTAAAAAGAAATCAGCTGCGGGTTTTTCTCGCTGTTTTTTATGGTTTTGAGCCTTTCCAATAGCGTTTCAGCGTAGGCCTTTTGCTCTTTTTCTTCCGCCTGTTCAAAGGCTTTGCGCATTTCATTCAGCCCGCGGGTAGCCCCGAATTTAATCCACGGGGAAGTACTTTCACCGAGCGCGAGGGAATTCAGATCGTCCGCAACAGCTTTGGATGTCTCCAGGTCACTGTTGACAGCCAGTTCCACATATGCATCCACAAAGTAAATGGCAGAAAACCCACTGACTTCGGTCAGGTTCTTTTTGAAGAACGGCAGGTATTCGGCATCGCCGGTGCTTGCGTACAATTCGCCAACCGCCAGCAGGATATCGCTGGAGGAGTGCTGCTCCAGGTCATCCGCAATTTCAAGGGCGGCTTCCGGATCGAGCACCGTAAGGTACTGAAGAGCAGCCCCAATCACACTGTAAGCGGAGTCTTGCTGAATAGCCTGTTGAGCAAGGCTGACCGCACTTGAATCTTCAAGCTCAGCCAGCATGGAGAAAGCCATGGCACGGACTTCAGAATGTGGGTCTTCACTGCCCATTTGCGAAAGCATAGCGCCTGCATCAGCAGCAGCCTCCGGGGAAAGGTTTTGCATGGCTGCTACCCGTATAGCCCAAAACGGGTCTTCCAGTGCAGCGGTCATGACTTGCTGTGCCTCAGGGCTCTGCTCGCCACGCAGTTCAAGCACGGCCTCATAGCGGTCCAGAAACAGCGGGGCATTTTTATACTGAAACAGGTATTGTGCTGAAGATTTATTGTCCTGCATCTCTGCCAGTAATACCCGGTCTGCATCAAACTGCATCAAAGCGGGCGCTTCTTCCAGCTCGAAGGTGAACGTTTGGGTACGCTCGTTCACCATCACCTCGTGCCTTACCTTTTCACCACTGGTGTTGTAGATATCAATGGCGGCAGGCAACTGGAAAATGGCAGGCATAATTTCCGGATTCTGCGTTTGTTCTACGGTTACATTCGCTTGCCCGGTTGCTTCGTTGAAGTCGTAAGTAACAGACAACTCCGGGTGCCCCTGCTCAAAGTACCATTGGTTGAAAAACCAATTAAGGTCTTCGCCGGTCACTTCCTCAAAGGCAAGCCGGAGGTTATGGGCCTCCACTGCAGTATAGGCATTGTCTGTGAGGTAGAGGTTGAGGGCAGCAAAAAAGGCATCGTCGCCTACATAGTTGCGCAGCATATGCAGCACCGCTCCGCCTTTGTTGTAGCTGTGGGCATCAAACATGTCTTCTTTATCTTCGTACCCAAAGTGAATCAACGGGTGCAGATTACCCCGGGCTGAGCTCAGATAACCTGACCATTCGCCCAACAGATGGTGGTCGGCATAGTCCCGGCCGTACTTGTGCTCAAACCAGAGGTACTCGCTGTAATTGGCGAACCCCTCGTTCATAGTCAGGTTAGACCAGCTCTCGGTGGTCACCAGGTCACCAAACCAGTGGTGGAACAGCTCGTGGGCAACGATACGATCGTTGCCATTATCAATGAGCTCGCGTTTGTGGCGCTGTACGAAGTCACCGAATATGACAGCAGTGGTATTCTCCATAGCGCCGGAAACATAGTCGCGCACCACCACCTGTGCATACTTTTGCCAGGGGTACTTTACCCCTAATTTATCCGAGAAGAAGGAAAGCATTTCCTTGGTGTGGGCAAAGATGGCTTCAGCATCCGCCTCGTACTCCGGTTCAACATAGTAGGTCACCGGCTTACCTTCCCAGGTATCTTCCACCACAGCAAACTCCCCAATGGCCAGCATGAAAAGGTAGGGCGCGTGTGGCTGATCCATGACCCAGTGCCAGGTTTTCATGCCGTCCTCGGATGCCACACCTTCCAGAATACCGTTTGACAGCACCTCATATTGCTCTTCAACGGTCACATACATTTCCTGCGTGGTCCGCTCATTAGGCTTATCAATGGTCGGGAACCAGCGGGAATTGTGCTCTGTCTCCCCTTGTGTCCAGATTTGAGTAGGCTTTTCCGGGTCTTCGTCCCGGGGGTCAATAAAGAACAGCCCCTTATCGGAAGTGATGGCAGAACTGCCGCCGGACGCTGCCGGCGTAGCCACGTATTTGATCTCCAAGGTGTACGATTCTCCTTTTTTATACGTTTTTCCCAGGTTGATTTTCGCCTGACGCCCATCATAGTCATATTCCAGATTGCTGTCACTGTCTTTCAACCGGATGTATTCGAACTCAAAGCCTTTGGCATCAAGTGTAACTTCATCAGAAGGATAAAAATAAGGAGACAAAGTAAGCGTAGCAATGCCCAGAACCTGCTCTGCTTCCCAGTCAAACTGCAGATCAAGGATGGTATGTATCAAATCGTGCGTACGGGTATGGCTGGCCCGGTAGGTTGGCAGAGTGTAATTTTCCGGCTCCGGGTCACGGGGTGCAGAGACGAACATGGTATCCAACTGCCGGAACTCTGTCTCCATGACAGGTTCTTCGGCAGGCTGCACAGCTTTTTGCTGGCTGCCGCAGCTACCGAACAGCAATAGCATGCTGCCAATAAATAATGTTCTTAGAATAGACATGTATGGTTGTGTTTTACAATACAACAGATGTACAGTGCTGAAATACAGCATTGCATTCACTTACCATAAAGATAAAGGAATCAGAAGTTAACAAAGCTTAAGTACCTTTGTAACGTAAAAATTGGCAAGATAGTCTCCCTCATTTAACTCAAACAGCCAGCGGCTAAGCGCTTTCTTTAGCGGCTACTTCAGCCAGAAAGTCCTCCAGATACTTATTGAACACCTCCGGGTGCTCCATCATCGGGGCATGCCCGCATTGCTCCAAAAAGACCAGACGGGAATTTTCAATTAGCTCATTGAACTTTTCACCTACAAATGCAGGTGTAATATTGTCTTCTTTACCCCAAACCAATAATGTTGGCGCTTCGATCTGATGGAGTTTGTCCCCCAGGTTATGGCGCACGGCCGACTTGGCAGTAGCGATAACCCGAATGGCTTTATTGCGGTCGTTAACAATATCAAAAACTTCATCCACCAGTTCCTTTGTGGCTACCTCTGGCCGGTAGAATGTCGATTCCGTTTTAGTTTTGATAAAATCATAGTCGCCACGCTTGGGGAAGCTCGTCCCCATAGCGCTTTCAAATAAGCCCGAACTACCGGTAAGAATGATTGAACTGATCTTATCTGGCTGGGCCAGTGCATACAGCAGCGAAATATGCCCCCCCAGCGAATTGCCAAGTACATTCACTTTATCGTATTCCTTGTAGTTCACAAAATCAACGACGTAATCGACTAGACCGGTAACAGATACTTTCCGGATGGGAAGTTCAAAAATAGGGAGTATCGGCACAACCACATTGTGCGTTTTCTTAAAATGCTCAATGATGCCCTCAAAGTTGCTTAGCGCGCCAAAAAGCCCATGCAATAACAGAAGGTTAGGCCCCTCACCCTGGGTCTCAATGTATTTAAATTTACCTTCTTCCTTAATCCGGTGTTCCATTTAACTATTTATGGTTAGACAGTAATATAGGCACAAAAATAGGGAATTACAGAAAAATAGTCTTTTTTTGAGTTGGGTGGTATACAACATAGTGCCCCTACCCAACTAATGACTAAGTATATTACCCAAAATCCAAATACACGGAAAACAAACAAACAAGCTCATCTGACGTTCTAAATTTAATTGTGTGCATGGCTTAACCCAACCAAAATTTAACCCCTTTTACAATAATTCTAACCCCAGTTGCCAATCAAACCTTAGTATTTGTAAAATGTTACAAGCTTTTTTTACCTTTGAGCCTTGTAATTCGTCCATTTAGCGGGCAAACGTTAAAACCAATATAATTCACTAATCAAACCAAACGAACATGCGTCTGATAGTAAAATTACTGAT
>CAZNHN010000221.1:0-476 GCA_964572415.1 uncultured Phaeodactylibacter sp.
ATATCACCACATCGAAAAATCATTACAGAATTTTGTTATTCCATCTTCACATTTTCTAAATGATAGAACCATAAAACTGATGAAATATTTTAAAGACAAGTATGAACAAAGCGAAATAGATTTGTCTGATGGAGTAGACATAATGTGTGATTATATGAGAAATTTTGGGATCGAATTTGAGGACCATCCAGAAGGTGATCAAGCTGGACAAGAAGACCGTGACGGTGCAAATTGAGCAGGCTGATGGCACCCCCAGGCAACTGGAGGTAGAGCCCATGGAGTGGGAAGTAGTCAAGTACAAACCCAGCGAAAAAGACCCTAACCGAATAGATACCGAGACGTTGGGCAATTTCACCCAGCTCCCTCTGCGTTTAGCATGGGCGATTACGATTCACAAATCGCAAGGCAGCGAATACCCCGTGGCCCTTGTCGTGATGCACACGCAGCACTACATCATGCTGCGCCGGAACCTTCTC
>CAZNHN010000221.1:486-4177 GCA_964572415.1 uncultured Phaeodactylibacter sp.
GGCCTATGCCATTACGATTCACAAATCGCAGGGCAAAACGTTTGACAAAGTCATTATCGACCTGGGCAGAGGCGCCTTCGAACACGGGCAAACCTACGTAGCGCTCAGCCGTTGCCGGAGCCTGGAAGGCATCGTTTTGAAGACACCACTGCGCATGCAGGACATCCTAATCGACGAGCGGGTTGTTCAGTTCTACGAAACCCACTTCTAACCTGCGAACTAATCCCTGCCTGGCGACCTTTAGGTAAGAAAATTGAATACTGTTCATGAAGCTGATCTGGCTTTTACTGCTGTGTGCAACCCTTCCATTTTCAAACACTTCCGCTCAACATAACATCGGGGACAGCCTCGGCGTATACCATGTGAACCGGTGGGCAAGTGGCGGAGTTGCTTTGGTAGGTGCGTATACCAACTTCGAAGGCTTGTCCAGGGTGAAGAATAAGCCCCGTCTAACCAAGCCCGAACTCAATCAACTAATGACAAACAGCATTAGCCGATTGAACCGATCGGGGCTGACGCAGGATCCCGGCAAACGGGAACAGGCTCACCGAGTCTCTGATATATTAATGTACGGAACAGCGAGCGTACCCTTTCTTTTGTTGCTGGACGGAAAGGTCAAAAAAGACTACCTGGATGTAGCACTGTTGTACCTTGAAACCGTTGCGCTGACATCCAACCTTTACACCTACAGCCCGCTCGGCCCCACATTTGTAGACCGGTACCGCCCGCTGGCCTTTTACGAGGAGGTCCCGCTTGAGGAGCGCCAATCGGGCAATATGCGCAATTCTTTTTATTCAGGCCATGTCGCCACCACCGCTATGGGCGGTTTCTTTTTGGCCAAGGTACTGCACGATTATCATCCGGAATGGGGCAGCCGGCGTTGGCTGCTTTTTGGGGCAGCCAGCCTGCCCACAGCCACTGTTGCGTGGCTTCGGGTACGTGCGCTAAAGCATTTCCCATCTGATGTCATTGCCGGCGGTTTGATTGGAGCGGGAATGGGCATCCTGATCCCGGAACTCCACAGGAAGCTCCAAAACCGGATGAAAGTACAGGCTGGTTTTGGGCTGCAAGGCAACACTTTAGGCGTAATATGGGCTTTCTGACCCGGCAAATATCTTGCAACTTCGTTGCAAAACCCTCTGGGAAGACTATCTTTGCGCCCGATAACTTAATCAGGTAAAATGGTCAAGGAAGAATGGTTCGCGGAATGGTTTGATTCACCTTACTATCATATTTTATACAAAGACCGGGATGAATCTGAAGCAGAGGGTTTCATCGATAACCTTTTGAACACCCTCGATCCGCCTGCAGGCAGCTGCATGCTCGATCTGGCCTGCGGTAAAGGGCGCTACTCCCGCCACCTCGCTGGAAAAGGTTATGATGTGACGGGCCTGGACCTGTCCCGGCAAAGCATCGAGTTTGCCCGTCAGTTTGAGCACGACCATCTCCACTTTTTTACGCATGACATGCGGGAGCCCTTCCGGGGAGCTGCTTTTGATTATATTTTCAACTTCTTCACCAGCTTTGGCTACTTTGAAGAGGAGGCAGAAGACCTGCAGACCCTGAAAAATGTAGCACACAGTTTAAAGCCGAAGGGTACCTTCGTGCTCGACTTTTTTAATGCCCACTACGTCCGGCAACGCCTGACCGGCCCTGAGCACCGGGAAATCAACGGCATAACCTTTGACCTGCACAAACGACAGGAAGACCAGCACGTGGTGAAGACCATACGGTTTGCCGATGGGCATAGGAACTATTTCTTTGAAGAGCGCGTCCGTTTGTTTGAACTGGCTGATTTTGAACGGCTGTTTGAACTGGCCGGGCTCAACATCCTGCGTACCTATGGCGACTACAAACTACAGCCCTATAACTGGATAGAAAGCCCACGGCTGATTCTGGTCGCCAACCTCATCAATCCCTAAACTATGGAAGTTCTACTGTCCAACCTGTTGCATTGGGATGAATCCCTTTTCCACCTGCTGAATGGCGTGTGGACCCATCCGGTGCTGGATGAAGTTATGCCCTGGTGGCGGGACAAGAAAACCTGGATTCCGCTCTACGCCGTTCTGGCCGGTTTCGCTATTTACCGCTTCCGGCTGAGAGGGCTATATTTTATCCTGGGCGTGGTGCTGACGGTTGGCGTGGCCGATACAGTGAGCAGTAAGGTAATGAAACCCACCTTTGAGCGTCTACGCCCCTGTAACAATACGGAGCTACCCTTTGAAGTAGAACAACGGGGCGGCTGCGGCGGCGGCTACAGTTTCACCTCCTCCCATGCCACCAACCATCTGGCTATTGCCTGGTTTATTGCGCTGACGCTGGGTGCTACCTACAAATGGCTCCGGTGGCCGCTGGTGCTGTGGGGAATCAGTATTGCTTACGGACAGGTCTATGTCGGAGTACACTATCCACTCGATGTACTGGTTGGCGGGTGCATCGGAAGCCTTATTGGCTGGGGGCTGAGCAGCGCCTTCAATGCC
Source organism: uncultured Phaeodactylibacter sp. (assembly GCA_964572415.1). GTDB lineage: Bacteria > Bacteroidota > Bacteroidia > Chitinophagales > Saprospiraceae > Phaeodactylibacter. The sequence continues at coordinate 2,967 of CAZNHN010000221.1, forward strand.
CGCCCTGCGCTAAACCTTCAAAATGTAACTATATGAGCCTACCCGAATACATCGCTTTATTCCTGACCGTCATTGCGGGAGGCTGGCTAAGCTTCCGGTACAGCACCTTTAATGACCAATGGCTGAAACTCACCCTCTCTTTCAGCGGCGCTTACATCATGGGCATTACAGTGCTTCACCTGATGCCCGGCGTGTTTGAACAAGGCGGACACAATGCCGGCTTCTGGGTCCTCGGAGGTTTTTTCACCCAACTGATCCTTGAACAGTTCAGCCGTGGCATAGAGCACGGGCATGTGCATGCCCATCAGCACGAGCCCGCCAGTTTTGCGATACAGGTCATGGCTGGCCTCTCCCTTCACGCTTTTCTGGAAGGCATGCCACTAGGCTATTTTGAAGACTTCCACGCCCACCATCATCAGCATGAAGAAGGTGGGCAGCAATTACTCATTGGTATCATACTGCACAAACTCCCGGCTGCCTTTGCGCTGGTCGCACTGCTCATCCGCTCCGGCTTTAGCAGGAAAATTGCCTGGACGTGCCTGGTCATTTTCGCCCTAATGTCCCCACTCGGAGCCCTTGCCGCCGGCACCTTTAACCTTTCGGGCGTACAAATTGCCAATTTACTGGGTTTTGTGATTGGCTCCTTTCTCCATATTAGTACTACGATTCTGTTTGAAGCCGATGACACCCATCAGCACCGGGTCTCCTGGCGGAAGCTGGGCGTGATCATTCTGGGGGTCGCATTGTCAATCGGGGCAGACATGATCTAATGCTTAGCGAAAATTCGCTAAAATCATTTCCGTTAATGCTTGTTGATAATCAACTTCTTACCCAAAACAGAAATGTCATTATTTGCCATACCCTAAATTTATTGTGTTAAAGCTGGGTTAATTGTATTTAAAATTCCCTATTTTGGCAGCCGAAATCCAAATAAATTTTCCAAACCAGACAGGTGGATGACATGAAATTTGCACGCATAGGTTGGTTTCTAAATTTTGTTCTTAGTTTGCTGTTTTTCAATGCTTCCCATGCGCAGGTCACCCTGAGTGGAAAAGTGTTTGATGAAAACACCAAAGAGCCCTTAATCGGAGCAAGTGTGGTGATAGATGGGACCACCGAAGGTACCGTAACCGATTTTGACGGCGCTTTCGCACTGAAAACCCAGAATAGCCTGCCGGTTAAGCTTAGTGTATCCTATGTAGGGTATGAGC
>CAZNHN010000221.1:4199-5588 GCA_964572415.1 uncultured Phaeodactylibacter sp.
TTAGAGGGCAGCGTATTTCCGACAAGCAAAAATCCTCTCCGCTAACGGTGGAGTCTATGGATGTGCTGGCGATTAAAGAGACGGCAGCCACGAGTTTCTACGAAGGTCTGGGCAACCTCAAAGGAGTGGACCTGACTTCTGCCAGCCTCGGCTTTAAAGTCATTAACACCCGGGGCTTCAACAGTACCAGCCCGGTGCGTTCTCTACAGCTCATTGATGGAGTGGACAACCAATCGCCGGGGCTTAACTTCTCTCTGGGCAATTTCCTTGGCGCCTCCGAACTGGATGTACTCAAGGTAGACCTTGTACAGGGTGCCAGCTCTGCTTTCTATGGGCCTGGTGCTTTTAACGGGGTCATCAGCATGACGACCAAAGGCCCTTTTTTCCATAAGGGACTTTCGGCTATGGTCAAAGCAGGTGAGCGCAACCTGGTGGAATCCGCCTTTCGCTGGGCCGATGCGGTAAAAAATAAGGATGGACAGGATGTTTTTGGCTATAAAATCAACTTTTCTTATTTGCGTGCAGACGACTGGGAAGCGGACAACTTCTCACCCGTTGACAACTCCATCGTCGATGCCAGTAACCCGGGGCGATTCGATGCGGTGAATATTTACGGTGATGAGTTTTTTGCAGGGAACAACCTATCCGGAGCACTGCCGTGGAACTTTGTAGGCCTTGGCACCTGGTACCGCACTGGCTACCGAGAGGTAGATATTGTAGACTACGACACTGAAAATATCAAAGCCAATGTGGCCTTTCACCTGCGCACAAACCCCTCCAAAGGAATAGAATCTCCGGAACTTATATACGCAAGCAGCTTCAGTACGGGCACTACGGTGTACCAGGGCGATAACCGGTTCAGCCTGCGGGATATTCTGTTTTTCCAGAACAGGCTGGAGTTTCGTAAACAAAACAAATTCTTCATCCGGGCGTATGCCACTCATGAGGATGCCGGCAACTCCTACGACCCTTACTTCACAGCGTTGCGCCTTCAGGAGCGTGCCAAGAGCAATACTCAGTGGGCGTCTGACTACATTGGAGCCTGGAGGGGCCGAAACGAGCTGGGGATCAATTTTGAGAACCGTGCCCGGCAGTTAGGCTATCCCGAATTAGAAGTTGTAATCAATCCGGATGGATCGATTTCTACGATGTTTGACAATCAGGCAGCCGACCAATGGATTTCAGAATTCCAGGACTCTTTGATCAATTGGCATAGTTTTGCAGAGCAAGTAGCGAATCTCGCCAACCCAATCAGCGCTGAGCCAACCCAGGACTTCCTTCGGCCCGGCACACCGGAGTTTCAACAAGCCTTTGAAGAAATCACTTCTGCCAAAAACAATGAAGAAGAAAACGGCACGCGATTTTTTGACCGGTCAGCTCTTTACCATG
>CAZNHN010000221.1:5598-8829 GCA_964572415.1 uncultured Phaeodactylibacter sp.
ACGGTGAGTACCGCTTTACACCTGAATTCGTAGACGAAATTGTCGTTGGAGGTAATTATCGACTTTATACCCCTGACTCAGACGGCACTATTTTTTATGACACTGCGGATGTAACCATCACGAACAGCGAATTCGGTCTGTATGCTGGTGTTAGCCATAAGTACCTTGACGAGCGCCTCACCCTTAACGGCACCTTGCGAATGGATAAAAACCAGAACTTCGACGCTGTCGTATCTCCGGCGCTCTCCATGGTTTGGAAACCCAAGCCCAATAATTATCTGCGCGCCTCGTTCTCTTCCGCATTGCGTAATCCTACTTTAGCGGATCAGTTTCTAAACCTTAACGTAGGTCGCGCTATCCTTGCCGGCAACCTGAATGGTGTAGACAGCCTGATCACGATCGAGTCTTTTGACCGGTATCGGGATTCACTTGACCTTAACCAATTGGAATACATTGATATTGATCCGGTCCGCCCGGAGCAGGTACGCACCTTTGAATTGGGATACCGGACAACGCTTTTCAATAAGCTTTACGTAGATGCAGGATACTACTACAGTGTGTATACCAGCTTCCTTGGATTCAATATTGGTGTGGAAGCTACCTTTGATGAAACAACTGGTTTTCCAACCGATTTGCAGGCTTACCGGTATGCAGCCAACTCAAGGAATAATGTAACAACACAGGGCTTTTCTATCGGGCTGAATTATTACTTTGGAGATTATTACCAATTATCCGGTAACTACAGCTGGAACCGGTTAAATTCAGACATTGATGATCCGATCATCCCGGCATTCAACACCCCGGAGCACAAATTTAATATTGGCTTTTCGGGCCGAAATATCGTGATGGACCTCGGCGGGCTTACCTTGAAAAACTGGGGTTTTAATATCAATTACAAATGGATAGAAGGCTTCCTATTTGAAGGATCTCCTCAGTTTACTGGTTTTATTCCCAGCTATGACCTGCTGGATGCACAAATTAATTACCACGCCAGGTCAATCAATACAACCTTTAAGTTGGGGGCATCCAATGTGCTCAACAATCTGGTATTCCAAACCTATGGCGGTCCCCGTGTAGGCCGCCTGGCTTACTTTAGCCTGCTTTACGAATGGAAAAAGAAGTAGCAACTAACCGTTTTTAACAGCAATAACCAAAATGTCTTCCTATGAAGAAAATTAACTTAATTCTAATGCTCCTAATTGCCGCAGCTACGTTACAGCTTCAGGCACAGGAAAGATACCTGGACATGATCTTCGACGATTTTGAAGTCGAAACTCGATCTTACGGTGCAAACGTGACCGTACTTACGGTCCCCGTAACAGGAGAAGTCACTCTCCGTCCACTCGCAGTGGACATCTATACGCCTCCGGCTGAGGATATGGAAACGAATCGCCCGCTGGTACTCTATTTCCACACCGGAAACTTCCTGCCTTACCCTGCCAACAACGGCACTGGTGGCACTATGAAGGATAGCACTGTAGTTGAAGTTGCCAGCCGTCTGGCACGTATGGGCTATGTGTGTGGCGTAGTGGATTACCGCAAAGGCTGGAACCCGCTCGCTGCAACGCAGGAAGAACGTACCAACACTTTGATTAACGCTGCTTACCGCGGCGTGCAGGATTCCCGTACTGCAGTGCGGTACTTTAAGAGGACCGTTGCGGAAGAGGGCAACCCATGGGGCGTCGACACCACTCGTATCGTAGCTTGGGGACAGGGTACCGGTGGTTATATTTCTTTTGCTTCAGCTACTATCGATCAATACCCTGATATTGTTTTACCTAAGTTTATTGGTCAAGATATTACGGGTGATGGACAGCCTGACCCAATGGTGCTGTTGCCTATCCATGGTGACCCCGATGGAACGACATTTGGCATCAATCCTGCAAGCGGAGACACCTTATGCGTACCTAACCACGTTGGCTATGGCTCTGAATTTGACCTTGCAGTAAATATGGGTGGCGCATTAGGGGATACGTCTTGGCTGGATGCCAGTGACCCTCCATTTATTTCTTTTCACTCTCCTACCGATGCATTTGCACCTTACACTGAGGGCATCCTGATTGTGCCCACAACCAACGAGCAGGTAGTGGAAGTACAAGGCTCCTACCTGGTTGCCCAAAAGGCAAACCAACTCGGACTTAACGATATATTTGTTACCGCAAACTTCCAGGACGAAATCACCATGATTGCAAATAGCCGAAACGATGGGCTCAACGGTCTATACCCTCTAACTGGTTTGATACCTACAGATAGCGGGCCCTGGGACTGGTGGGATCCTGCAACTAACGTAAATCATGAAACCGGTATCATGCTCAACCCAAATATGTCTCCTGAAAGAGCACGTACCTACATCGACACTATCATGGCCTACTACGCACCACGCGCCTGCGCCGCACTATTCCTGCCTTGTTCGCCAGTGGGCACTCAGGAAGCCCTGCTGGATGCCAAGGAAGTAGGACTGATTGTCGCGCCGAACCCGGCTATCGAGGAAGTACGCCTGCAAACCAATGCGGCATACCCGGTAAAAGACCTGCTGCTGTACGACATCAGCGGCCGACTGGTGCAAACACAGTTCAACTTGTCTGAAAATAACATCGTAATTCCGCGCGAAGACCTGCCATCCGGTATGTACTTTGCACGCCTGCGATTTGAAGACAAAGGCAGCCTTGTGCAGAAGATTATCTTCAAGTAAGCCTGTGAATGTTGAAAACTGAAAAGCGCAACACTGCTCATCAGCGGTGTTGCGCTTTTTTTTATTCCAAATCCAGCGTGAAAGTAGCTTTTTGCCCCCCCCTTTTTCTACCCCTCAATCAATGCCTTCACCTTCTGCTCATCCAACGGCTTCTCAATGAAGCCCATCACGTGGCTATGCTCATTAGCCCGGTTAATATCAGATGGATCAATGGAGGAGGAAACAATATAAATCGGGAAGGTCACCGCTGATCCTTTCTCCTCCAGTTGCTCCAGAAAAGTCCAGCCGTCCATGACCGGCATATTCAAATCGAGCAGGAGCAGATCCGGCTTTTCCTGTATCAAACGGTCAATTGCCTCCTCAGCATTGCTGAAAGACTGTATCTCAGCCTCAGGGAATACCCGTTTCAGGCTGAATTTTGCGGTCAGTAAGAAGATCTTATCGTCATCTACTAAAAAGATCTTATCAAAACTACTCATATCGTGAGGTAATGTAGCTTTCTGTGTTGGAACGGGTAAAGAAAACTTGTTCTCGTTGCG
>CAZNHN010000221.1:8839-10248 GCA_964572415.1 uncultured Phaeodactylibacter sp.
TTGCGGTTTGTCAGGCATCTGAACACCATTCAGTAAACTGAAAGTCAGCCGCTTCGAAGCCGCAATATCCGGAAAAGTTTATTCTGAATTCCAAATTTGCAAATTCAATTGACAAATTAAGGCATTTGCTTCTTAATTTTCAGTTTTTGGTCAATTTTTACTCACAGCCCGGCAAGGAAAGCTAAAGTATCTTCTCCATCCGGATAATCCCATAACGCCGGCTCCTGTGCTTTTCCAAAATCAAATGCGGGCATTGGCAGTATTCCGCTTTTGGCAACGGTACACTGAACCTCGCTTTCACGTTCCTGCAGCTCTTTAGCCACTTCCTCTAACGAACTGTAGGGCTCGTAATGCAGACAAGCTATGCGGGATTGCAATGCCGGGTCTTGCACCAAAAGAATACAACCGTTTGCCCTGAACTCCATTTTATTGAGCATAAATAAGGCGTAGTTATAATCAAAATTATTTTTGTACTTCGTGTTGAGCACCACTTCCCGGTACTCGTGCAGGGCTTCCAGCAAAGGGTCAAAATCATATCCTTCCGGAACATAAAGTTTAGCCACATTGCGGCAACCCAGACCATAGTATTGGAAGATGTCTTTTCCTAATGCCCGCAATTCAGCGGGTGTTTCTTCCCCGGTAAGTATGGCTACCCCGTTCCGGTTTTTCCGGATGATATTGGGGTATTTTGAAAAGTACGCCTCGAAGTAGCGGGCAGAATTATTGCTACCGGTAGCAATGACCGCATCAAAACCCTGAAGCCGGTCGGTGACCGTTGTGTAGGCCAGCGTGCGTTCATCCAGGCGCTCCAGGATTTTCATCAGGTACGGAAACAGAAAGGGGTCCTTTTCTGATAACTTCACCTGCGCCTGATGCCCGGCTACGAATACACACAACCAGTCGTGGAATCCAACCAACGGAATATTCCCAGCCATGACAATCCCCACTTTTTTAAGGCTCTTTACGGTTAGCTCGTAGCGCGACAGCCACTCCTGTAGCCGGTCCCGGTTGAGCATCTGTACCGCGATTTCCCGGACCGCTTCCTGCTGACTCGCTTCCGTAAACCAGCCATTGTGAAAAGCGGTGCGCTTCATGACCGCTTCCAGGTACTCATCTTTGCCCAGCAGGTGATCGCCGAGTTGCCCCAATACCTCTATGCGCTCGGATAATGTCATTTCTTACTTTTTGGTTTGATCTGATGCAATAGATCTAAAATACCGATGCGCCCCATAGCTTCCAGCCGGGCGATATTCCGGTTGGGGATGTCTTCCGGGGCTTCGTAGTGCTCCAGTGCAGTCTCCAGGCGTTCTTCCCGGATCAGGTGCAGCATCGGATAAGGCGAACGGTTCGTGTAGTTGGATACCGCGTCCGGTGCCTCTCCTCCAAACTGATAGTCCGGGTGAAAGGAT
>CAZNHN010000222.1:0-1239 GCA_964572415.1 uncultured Phaeodactylibacter sp.
ACCGGCGATATGGTAAGGGCGGACGAAGGGCACTACTTCTTTGTGGTGGACCGCATCAAGAACATGTACATTTCCGGAGGCGAGAACGTCTATCCGGCAGAAGTGGAGCGCGTCCTGCAGGCGCACCCCGCAGTGGCCGAAGCGGCGGTGATCGGTGTGCCGGATGAAAAATGGGGGGAGTCCGGCCGGGCTTTCGTTGTACTGCATGCCACAGGCAAAACCGAGGATGCGGAAACCCTGCGTGCCCATTGCAAAGCGCACCTGGCCAAATTCAAAGTGCCGCGGGATATCGTCTTTCTGGATGAACTGCCCAAAAACGATACCGGCAAAATCAACCGGGCCGCACTGAAGGGATAACAGGCGGCTCAGGACCTGGCATTTGAGAGGGAATAGCGGGGTCTTTACCGCCGCGCAGTTGCGAAAACCCCCTTTTCAGATGAGAAAAAATCCCTACCTTAACCGCTCTCAAACAGAGCGCCTATGAAAAATATCTATGTCGCTGCGACCGGGCAGCATATTGGAAAGACCACGTCCACACTGGGCATCGTAGCTAATCTGCAAAAAATGGGCTACAGTACCGGTTATTGCAAACCGGTCGGTCAGCAGCACCTTACGGTCAACGGGAAAACAGCGGATAAAGATGCAGTCCTCTTTTCTCAGGTGATTGGCTTTGAGCTGATGCCAGAGTACCACAGCCCGGTTATTCTCGGGCGGGGCGCTACCAAAGCTTACCTGGCTAACCCGGAAGATTTCAATTACCCGCAAGCCATTCACGCAGCTGCTAACAAGCTGGAGCCTGATTTTGATATTATGGTTTACGAAGGTACCGGCCACCCGGGCGTAGGTGGCGTGGTAGACCTCTCCAATGCGGATGTAGCTAAAATGCTCGACGCAGCTGTGGTCATGGTGGTGGAAGGTGGGATTGGGCGTACCATTGACCGCCTGATCATGAGCATGGCGCTTTTCCGGGAGTACAATCTCCCGTTGCTTGGTGTGATCGTCAACAAGGTCATTCCGGAAAAGCACGATGAGGTTACGCAGTTTGTTGGCAAAAAGCTGGAAAGAATGGATATCCCGCTCCTTGGGGTCGTCCCTTTCGATAAAACCCTGCTCTTTCCCATTATGGAAACGGTCAACGAAGTCGTTGGCGGCCGGGTGGTCTTCAACGGCGAAAACATCACGGCCCTGTCCCCTGAACGGGTCCTGCGCATGGGCATTGCCATGGTCCCGGAGACCCGG
>CAZNHN010000222.1:1249-4567 GCA_964572415.1 uncultured Phaeodactylibacter sp.
TCAATAACCGGGTGGAGGACATCATGGCGGGCTCTCTGGTTGACCTTAACGAGTTTAGTGCTTTCCGCAATGTGCTTTTGGTGGTAAGCCATAAGCGACTGAACGAGGCCATTGAGAAGGTCAAGCATATTGCCAAAGTCAAAAACCTTAAGCGTACACCTCTTTCCGGGGTTATCGTGACGGGTGATGGCAAAAAGGCCAACTGGTACAAGCCAGAGGAGATGAAGCACCCTTACTTCATAAATAATGAGATCCCGGTCATCACCACTCAGCTTGATACCTATGGTTCGGTGGTCAAGGTGAGCCGCATTGAGGTAAAGATCAATACCCGCACACCCTGGAAAATCAAGCGGGCTATTACTTTGATCCGCGAGCATGTGAATTTTGACCTGATGATTGAGGAACTGCAGAAATTGAGCTGATCTTGCCTACCTTTGCGGCATGAAGCAAGTTGTAATTCGGAAAAAGAAAGCGGCTGCCCTGCGCCGCCGGCACCCCTGGGTTTTTAGCGGAGCCATTAAGAGTACACCGGAAGGCGTTCAGGATGGCGACCTTGTGCAGGTGGTTGGGGAAGACGGGGAAGTTTTTGGTGCCGGGCACTTCCAGCACGGCAGCATTATGGTGCGTATGATCGTCTTTGGGGATACTGCGCCCGATCAGGCTTTCTGGAATCAACGCCTGCAAAATGCTTATGCTTACCGGTCCACGCTGGGGCTTACGCAACGGGACGACCTCAATGCCTACCGGCTCATTCATGCAGAGGGCGATGGGCTGCCCGGGCTGATTATTGACTACTATGCAGGTACCGCAGTGGTGCAATGCCATTCTATTGGCATGCACCGGGCGATGGAGCAGATTGTCAACGCCCTGCGCCACGCGATGGGAACTCAGCTTAGCGCTATTTACGATAAGAGTGCCGAAACCCTTCCCCGCAACTACAGCGAAAACGTAAAGAACGCCTACGTCTGGGGCGAAGGAGGGGCCAATGAGGTTTTAGAGTACGGCCATATTTTTCAGGTCGACTGGGAAACCGGGCAAAAAACCGGCTTTTTCCTGGATCAGCGGGAAAACCGGCAACTGCTGGCACAGTATGCACCAGGTAAGAAAGTGCTCAACACCTTTTGCTATACCGGCGGCTTTTCCATCTACGCGCTGCAGGCTGGTGCCCGGCAGGTGGAATCCGTAGACGTTTCTCAAACTGCTATGGCGCTGACCGACCGGAATGTGGAACTGGGGAACTTCGAATCGGGGCTTCACCAAAGCCACACTCAGGATGTCATGGCTTTCCTGAAAGAAGCGCCCGCAGACTACGATATTGTGATTGTAGACCCGCCGGCTTTCGCCAAAAATATCAAAAAACGCCACAATGCCGTGCAGGGGTACAAGCGTCTGAATGCGTTGGCCCTGCAGAAAGTCAAACCGGGTGGATTGCTGTTTACATTCTCTTGTTCCCAGGTGGTAGACCGGGCGTTGTTCAATAATACCATCGTAGCGGCTGCTCATGAGGCCGGGCGCAATGCCCGGATTGTGCACCAGCTTTCGCAGCCCGCTGACCACCCGGTGGGCATTTTCCATCCGGAAGGGGAGTACCTCAAAGGCCTGGTACTTTATGTGGATTGATGCAGGCCCAGCCGGTGGTCGAAGCTGTCGATGATGCGGTCGCGCAGGTATTGGGCGACCTTGGCCTGAATGTCTGACCGGAACAAAGAAATCTGTGTGGCCGACAATTTAGGCAGCCCTGTTTTTACAATTACACAGTCTTCCGGCACCAGGCTTTGCGGCAATGCGGCCAGGCCCAGCCCCGCACGAATGGCCAACAGTTTGCTGCTATAGCTCTCGCTTACATAAGCCAGGTCAATTGAAAATTGCTCCGCATTCAGTTGATGCAACACCTGCCTGCGGTAAACGCAAGGCTCAGGAGAGACAATCACCGGAACGTTTTTAGCAAACTGCCAGGCATTGCACTCTTCCTCGCTTCTGCCCACCCATACGAGCGGGTCGTACCAGGTCTTCACGATGCGGTCGGGGTAAGCTACATTGAGCTGCTCATGCTTGAGGATAACCAACTCGTACTCGTTCGCTTTGAAGTTCTTGTATAGGTTTTCTGTTAGGTCGCACTCCACAGAGAGCTGTATGCGCGGGTACTGCTCCCGAAACCGGGCCAGTATAGGAAGCAGGTAGTGGATGGCCAGGTCCTCCGGGATACCCAGGCGTACCCGCCCTTCAATTTCCTCACTGAAAAGCTCTTCTCTTAGCTGCTGTTCCACGCGCAGCATCTCCATGCCATACCGGTAGACCACCTCGCCAGCGTCCGTCATTTGGAGCCTCCGTCCCTGCTTTCTGACCAGTTGCTGCCCCGCCAGGTGCTCTAATTTTTTGATTTGCTGACTGATTGCAGACTGTGTTCTGCTCAGTTCATTGGCAGCCAGGCTATACCCCTGTTGATCGATGACGGTAATAAAAGTTCGAATCAGGGGCAGATCGAGGTATAAAATTTTGTGATCCATGGTGGTACTTTGCATTTGGGTAAGTGTGGAATTATCCAAGATAAAAGTATTAGTTTTTCTAATGTAAAAGATCAAATTTTTTAATTTTATTTATAGTCTGCATCCCTTTACCTTGCAGCCCGAAATCAATCCAACGAAAATGATTCTAATCGGACTGTTAGTTTTTGGACTACTTGGCTTACTAAGCCCCCTGCCTAAAGCGGAGCGCCTGAGCACCTTCCTTACCGGGGCAGGCTTTTTGCTCAGCCTGGGCGCACTGTACGCACCTGCCTTGTTTACGGATGGGCTGGGGCTGGTCTTTTCTCCCACACATACCTTACTGTCAGCGGTTGTTTGCTTTGTGAGCCTGGTCATTCAGGCTTACGGGCTGCGGCATTTTGGTGGCCACCGCAATCAGCGGGAGGTTTTCTGTTACCTGATGGCACTTACCCTGTCGCTGGTATTTTTCAGTGCAGCCGACCATTTGTTGCTTATGGTGGCCGGGCTTTTGGTGAGTAATGTATTACTGGCGCGTCTGATTGGTTTCCAGCTGGAATGGAAAGCGGCGGCGGCTTCGGCCCGTTATGCCCTTCTGCACCTTGGAGGGGGAGCATTGCTTTTGCTGGCAGCTGTCGGTTTGGTCTACTACACACAGGGGCACTGGTCGCTGGAGCGCCTTTCCCTTTCTGTAGAAGTTACGCCCTGGCTTCCGGTCATCGGCGGGCTCGTTTTATTGGTCGGGCAATTTATTTATGTGACGCGGACAAGAGCAGATCACATTTGCGGACGAGTAAAGCGGTTGCTGTGGTACTCGACGAGGATCATATATACG
>CAZNHN010000222.1:4577-6125 GCA_964572415.1 uncultured Phaeodactylibacter sp.
CCTTGCTCAGTCAGCTATCTGGCCTTTCCACCGCTGGTTAATCGCTTCTGCTAATGCACCTACGCCGGTATCTGCCTTTATGCACGCCGGGCTGGTGAATGGAGGAGCGGTCGTCCTGTATAAATTATACCCGGTCTGGAGCACCCAGGCGTGGAGTGCCACACTTCTGGTGGTGCTGGGCGGGCTGACCGCAATTGCGGGCACCCTCTGGATGCTGGTACAAAGCGATGTGAAGCGCACCCTCACCTGTTCCACGATGGGTCAGATGGGCTTCATGATCATGCAGTGTGGCATGGGGCTTTTCCCGGCCGCTATCGCGCACATGATCTGGCACGGATTTTTCAAAGCCTCTTTATTTCTCAGTGCGGGCTCAACGGTAAAAGCCGCCCGCAATAAAAGCCTCAGTTTGTATGGCCCCAAAGCCCTGCCCGTTTTCATCTTCGGACTGGTAATGGGTGGCTTGGGGGCCTTTATCTTTTGGATGTTTACAGGGGCTACCGGAGGACTGGGCAGCACTTATGTACTCCTGCTGCTGTTCTGCGGCATCACCTGTGCCCATGCCGTTATGACTATTGCGGAGCCTTCGCCCACTGCCGGCCGTTTGGTGCTGGCGGCTGTCCTCGGACTCTTGGGGTCAACGGTATACGGGCTGTCTGTTTGGGCGGTCGAATCCCAGCTGGCGGACTTTACTGCCCCTGCGCTCAATGGGCTGCACCTTGGCATTGGCCTTTTCTTCGTGCTTGGCTGGCTGCTGATGATCTTCCGGGACTACCTCCCTGATCCGGTGGGCGATGGTTGGATCACCCGGATTTATGTCTGGGCGCTGCGTTCCAGTCAGCCGTTGCGTAAGACATTGAATATACGCCGAAGCACCTACCGGCTGTAACCCTAAACTCCGATAAAAAAAAGACATGACACTTACCGAGACCTTCACTCAGCAATATATCGATCAGGGCTTGCACACATTGCAAAAGCACCTGGATCAACTCGGCACCCTTATTGCTCCCACCTGGCCTCTCGCGCATGCCGTGGCCTGTAATCCCCTGCAGGGGTTGGAGCGCCTGCCTTTTGCGAAAGCGGTACGCCGCGGGCAGGAGCTGTTCGATGCCAATACCTTGCCGGCTCTCTGGCAAATTCGCAATGCGGTGAAAGATGGGGAAGTACAGGAAAAGGCGATGGCGCAGGCGGTCAGCCGGGCGCTGGAAACCTTGCCAGCCACATTGCCTTTCGGCAAAAGCTCGGTCAACCTGGAGGCCTTGATTTCAGGTATGGTACAGGAACTGGATGAGCGCACGATACGGAAACCCTCCGATGCGCTACTGTCGGAGACTCTCAGTGAAATGGGGCAGCAGCGCCCCTGGCAGCCCACGCTGGAGCCGGTCAACCAAGAGGTGATCACCTGGCTGGGCGCTTTCCTCGACGAAGGGCAGGCAGCCTGGGCAATGCCTTTCCGTGAGCGGGGCTTTTACCGGTCGGTGAAGATGCTGTTGCTGCATCAGGTGGCGCAGACGAACTTCATTAAGCGGTTGCCGGAAGCCGCCGGGCCTG
>CAZNHN010000222.1:6215-10221 GCA_964572415.1 uncultured Phaeodactylibacter sp.
ATTTGGAAGACTACCTGGCGGTCCGCTTACTGATTGCCGCTGTACAAATGCCGGACAGGCCAATGGACGCCCCTGCCCCTGCCAAAGAATGGGCGATACTCCATCACTGGGCGGCAGCACAAATAGACCCTGCCCTGGGTACAACAGCGGCAGAATGGGCACCCCTGCTCAAAGCGTTGCGGGAAGCCTACTACCTGATGCGCCTGTCCTTATTGGAATCCTGGGAGCAGTCCTTCCGCAGCCGAATGACGGCCGACCTGCAGTCGCAACTTAAAGCCCCGGCGGTTCAGGGCCGGCCGGAAGCACAACTGGCTTTTTGTATTGATGTGCGCTCGGAGCCCTTCCGCCGGCAACTAGAAAGTTGCGGTGCGTATGAAACATTCGGTTTTGCGGGCTTCTTCGGGCTGCCGATCGCTTACCAAACGGTGCTGGGCAAGCGCGTGAAGTCGCTGCCGGTGCTGCTGCAGCCCGCGCACGAGCTGAAGGAAGTGGCTGGCAGCTGCTGTAGCCACGATCTGGAAAAGCACCAAAGCGGGCTTAAGCTTCTCAAGGAACTTAAACAAGCTTATAAATCACTGAAATACAATATTGCCACACCCTTTGCGGCGGTGGAAGCCCTGGGCTTGCCTGCCGGGCTGATCACGATTGGGCGTAGCCTGATCCCCGGCCCCTTATCCCGGTTGCGCCGTATGGGGCGCCGCTGGTTCCGCCCGGAAGTTGACCTGCTGCCTGACGTAGCGCAGGTGGACCAATGGGGCATACCAATGGAACAGCAGGTGACCTACGCCGGCAATGCACTGCGCATGATGGGACTGACCCGGAACTTTGCGCCCCTCGTTGTCCTCTGCGGGCACGGTAGCCAAACGGAGAACAACCCCTACGCCGCCGCACTCGATTGTGGTGCCTGCGGGGGCAGCCACGGTGGGCCCAATGCAGCAGCTATGGCGAGCATTCTCAATCAGCAAGCGGTACGTAAAGCACTGGCGGAAGAAGGCATTGCAATACCGGAAGACACCCTCTTTGTGGGGGCTCAGCACAACACGACGACTGATGCCGTTCAACTCATCAATCTGCCGGAACTGGATGCAGAAAAGCAGGCGCAGATTACCGGTTTACAAGCGGGTTTGGCTAAAGCTCAGCGGCGTAACCTGGAGGTCCGGTCCGCACAGTTTGGCTTAACCAACAGCAATGGTATGCTGCGGCGTAGTACCGACTGGTCGGAAGTACGCCCGGAGTGGGGCCTGGCGGGCAATGCGGGCTTTGTGGTGGCCCCCCGTCACATGACTGCCAATCTCGACCTTAAAGGCCGCTGCTTCCTGCATTCCTATGACTGGTCGCAGGACCCTGAAAGTAAGAGCCTGGAGGTCATTCTTACGGCCCCGCTCGTGGTGGCGCAATGGATCAACAGCCAGTACTTCTTCTCCACAGTGGATAACACGGCCTTCGGTAGCGGCAGCAAAGTCACGCACAACGTCGTCGGTAAAATCGGTGTCATGCAGGGCAATGGATCTGATTTGATGCACGGCCTACCCTGGCAGTCGGTGATGAAAAACGATGAGGAGCTGTACCACAAGCCGCTGCGCCTGACGGCTTTTGTAGTGGCCCCAAAAGCAGCAGTAAAGCAACTGGTGGACAAGCACGAGGTACTACAGAAGCTGTTTTATAACAATTGGGTATTCCTGAAGGTACTTGACCCGGAGACGGGCGTAACCTGGGGTTTGGAATCGGATGGTAGCTGGGTGGGGTAAGAATTGTATTCTTCAGATTCGGGTGGCTGTGTTAAGATCTGTAAATCAAATCCCTGCCAGGCAAAGAGACGCTGGCAGGGATTTTTGGCTTTCTGGGAATAATTTTATTCATAAGTTTCAAAAAGTATTGAAACTTATGAATAAAGCCCGTATCTTTGGTGTAACCAAAACCACCAAACATGAAAAAGGTATTGTTCATCATTGACAACGTCGTCCAGGGCTTGCTTCTTGGTTCTTCCGTATTCTTCCCCTTCACTTTTGTTGCAGCCTTCTTTTTAGGTTGCTGGCAACTGGGAAGCAGCCTGCTCAAAGCCATTTTTTTGCAAAGCCGGCTGCACCTCAATTACTTTTTGGCGGCTACAGCGTATTGTTTGGTGCTCTTTGCCGGTGCCCAGACAGCCGATGCATTCAACTATGAGCCCACAAATTGGGTAGGTTACCTTTGGTTTGTTTTAGCATTGCCACCATTGGTTGGTGGGATCTGGTACTTTGTTCAGAGCATTAGAGATCTAGGTCAGGCGATAGCTTCCCGATCGGAATGGGTTTAAGGCGAACGGAATAATCTGCGGGTAGCTGTAAGGCCCAGTACCGGGCCTATGAAAAGTATCCAAAGGCTGTTAGATATGCCCCAGTATTGGCTCAGAAAAGTCAGGCCTTGAATGCTGAAAATGGTCACCGCAAAACCAATGCTGTTCACAATGGTCAGGGCGGAACCGCGGGATTCGGGCGGCGCGTTTTGGGCTACAAGCGTTGAGAACTGTGGGGAATCGCCAACTACCGCGAAGCCCCAAAGGAAAAGCAGGGCCATGAAAGCCCATCCCGGCAGCTGAAAGAGCAGGGGAGAGGCCAGGCAGAGGAGCCCGGAGATCAGCAGCATGGCGTAAGCTACCTTGGCGCTGCCGGTGCGCAGTGACCAATACCCACCCAGGATACAGCCAAGTGCGCCCACACCAATGACCCCAAAGGCAAAAAGAGCCGTTGAGGCGGGGGAGAGTTCCGGAAACCTGGCAAGCACAATAACCGGGACAAACGCCCAAAATGCATACAGTTCCCACATGTGCCCGAAGTAGCCCAGGGCTGCCGCCCGGAAATCCGGGATGCGAAAGATGGCAAAGATGGCAGCCGGCTTAAAAGCGGTACCAGATCGCCGGTAGGGGCCGTCAGGGATCAGCCACCAAATTAACAGCCCACCCATAACCGCCAGTAAAGAAGTGCCCTGCATGACGCGCTGCCAGGGCACTTCCGCAGCGGTAAAGCGCAGCAAATGCGGAAAAGCGGTACCCAACACCAACGCGCCAACCAGATATCCCAATGCTTTGCCCAGGTCGGCTGCGTACCAGTCAGCGGCTATTTTCATGCCTACCGGATAAATCCCAGCCAGGAATAAGCCCGTAAGAAAACAGAGCGCCAGAATACTGGCATAACCTTCTGTCACCGCCCCAATGCCCAGGTTGAATAAAGCGCCCAGCATCGCAGAGAACAGGAAGACCCGTGAGGGAGAAAAACGGTCTGCCAGCATTAGGATGGCGTAAAGCAGTGTGCCAGCGATAAAGCCAAGTTGCACCGCAGAGGTCAGCCCGCCGAGCGCGCCACCGGGCAGCCCGTATGCCATCTGCAGATCCGGGAGGACTGCGTTGCCTGCAAACCACAGGGAAGTGCCGGTGAACTGGGCGAAGATGATAACGGGCAGGGTGTATTGGGGCGGGGTCAGCTGATTTGTCATTGGGCAAAGCATTACCAGGATTCGTTATGAAGTTTGGTTTCAAAAAACCTTTGGGAGCAATTATTTGAGCTCGTCTGGAAATACAAACGGATCGAAGCCCCACGCGTAGGGCAAAAGCAGGTAAACCATCAGGCTGAGCAGAAGGATAGAGATTAAATTCAGCCATACGCCTGTTTTGACCATATCCGGTATTTTGAGGTACCCCGAGCCAAAAACAATGGCATTGGGCGGGGTAGCAACCGGCAGCATAAACGCGCAGGAAGCCGCCAGGGTCGCGCCCACCATCAGTACGTAGGGGTGCACGCCGATGGCCATGGCCAGAGGGGCCAGTATGGGAAGGAGCATGGCAGTGGTGGCCAGGTTGGAGGTGATTTCGGTCAGGAAGTTGACTGCAGCCACCAGGATAAGCAGCAGTAGAAAAAGCGGTAGCCCTTCAAGCAAAGACAATTGCCCCCCGATCCATCCTGCGAGCCCTGTGGTTTTGAACCCTTCCGCCAGTGCAAGCCCTCCGCCGAATAGCAGCAACACGCCCCAG
>CAZNHN010000223.1:0-10185 GCA_964572415.1 uncultured Phaeodactylibacter sp.
TGTCAATCAATACATTCCATTCATTTCTTGGAAAAACAGGTAGAAACCCAAGAGAGGATAATTCATGGCGATGGGTATAATTCCATTCCTCTTTTTCCATCATAGACTTGTAATCGACTTGACCATTTATTTTATGTTGAAAATGGACATGCGCCTTTCCAAGATCATGCAAAGCAGCAGCTTTAACCGCCAACTCCTTATCAAATCTGAATTGATATTTTTCAGCAAATACTTCAATAGCCCAGGCAACGTGCTGTGTATGCTCTAAGAGGGTAGTTCCTCCTCTGTCTATGCTTTTTGCCAAAATATCTTGTAATGTTTTCATGGCTTTTCAGACTAAGCGTTGACGAATAGGATTTCCAAATACGGCTAGTTGTCCATACATTTCCTTTGCATCATCAAACCGATTATGCCCAACTTTAAACATGGCACTTTTATCACCTTCGAAAAGCAACTCAAAACCATCTATTTGGTCAAACTCCTTTTCAGATAGTTCGATTATCTCATTAGGCAACATTATATCTTCATTTCTGCACAAGCATATATGTTCTTTTAGCGCCTTTTGAGCGTCTTGCCTGTTTTCAAATACCAAGTATAGATGTGGTTGAAGCATTACACCACGGTCAATAATAGCAAGGTTAGTTTTCCATGCTTTCCCTTTTTTACTTACTTTAAAACCGCCTTTGGACCATGTTCTTTCCTGTTGAATATCAAGCCCAAGATAATTCAGTCTGTGGCGTTTGATTTTTTGAATGCCCTTAATGTCAAGCAATTCAGGGAATATCTTTTTTTCTATTCCTTCAATAATTGAAGGGGTTAGGAACTGCTGAGAAAAGGTTTCTTTATCCCGCACAGCCGTCCAAGGCTTAATAAACCCAAATGGTCCCGTATACTTCACGACATGATAATCCATGAATCAAAATTTTGAAACTAAATGTCTTTTTGAAACTGTTTACTTTTCAAGTGTGCAAGTTGCTACGTATTCTAAAACCCGCACCTTGCGTAGGTTGCCAGTACTGGCACGGTTGCGTAGGGATTTGCACTCATTTTTCACCTCAACGCCCCAAACCCAATCCCCGTAGAATGCCCAACCCCCACATCCCAGGCAAATCGTACCGCCTCCGGGTCCCCTTCCACGATGACCGGGCAGAAAGTGCCGATCAGGTCAATCTTATTGAAGGTGATTTTTTTGGTCTTCGGATTTTGGTATTCCGGGTCAAATGCTACCGCTGCTTCATAATTTAAGCCGGCGCGTTCAAGCTTTTTTTGAAGGGTGGCAGTCATCAGGGCATTCGCGTCTTCATCGCCGGGGAAGACAAACTGTTGCCCATTATCCTCTTCCCGTCGTTTTTTGATGAAGATGGGGCTTTGGGCAAAAAATCGCTGCCGCTCCCCAAAATCAGGTGTAGTGCGCATCCTTACTTCCTCTACACGCATCCCCCACTGTATTTTTTCATCTTTGAATAAGCCAGAGACCGCACTTTGGTGTAAGCCCTCTAATGGCGAGCTAATGAAGAACTCCGCGCCATCTCGGAAGTCATAGCCTTTCTTATCCCGGCGCATCTTGCCGCCGTAAAGCCAGGAAAGGGAATACAATGAAATCTCATCGTGCAGCTCATTCTCTCCAAGCCACTTGTGAAAAGCGCCTACCAATGCCCTTTGGTAATTGAAGGGGACGATTTCTGTGTTCGGTGTCAGTCTCAAATATATCCGCATAAGCCATCATTTTTATCAATCATGTTCAGTGGCAAAGCTACAGCCACCCCTGGGGCAGCTATCACCCCAGCTAAATATTTTTCCTTAGAAATGTGCTATCGGTAAGTACAGATGGAGCGTCAGGAACGCTACATGTGGCATTATTGTACGGTGAATATACGACATTGTTTCAAATAGAGACGAGTATAGCGCTATTAAACGCAGCAGACATTATGCACATTCCTGAGCAACATAGGCCAATACCGCGAGGATGTCTTCCTCTTCCAGGTAGGGGAAGGCTTGTAGTATTTCCTGATTGCTCATGCCCGCAGCAAGGTAGCTCAATACGTCGACTACTGTCATGCGCAGTCCTCGTATGCAAGGTTGCCCGCTTCGCTTCCCTGCTTCCAGCGTGATTCTGTCTTTGTACTCCATGGCTTGTCGCATCTTAGAATATTCAGCAGTATACTACAAAAAATATACGATGTAAAGCGAATGGCAATCTATAATCCAATATCCTGCTTCGAGTCTACCGCGCAGTGTGAAATTATGGCGAGGCTATTACAAATATTCCCCAGAGCTCTACGCTTCGTCCCCCCCTATAGTCTTCAGGTAATGCTCCGGAGTGAGCACCGCGATTTCCGAATGGACATAATCCTTTACATTTCTGGTCAAAATGGCTTCGAGCCCGGGGATAGTTATAGCACAAGAGTACTGAATAGAGTCTTCGAAGTCTTTGAAATCATTTTTTAAAGCCTGTAGGATTTCTTTTTCCGTCGTCCCTACGATTTCAGTCATCTCCGTTAACGCTTCTATGACCTGCAAGGTGTTTTTGTGCCCCAAAAACTTTCTGACGATATAATAAATGTTGTTGATGCTTGCTGCTGATAAATAGAGCTGTATGACTCCTCGCTCACTGAGTTCAAAAATTTCACTTGCCGGATTTGCAAAGGGCAAGCGATCGGTAAAGAAATCAATCACAACATCGGCATCGATAAATATCTTATTTGCCATACGCTTTAAGTAGTTCTTCGGTGAGGGTTTGCTTATAATCTATCTCCTGATCTGCTTTGATAATGCCCCTCAATCTTTTTACCCTGGGCGACAGTTCATTGGGCTTTACCGGAGTTCTTCGCTCAGCGGTAATGAATTTAAAGTAATTCTCAACAAGCTCTGATAAACTCTGCCCCTTATCTTTTGCGTACTCTTTTGCAATTTTTATGACTTCTTTTTCAATCGTCAGGGTTAACTTAGTATTCATAATATCTCTGTTTTTACGCACGTGCTCAAACTTGAAAAATCAACACGTGTTTGTTTAGCTTAGTTCAAAAATTGATCATCCAAATTTCAGTCAGGAAAAGTTGTAGCACCCCCCTTTGCCATCTAAAACCGCATCCGCCCTCGCTCCCGTTCCAAATGACGCTTCAGGCCTTCCGGTGCGACAACCTCAATCACCTGATGGTGAAAGCCTAGTATAAAATTGGTTAGGCCTTTAAATTGGTGGTTGACACGAGCCTGGAAGTCGTAGCGGTTCTCTTGTTCTGCATCTTCCTGAATGAATGCTTTGGTCAGCGGGTATCGCTCCACTAATTCGTTGTAGGCACCGACCTTTAGGCGTAAATGCACCATTTCCTGATGATCATCTACAATCCGGAAAGGGTCTGTAGCCAGGACCTTGTGCTCAGCTTCATTAGACCACGGCGTGTCAGTCATCCGTATGCGGCGTATCCTGGAGATACGAAAGTGGCGTAACATGCTCTTGTCTACATCATAGGCCTGTACGGTATCTTCTTCGATCCGGGCATAAAAGGGTTCCACTCTTCGATCACTTATGGCATTGCTGTTGGAAGAGCGATAGGAAAGCAGGACCACTTGCACTTTTTGCTCGCGGGCTTGTTCCAGCAGTTGGAACTTAGTGAGGTAGGGACGCCGCCAGTGCTCGGGACCTGGGGTGGTGGCTGCCCCTGGGGTGTCTGCTGCCCCAGGGTAATCCTGACGGTTACCAAAAATACTGGAGAGGCGCTTTTGGAGCTGCATAATTTTTTCGGAGGGGCTGTCCATGTTATTGAGTGCCCTAAGCAATAGCAACTGTTCCGACTCATTAAGTTGCAGCAGGGCTTTGAGGTCTTCAAAGGGTTTATCTGCCGCGAAAGCGTAGCGGTAGTTGGAGTCATAATCGAGATCAAAGCCGGTATTCCGGATCGCTTCAAAATCGTTTTTTATGGTGTCGGCAGAGACCTCATAAAGGTCAGCTAATTCCCGTTTTGTGTATCGGTACGGTTGCTCCTGAACCGCACGGAGTACTTTTAGCAATCTGCTTTTAGTGCTATATTCATGACCTTTTGATGCCATTGTAAGACCATTTTGATGTCAATAGATTTCGTGGCAACTAAAGTAATTAAAATGAAAATAAACCAGGCAGCAGTTGGTTAAGGGCTTAAATTAAGCTGCCGTAAATGCGCTGCAAGCGATCCTGGCGAAATAAGACATATGTTGCTTTTGCCGCAGGAGGTTAGCTAATCAACAAGACCTCAGTCTGTTATGAAGTTCGTTCTGTTCCCAGCGGGTTCACAGTGAAAGCCCTGGCACCTCGTTTCGAACATATCAATCCACCCCCGGGTTCTCTTCTTATACCAACTGAACATCAATGAAGCGATCAGCCATCAGCAAGCTGAGAATCCTATACCGTAGATTCCAGCGAAGCAACTCCCCGCAGTTTAACCTCGTGTGGGGCTTTTTTCTGTACACTGTTGCCGGTTTTGTATTGCTGGCCCTGCCCTTTTTTCACAAGACAGATGTGAGTTTTATTGACAGCCTCTTTATTTCGACCTCCGCGGTCTCTACTACCGGGCTGGTGACGATTGGGGTCGGGTCGTCCTTCAATTTAGGAGGGCAGCTTGTGATACTGCTGCTGTTCCAGATTGGCGGCATTGGCTACATGACGCTGACGACTTACTACCTGCTCTTTACTACCAACCGGATTTCGAGCTGGCACCAACGCCTGATTGGCACTGAGTTTACCATGCCGAAAACGATTCAGATTAAGGATTTTATCAGGAGTGTGATTTTGTACACGATTGTGATGGAGGTGCTGGGCACTATTGCGTTTTATGTAGCTTTTTCGGATGCCGGAATGGAAGGGGGGCAGGCTTTTTGGTATGCGGTTTTTCACAGCGTTTCTGCATTTTGTACCGCTGGCTTTGCCTTGTTTGGCGATAGCTTCGAATCCTTCACAGATGCACCGGGCGTCAATACGATTATTGCGTTTTTAGCTATTGCCGGTTCGCTGGGGTTTATTGTGGCTACTGATATCTGGTACCGGATTTCGGGCAGGTCCTCCAGGTTGTCTTTTACCACTAAGATTGTAGTTTGGGGTTCGTTCCTGCTCTTGCTGATGGGGACGCTGCTCTTTTACTTTTCTGATCCCGATGGTGGAAACGGGATGGACACCCTGCTATCCGCCTTTTTTCAGTCAATGACTGCGATGACTACGGTGGGCTTCAATACGGTGCCGATCGGTGATTTAGCGCTCCCTACCTTGTTGTTTATGACGTTTTTGATGTACGTCGGGGCTTCGCCTTCCGGCACGGCGGGTGGCTTGAAGATCACAACACTCACCGCTATGGTGGCAGTGCTGAAAAGCCGTTTGTTTGGGCAAAAAAGGGTTTCATTTTTTAACCACCTTATTCCCTTTGAACGGCTGTATGTGGCCACCTCTACCTTTATGCTGTATACATCCCTGATTTTCCTGTTTACTTTTTTGATGTCCTATTCTGAGCCTTTCCGCTTCGAGCAGATTTTATTTGAAGTCGCTTCTGCACTGGGCACCGTAGGCTTGAGTACCGGGATTACCGGCGATTTGTCCACTACCGGCAAATGGCTGATTATTGTAATCATGTTTGTGGGAAGGGTAGGGGTGCTGACTTTCGGCTTCGCCCTCCTGGCGCGGGCCAGGGCTGATGATGAGGGGCTATCAGAGGAAGGAGACCTGGCTGTTTAATGGTCCTTGTCCAGCACGTCAAAAAATAACCTCCGTAGCCCCGTACCCATACCGGTGGTGGTACTCATTGCGAAAAGAGCGGACCTCCGGCATCTGAATAAGCCGGCTCGCAATCGAATCCCGCAGCTTGCCTTTGCCGATACCGTGGATGATGAACACCCGCTCCACCCCCAAACGGATGGCCTTGCGCATGTACTGATCAAAGTGGAACAGCTGTATGCGCAGGATTTCGGCATTGCTCAGCTTTTTGAAGTCGCTGCGGAGCTCTTCGATGTGGAGGTCGATTTCCGGGATGAACTCCGCCATTTCCAGTACCTCATGTGGCATACGGGTGCGGATGTCCTGCCACTCTGGTTTTGGGCGGTAATTTTTGCGGGTGTAATCCCGGAGGTCTTCGGCTTCTGTCTGCTTTGGCTGCTGATCAGCGTCCGGGCTGAAGACGAGGAACAGGTGGACTTTCCGGTTGAGCAGGGGAGCTGTTTTGGTCTTTTTGAAAAACTGCTTGGGGCGTATACGCAGGGTTTTCTCCATCTTCGGCCCGGTGCCTGAAGTGGTCAGGCGCCAGCAGGAGATGACTGCGGTGGGGGCATCGTTGAGTTGGTCGAAGTGGAGTTGCCCGACCGGCACAAAAGAGGTACGGCTGATTTTGTGATTTTCTCTATGTGCCACGCGCCCGTCAAGCTGTAGTTCAAAGGTGAACAGATAGTCGTTTCGGGTGTCGTTGAGCAGGTAGATGTTGTATTGCCGCACCTGTCCGTCGGGTTCCGGCAGCGGGTCAAAAGCCAGTTGGATGCCTTTGCTTTTGATGATCAGGTACTGACTTTCGATGGGCGGGCGCTCCGGGGGCGTTTCCACCTTGTCCTGCTTGCCCGGCACAAATTTCGCCTTAACGGGCGGTTTGCCGGAAGGGGCAGGGTCGGGGCGGGAGAGGTCCTCCAGAAAGACCGGGATTTCGTCTCCGTCATCCAGGCGTACCCTAGCCATGCCCTCCTCATGGAGGAGCTCCGTTACAACCCCGTTTTCACGCAAGTGTACCAAACGCACCCGCGTACCCACTGATACGAGCATGGCCTTTTTGATTTTCATTACCTTTGGACGCTCACAAAGTACGACGCTCACCGGTCATGGCAAAAAAACAACATTTTAATTTAAGGTGGAAGATTGCGCAATGGGCGGAAATCCGTTGGTGGAAGCGCTACTTGTCAAAAAAAACGCCGGAAGATTACCTGGCGCAGAAAGCGGCTTACTGGCAGCGGGTAATGAAAGAGCTGGGCATAGCTGTGCCTCCGGGGAGCACGGTGCTCGACGCCGGTTGCGGACCGGCGGGCATTTTTATGGTGCTCGATGGGGCAGCCGTCACCGCTATAGACCCTCTTTTGGAACGTTATCAGGCGTTGCCGCATTTTCAGCCTGCCCGGTATGTGGGGGTGGCATTTCGGCAAATGGCGCTGGAGGACCTTGAGGAAGGAGCTATGTACGACTACGTTTTCTGCCTCAATGTCATTAATCACGTTGCAGATATGCCATTGGTCCTGCTACGGTTGTGGCAAGCGCTCAAGCCTGCTGGCACCTGCTGGCTCTCCGTCGATGCGCACCGCTATCCGGTATTGCAACCGGTTTTTGCCGCAATTCCCGGAGATGTATTGCACCCACATCAGTATACCCTGTCTCAGTACGAAGCACAGGTGAAAAGAGCAGGCTTCAGCATCTTGCGCAAACAACTGCTAAAGCCCGGCGGCTTATTCGACTACTGGATCTTTGAGCTGAAAAAAGCTTAACAATCAGGGCATTTCTTGCACCGCTTCCCTTTCTTATACTTCTTACAGCACTTTTTCTTCTTCTTCGCCTCCACGATAGGGAGTGGAAAGGGTAGGCGTACTGCAGTTGGATCGGCATCGGTCCGGTTGGTCGATCTTCTGGTCATGGCTTTTGCTTGTTGATAGAATAAATCGTTAGTTTTATTTAGACAAATTTAAAATAAGCTGGTTCTAAAATGGAATGACGAA
Source organism: uncultured Phaeodactylibacter sp. (assembly GCA_964572415.1). Taxonomy (GTDB): domain Bacteria; phylum Bacteroidota; class Bacteroidia; order Chitinophagales; family Saprospiraceae; genus Phaeodactylibacter. Next base: position 7,702 of record CAZNHN010000223.1, read on the forward strand.
TGTCACCTTTTTTGTCATGGGAGTGCCATAAATAAAACCCATAAAAGTCAAGTCTTTTGAATTAAGATATATTAGTCTGATTACCAGTTTGTTTAAAGCCGAAAGGCTCCAACAAGATCATGGAGTCCATGCATATAAAATTCAGGTCAGGCTTGACGTAGATAGGCGAACCGGTATTTTGGTAGTTCACTGTTTTTAGGTAGATACCCCAGGATTTTGAAATCTTGTAAACCAGAATAAAACCAATTCAGCGCATGCGCAATGCTTACATTTGCTCTGTGGGAGCCTATGCACCGGAGCAGGTCATAACGAATAGTTATTTCAATGAAACTTTGGGAGAAGACGTGGATACCTGGCTTCGGGAGAATGTCGCCATTTACGAGCGCCGTTGGTGCACCGATGAAGAAAGTACGGCTGACCTCAGTGAAAAAGCAGCTCTTCAGGCGCTGGAGCGTGCCGGGCTGCAACCGGAAGATCTTGACCTGATCATCATTTCCACAGATACGCCGGAGTTTATTTCCCCTTCGACCTCTTCTGTGGTGCAGGACCGCCTGGGCGCAAAAAATGCCGGGACCTTCGACATCAATACCGCCTGTGCGGGCTTTGTAACGGCCATGGATATAGGCTCCAAATACATCCGTTCCGACGAGCAGTACAATCATGTGCTCGTGATCGGGGCGTACGCCATGAGCAAATACCTGAATAAAGCCGACAAAAAGACGGTCACGCTCTTTGCTGATGGGGCTGGGGCTGTGGTGCTGAAAGCCGGTGAGGACACTTCAAAGGGCGTGCTGGCCACCGAGCTGATCACCGAAGGCCAGTACAACGAATGGATGGGTATCTACGGTGGTGCGGCCAAGCAGCCGGTGACGCATGAGATGATCGATCAGCACGGGCACCAACTGCAGTTTGTCCGCAAATTCCCCAAGGAGCTCAATCCGGAAATCTGGTCTAAAATGGCTAACGGGCTGAGCCGTCGCATTGGAGTCAGCAATGAAGAGATCGATCATTTCTTTATCACCCAGATTAACATCCACAGCATTTGGGAGACGATGGACCGCCTGGGGCAGCCCCGGGAAAAAGCCCATACCGTGATGCATTATTATGGCTACACCGGCTCGGCCTGTATTCCGATGGCATTCAATCAGGCTTACGAAGAAGGCAAGCTCAAAGCCGGGCAGCTGGCCTACTTCATTGGCTCGGGCGGCGGGCTGGCTTTTGCCAGTGCTGCGGTTCGCTTTGGGGAGGAGCTGGAATAGGGGGGCACGCAGCGAGTGCGGAGAGTGGCACGCAAAGGGCGCGGAGGAGGGCCTAACTCGATGCCTGCTGCAAATGCAACCGATGGCAGGGCTGTGACTCCAGAATTTGCCCCTTTGCGGTCTTTGCGTGAAAACCCAGCAAAGAATTATTTTACCGGTAAAAATTAGCGTTTAGAATAGTACGAAACCCTAACCACCATGCAACCACAATCCATACCACAACAAGACTGGACCGCCCGGTGGGCACTTTACAGTCCGGGAAAAGTAGCCGTGAAGGAAGCCGAAACAGGGCGTACTTTGACTTACGGGCAGCTCAGCCGGCTCAGCGATGCGCTCTGTGCTCATTTGCAGGATCAATATGGCGTGCAAACCGGCGACCGCATCGTACTTCTGGCCGAAAATAACCTGGAATATATTGCCCTGTTTGCCGCCATGCAGCGCATGGGCTTTGTCCTCGTCCCCCTCAATTACCGGTTGGCATCAGCTGAGCTCGATTACCTCGTGAAGGATGCTGCACCGAAACTGGTAATTTGTGAAGAAAAGTTCGAAGCGACCCTCAAAGCTGGTGAAGTGCTGGAAAAAGTGCCCCACTACCTGCCCTGGGCAAGTTTGCAAGCCTTCTGTGAGGCTCAGAAAGACGAAATGCAGCCCCCTTTCCCTATACAACCAGTAGGAGAGGACCACCCGGCCTTCATTCTTTACACCTCCGGCACGACCGGTTTCCCTAAAGGCGCTGTTTACAGCCACAAAATGCTGTTTTGGAACAGCATCAATACGGCTATGAGCCTCATCATCAATACGGAAAGCCGAACCGTTAACGTCATGCCGCCTTTTCATACCGGAGGGTGGAACGTGCTGACCACGCCCTTCCTGCATCATGGCGCTTACACGGTGCTCATGCGTAAATTTGACCCGGAGCAGGCGCTGCAGCTGTTGCAGGAGGAACGGGCAACGCTCTTTATGGGCGTTCCCACCATTCTGAAAATGATGGCGGATGCACCAGGCTTTGCAGGCGCGCTATTCCCCGACCTGCACTATCTGATCGTCGGTGGAGAGCCTATGCCAATCCCGCTTATCGAGAAATGGGATGAAAAAGGCGTGCCGGTGCGGCAGGGCTATGGCATGACCGAAGTAGGCCCCAATTTATTCTCCCTGCATCAGGCCGATGCCATCCGGAAGAAAGGCTCGATTGGGCGGCCCAACTTTTACGTACAAACCCGGATTG
>CAZNHN010000224.1:0-8057 GCA_964572415.1 uncultured Phaeodactylibacter sp.
AGGCTTTCCCGAACCCTGCCAAGGGCGCCTTCACGGTTAGCTATGACGTGCCGCAAACAGCAGCACAAGCTGATCTGATCCTCTTCAACACCCTTGGGCAGGAAGTGGAGCGTCAGCAACTGCAATCCGCTACCGGGCAGTTCCGCTTCGGCGAAAAGCTGAGCGCAGGTACCTACTTCGCCCACCTCATGGTGGATGGAATGGCGGTGGAAACGCTGCGGTTGGTGAAGCAGTAAAATACAACTCGGAAAAGAGATAAGAAATGGGGTGTTGCCGTAAGGTAGCGCCCCGTTTTTTTACTTACTACCCTATTGTACCCAAGGTACTGTAGTGTGAGTGCTTGCTTGTTTCTTCTATTTTGAAAGCCTGAATAGTGGTCTGGACAGACAAGTTCATTAACTTTAAGCCTTGGCGTGATAGCCCCCGATACCTCATCTTTTACCTGCAAATCCATACAAAAAATGAAAAAACTCCTCCTCTTCCTTTTCCTGTTTGCTTCTCTTTCATCAACCTTTGGCCAGGCGGTTTTAGAAGACGAGCGCTATGTGCCGGAAACCGACCCCCTCGTCCTGCAAAAGCTCGAGCAATGGCAGGACATCAAGTTTGGTCTGCTGATGCACTGGGGCCCCTACAGCCAACGGGGCATCGTGGAGTCCTGGTCCATCTGCCCGGAAGATTATGGCTGGTGTGAACGCACCAGGGGCAGCCATGCGGATAATTACATGGACTACAAAAAGGAATATGAAGGCCTGAAGGAAACTTTCAATCCGGTGAAATTCGATCCGGCGAAGTGGGCAGAGGCTGCTAAGGATGCGGGCATGCGTTACATGATCTTCACGACCAAGCATCACGATGGCTTCTCTATGTTTGATTCAAAATATACCGATTATAAGGTCACGGACGAAGGCTGCGCGTTCAGCAGCCACCCCAAAGCCAACATCACTAAGGAAATTTTTGAGGCTTTTCGGGCGGAGGACATGTGGTTGGGCGCCTACTTTTCCAAGCCCGACTGGCATCATGAAGCCTACTGGGACCCCTACTGGCCACCGTTCGACCGCAACGTAAATTACGATCCCGCTCTCTACCCGGAAAAATGGGAAACCTTCGTACAATTTACGCACAATCAGCTGCTGGAACTGCTCACCGATTACGGAGACGTAGACATCATCTGGCTTGATGGGGGCTGGGTGAAAAAGCGCGATCAGCACAACCTGGAGGAGAATTACGCCGGCAAGTTTGCTGAGAATAAGGACAGTAACGGTTTCATCAAACACCGTATCGTCTCCCAGGACATCCGGATGGACGAGCTGGTGGCTAAAGCCCGTGAAAAGCAGCCGGGCCTCATCGTGGTGGACCGCGCCGTTTACGGCAAAAACCAGAACTACCTCACGCCCGAAAACCGCGTGCCGGAAAAAGAACTGCCCTATCCCTGGGAGTCTTGTATCATCTCCGGCGGTGGCTGGTCCTACACCCCGGACGCCACCTACATGAGTGGCCGGGAAGGCATTCAGATGCTGGTGGATATCGTAGCAAAGGGAGGTAACCTCCTCCTCAATATCGCCCCATCACCGGAAGGGGAATGGCAGGAAGGTGCTTACCAACTGCTGGAAGAATTTGCGGTATGGATGGACGTGAATAGCGAAGGTATCTACAATAGCCGTCCATTGCCTCCTTACAAGGAGGGCAATATCTGCATGACGCAGCAAGAAGATGGAAGCGCCTACTTTTTCTACCTGGCGGAAACAGGTGAATCAAAGATGCCAGCCAGTATCACTATACCTGCTCATCAGCCCATTGAGGGTAGCACTGTGACCCTTTTGGGGCACGATAATCCGTTGAAGTGGAGCCCGGATGGAGAAGGATTTACCGTCTTCCTGCCTGAGCCGCTGCGGACAAATCCACCTTGTTCGTATGTATGGGCTTTCAGGGTGGAGGAGGTACGGTAGGGCGCGTTGGAACGGTTAGAGGAAAGAGGGCTGCCCAATTCCACACCTCTTTTTTTAACAACATTGCAGGTTGGTTTTGAAGTTTAGTATCTTGATTACCAATAGCGCATCTCTCTAAAATGCCGGAATACTTACAGAGCGCGCAAACCATCACTAAGGCTATAAAATTTTACCAAATGAAAAAACTAATACTGCTCTCTTTATTTTGCCTGGCCACCAATACATTGCTCCGGGGGCAAATCGCAAAAGGTACCATTCTGAATAATCGGTGGGGAGCTAATTGGTTTCTTACCCCTCATTTGGCTTTCGATATTGGACTGGACCTAAGGTATAATCTGGGAACGAACGTAGAAGGTTTTACTCATATCCGATCTTTTGATGGTCCCCGTGGCGACCGTGGATTTCCGGTAGGGACATCAATAGGCGTGCAGTACTTCCTGCAAAGAGGAAATTAGAAACCCAAACCATTTAAGATATTCCTACTGCCTGGGATCTATATCCATTTCCCTGCCTCCACTTCTAAGTGAGAACGGGCCTGCATCCCGATCGAAGGCAGGCTTAGTGGTCCATTCAAGCCGAAGCTCATCGGTATGTAAGACCGCACGGGCTTTCACTTTTTTACCCTGGGCTTCCCAACCAAAATACTCCTGCCAGGCTTTAAGGTCGAGCAGCAGGGCGGGTGGAGGATTGGTCAGCTTCAAAAATCCACTGGGCATTTGAGCGAAGAGGTTGCCATCTGTATGGTTGTGGGCATTCGGCAGCTCAATGGCGTGCTTGCGGCAGTCGATGAAGATATTTTCGGTTACGTTTTGCGCGCGGGCTGTTCCACCTCTGCCTGCTACGATGCGGGTCGGATTGAGGTAGGAGCCGTAGCCGGTATTCTCGATATCAATGGCCAGATTGTGGTGGAAATGAATGCTGTCTGAGCCATCCGTGTAAAAAGCATTCCCACCTGCACCGTAGTCGCCACTGATCCAGTACTGACTGCGCAGTTTGTGGAAGACGTTGTGGTCAATATGTATAGCACCCCGGCTGACTTCCACATAAATGGCACCCCGGGCAGTGGTGATATCGGAAAAGACGTTCTTCGTCACCCGGCAGTTTTCGCTCGAAAGATAGTCCAGCCAAATACCGGGCGCACAGGTAATGCGGCGGAATACATTGCGCCGGATCAGCGTCCCTTTGGCGCGGTGAAATTTGATCGCACCCGATTCCCAGCCATGCTCCGCATCGTGCCAGCCGATGTACTCAAAGAGGTTGTCCTCCACCAGCAGTTGACGGGCACCATTAGCCTGCAATCCGCCGGTGCCGCAGTGGCGGAAGGTATTCCCGCGCACGATGTGGCCGCCGAGCCCGGGCTGGGAATTGGTATGCCACATTTCGTTGCCAAGGTCGAGGGCGATGCTATTGGCCCATTCCAGGGTACAGTCCTCAATGATCCAGTGGTTGCCACGCCGGGCAGAGACCATACCGCGCTGTGGCATGGCAAACCCATTGCCGGCCTTCTCAAAGTTGAGCCCCTTTAGCTTGATGTAGGGCAGCCCGTAGTCCGTTGGCGTAAAAACCTGCTCTTTCACAGTAACCTCAATTGAGCTGTAATCGGTAGGCCCGGTCCGCCCGGGGAAACGGACATGCAAGCGCAGCCCGTTGTGCTCAATCCAGTAAGCGCCCTGCTCCGCTTCGGCAAGGTCTACCGGATGCTCCGCCTGCTTCAGCAACTGCCCATCCAAAAAGAGCCGGCCCCGGCGCTGAAAGTGGGCGTGCATATTGATGTTTTTATAGTCCACCCATTCTAAATCCTGCCCGAGGTTCCGCAGTGCAAAGGGGTTGTAGCCCATAAACCATTCCGGTGGCAGATCGTATTGCCAGATCTGTAGTGGTGGTTTCTCAGTATCTTCGTAGGTGTGCCGCTGCCCGGTATAGCGCCATCCTTTTCCGGGTTCCCATCCTTCCAAGGGCAATTCCCGCGCACCGCTAATCACCACCCGGTGACCGGGCGCCGCCGCATACGTGATCATCTTCTCCGGACTTGTTCCACCCCGTGCAGGATGTACCGCTTCCCGGTAAGTCCCGCTTTTGATCAGCACCCGCTCTCCGGGCTGCAAAGCCGCCGCTGCTTTCCCAATAGTACGCCAGGGCCGCGCCTCTGTACCCGGGTTGTCATCACTCGCCTTCGGATGATTCTGGTCCACGAAAAAAGTTCGGTCGGGCTCAGCTTCACTTTCCCAGCTTTCAAAAGCATTACCATGCGGCATCAGGCTGCTGTCAAAATCCCGGTAGGGCGATTGGCCAGACATGGAGCCACATAATATCAGGATCAAGGGTAAAACAAAATAGCGAAAAGGCATAATAGGTATTCGTTGTAATGGCTTTACTAATTTGAACATTGGGTTTGTATTCTACATTTGACCCCGTTAGGGGTCTGATGTGGGTAAAAAAAATCACACGAAAAGAATATCCCGTGCCGTAGGTACGGAATGTAAAACTATGACTTACAGAAGTCTGGTTGATTGAGCCGTAAATACCTGACCATTTAATATGCAGTATTTGCAAGTGCTTCAGGAGCAAAAAAACTAACCACTAATTCGGCTTAGTCGCACTGGTGTCTTAATGTTGTTTACTTCCCTCTAGAGTACCCAAGCCCTACCGGGGCGCAGCCAGCTCAAACTCCGCCTCCAGGTCTGCCTTAGAGCTGTTGCCTGCAAAGACCGAAAAGCGTCCCGGCTCCGCTTCCCACTCCCCATTAGCCGTATAAAAAGCCAGGTCAGCTTCCGTAAGCTCAAAGGTTATCTTGCGGCGCTGCCCGGGCTCCAGAAAGACCTTCTGAAACCTCTTCAGCTCCCGCACCGGACGTGTACTGCTGCCCGTATGATCGCGCGTGTACAGCTGCACCACCTCGTGTCCCGCCCGGTCGCCTGTATTCGTAAGGGTGAGGCTGACCGTCAGTGCCTCGCCCGGCGTAAGGGTCGAAGTATTGAGCTTTAAGTCGCTGATTGTGAATTCGGTATAACTCAATCCGTAACCAAAGGGATAAAGGGCATCCGTGCGCTCATCAATATAACCCGACCAGAAAATATGCGGATGATTTTCGTCTCCGGGGCGGCCGGTATTTTTCTGACTGTAGTAAAGCGGCAGCTGCCCTACGGAGCGGGGAAAGCAGACCGGTAGTTTCCCGGAAGGGTTATAGGCTCCGGTCAGTACATCGGCTATGGCGTGCCCGGACTGACTACCTAAAAACCAGGTTTCCACGATGGCGGGGATGCGCTCGTCCATCCAGCTCAGGTCGAGCGGACGGCCATTCATAAGCACGAGGACGATGTTTGGATTGACTTCGTAAACCGCTTCCAGCAGCTGCTGTTGGACACCGGGCAGGTCGAGGTGCACCCGGCTGCGGGCTTCTGCCGACATAAAGCAGTCTTCCCCCAGTGCCAGCACCACCAGGTCGGCCTCCGCTGCCACCCGGCGGGCCTCCGCAAATCCCGAGGTGTCGTAGTCGACCGTCAGTCGGTCGCGGAAACTGCGGGCACCCGTTGTGATGCCACAGCCTTTGGCGTAGCTCCAGCGGGCATCCGGCCAGGCCGACTGAAGCCCTTCCGAAATAGACACCGCGGAACTGTCTATGCCGCGTGCCCGCCAACTGCCCAGCGGATTGTCTTTGTCTTTAATCAGCGGGCCGATCAGGGCAATACGATTTTGCCGGGATAAGGGCAAGAACTCTTGCTCATTTTTAAGCAAAACAATAGACTGTCGGGCGACCGACCGCGCCGCTTCCTGATGCTCAGGAGCGGAGAGCCAGCGTTTTTCCCGTTCAGCGTTACAGTAGCGGTAAGGGTTGTCAAAGAGCCCCAGCTCAAATTTAACCCTCAGAATACGCGCCACTGCCTGATCGATGACCGATTCGTCCAATTGACCGGAAGCCACCAATTCCTGCAAGTGGTAATGATAGGTCAGGGAGCCCATATCCATATCGCTCCCGGCTTGGAGGGAAAGCGCAGCGGAACCTGCTAAATCAGCTGCCTGTCCGTGACTCGCTACTTCCTTCACCGAGTTGTAATCGGAAACGACAAAGCCCTCAAAGCCCCAGTCTTCCCGCAGTACCTCCTGCAGCAGGTAGGCATGCGTGGTCACCGGCACGCCATTAAGCTCGTGATACCCACCCATGAAGGTCGCCACACCAGCATCCACGCAGGCTTTAAAAGGTGGCAGTACCACGTTATGCAGGGTTTGCCGGCTCATGTCTACAGTATTGTAATCCCGGCCAGCTTCCGCAAAACCATACCCGGCAAAGTGCTTGGCGCAAGCCGCTATGGTCGTACTGGCAGACAGGTCATCGCCCTGAAAACCTTTCACTTTGGCAACGGCTACCTGCGCATTCAGGTATGGGTCCTCCCCGGCACCTTCCATAATCCGGCCCCAGCGGGCATCCCGGCTGACATCCACCATTGGGGCAAAAGTCCAGTGGACGCCGGCAGCGGCACTTTCCCGGGCGGTGATGCGGGCAGAAGTGGATATGGCTTCCAAATCCCAGCTGCTTGCCTCAGCAATAGGGACCGGGAACAACGTCTCGTACCCGTGCAGGGCATCCAGCCCAAAGAGCAGGGGGACACCGTGGCGGTTGGCGTTCAGGTGCATTTCCTGAATGGCCCGGGTATTTTCGGTTCCGGTGATGTTCAGCATGGCGCCCAGCAGGCCCTTGCTGAGTAAGTCGTACCGGATTTTATTTTCCCCTTCATCGGGGGGAGGGCCGGTGATGTCAAAGTGATTGCTGATCTGCGTCAGCTGTCCGATTTTCTCTTCCAGAGTCATGGCATCCAGAAGCGCCTGGATTTCAGCTTCATGATGGTTTGTGTTATGGTTTGGGGTTTGGGCATTAAGCCATCCAATGGCAGCTACCCAAAAAATGGTGACTAAGGCTAATGGTTTCATGGCTAAGGCTTTCTGAGTTATCAGTTGTTCAGTAGTTTTTGGACTTCAATGCCGGCGAAGATGAGCCCCAGCAAGCCATGGGAGTCGTCCTTTACCACCGGGCGCTTGTAGTAGTACTGCACATCTTCGGTGCACATGGTGCCCATGCAGATTTGGCTTACGGTCCCGTCTTCCCCAATGACGCTATCCAGGGCTTTCCAGCCCTTCAGTACGTATGGGCGGTACTTTTTATCCTTGATCCATCCCTGATTGATGCCACGGGCAATGGCCATAGTGAAAATGGCGGTGCCGGAAGTTTCCTCAAAGGAGTCAGGACGGTTGAGGACGTTGTGGTAAAAGCCGGATACAGGGTCTTGCATCTTCACCAGCCCGTCCACATGATCACGGTAAATCTTCAGGATGTCTTTGTACTTCGGATGGTCTTTGGGCAGGTGGAGCAGCACCTCCGTAGTTGCCCATATGCCCCAGCCATTGGCACGGGACCAGTAGGGGAGCTTGACTTCGGGGCGCTCGGAGTACTGTGCGTGCATATACAGATCCATCTCCGGGTCGTACACCCGCTTGTGGAAGCCCAGCACCTGATTGGCCGCATCATCGAAATATAGTTGCCGCTCTCCGGGCTCTTTGGCAAGCAATGCGGACTGTAGCAGGAATGGTATGCCCATGAACATATCATCCACCCAGGTAGTGTATTTGAAGGGCGTTTCCCGGGTGAACGTACCATCGGGCAGGCGGATTTGCTCCTTCATCAGATAATCCTGAGTGGCCTCCACCAGCGCCTCATATTCTTCCTGACGGTCAAAGTTATTGTCTTTGCGTAAGCGGTAAATAAAGGGCAGGGCAGGGGCGGAGGTGAAGTCCAGCAGGGGCGTATTCCAGAGATGGGTATGGCGGGAATACGGCCGGTGCAGGGTATACTTCTCGTACCCGATGTACGGCTTGATATCAAACATGAAATTGCAATAAGTAGTCAGATAGTCCACATACTTTTGTTCTCCGGTAAACTCGCCCAGATTACGGATAGCCCAGGCGTAGCCTGCTGTATGGTAATTCCAGTCGTAGAGCGTGCCCCATAGCGGATCTGCATCAATTACGTCCGCCAGGATTTCCACTTTAGGCAATTGCCAGGCGATTTCCTGACCGCCGTATTCGTATAATCTTCCGAGTACGAAACCTTCTTCCGGT
>CAZNHN010000224.1:8079-10170 GCA_964572415.1 uncultured Phaeodactylibacter sp.
AACCCGGACCGGTCAGGATTAGGAAACGGACCAATGACGAGCCAGTTGGATAGCTCTGCCACCTCTTCGGTGATATGCGGCAGGTAACCGATGGACAGCTTCATCCATTCGTTGTCCTGTTTTTGCCCTTCCGGCACTTTGGGGAAGCGGGGGCGCAGGAAGACTTTCCAGTCGGTGCCTGCTGTTTCTGATTTAATGAGCAACTCATTGCGGCCTTTCTGAACGGGCAACTGAATGGTGTTTTCCAGAAAGATATCCCGTTCTTCTTCCCGCACTACGGCGGGCCCGGTTTTTTGTTTTTCGTAGACGACTTTTCCGTTGAGCCAGATTTTCAGCCCGTCGCTGTGGCTGACTTCCAGGGGCAGCGTAGAGGTACGTTCGCTGTTGATGACACTTAGCGCGTAAGCCACGCCTGGTTTGCCCATTGGGAAAGTCCGCTCCAGGTTGAGGGTGTTCATACCCTGGAAGTAGGTGCCCGGTTTTTGGAGGATTGCCCGGAAAGCGAAAGGAACCTCCCGCAGGGTCTTATCCGCCACTGCTTTTACCGCATCCACCGGCTGTCGTTCAAAATCCTGGGCAAAAGCTAATAGGGTGGAAAAGAGCAGGCACCCCATCAGGAACACCTGCTTTGCATCAATACGTCGTGTATGAAACTTATTCATGGTTGTTTATTTTTTGAACTGAAGGGTTCGGCTTTCACCGGGCTTCAGGGTTATTGTTGAAGTATTCCAAAGGGCAAGCTCGCCAAGGGGGCGGGCCCGGTCGGCGGCATTTTCCACCAGCATCTTTACGGTGGCTACCCCTTCGGTAGGATTGTGAAGGACGACCTCCAGGGCTTCCGCCGTTTCGGTTTGGCTCCTGACTTCCACGTGGTCAAAGGGGAGGCAGATGCCCCGGTCGGGCTGCACGTAGAGCCCCGGTATTTCTACGTAAGTGAGCATAAGCGCCGTCTCCGACCATGTAGTGAGGTAGGAAATTTCCCCAATGCCTTCCAGCCAGTCGGTGGTGCTGACCCGTTCGCACATCCAACCTTCCTTTGTCCCTTCGATGGGGTTGAGGGGATGGGGAAGGTACTGTGGCATATTGCGGGCGATGTCCTGCAACAGTTCGGCAAAAAAAGCATCGCCGGTCGCCCGGTAAAGCTTGAGCAGCGCCTGCCCGGAGTGGGTGCAAATGCCGAGGGCACCGTGCTTGTTTTGGGCATTGGCGTTGACCGCGCCCATGGAGTGCATGCCTTCCCTGCCGAACAGGGAGCTTTCCGGAAAAGGATAGTCGTAGGCAATGACCCAGGTGGCAAATTGCCGGGCGATATCTTCACCCATTTTCAGCCATTCTGTATTGCCGGTGGCTTCGTAGAGACTGGCATAGGATTCGATCAGGGCGTAGCAGGACTCGCTGTCGGGGTTCTGCATGGCGTCGCCCGGGCCACCGTTGGTCAGGCCGCGTTGTATGTAATTTTTGTAGTAGTACCGGCCGGCCGCTTCCGCCGTTTTTAGATAAGCAGGCTCGTTAAAGTAGGATGCGGCCAGGGTGAGGGCTGCCGGGATAATTCCCCCGCTCGTGGAGCCGCCTACAACGACTTCCCCGGAAGGGTTGTCTACGAAGTGCCCAAACTGCCCGTGGTCGTCCCAAATCTTCACCAGGGCATCGGCTACGCCCTGTGTGCCGGCAACCCAGTTGGGCTTTGGGGTAATCCCCAGGCTGTCCATCAGCATCAGCTGCTTAAGGACGTAGTAGAGCCCATCCCCACTCTTACGAATCAGGTGCCAGTTTTTGGTGTGTGGCTTGCGAATGTCGCCGCCGTACCATTGCCGCCGACCGCAGCGATCACCGCGAGCGTCGGGATCGTCGTGCCGATGTTGAAGACCTGCATCACGGTTTCGGCATGGCGCTCCATCGATGGCCGCGAGAGCCAGATGCCGGGTGCGGCGGATTCTGCCGAGTCGTGTCAGGTTGTCGAACGGTATCCGAGTCTGCGCGACCGACGGATTGTCGAAGTTCACCGTCTCCACACGCAGCACCAGCCCCTGTTTGTCGTACATTTTCAGCCAGTTGCCTTTCATGCGGTGTTTGATCCTGGCCCCCGGCCAG
>CAZNHN010000225.1:0-4747 GCA_964572415.1 uncultured Phaeodactylibacter sp.
ATATAATTCACTAATCAAACCAAACGAACATGCGTCTGATAGTAAAATTACTGATCTTCACACTTGCCATTGGCGCGCTGCAGTCTTGCGTTTCTAAAAAGAAATATGACGAACTGGCAGCTGCTAAGGAGGCTACTGATCAAGCACTGGCTGAAACTCAGGCTAACCTGAAGACCCTCGAAGAAGAGAAAGCAGCTCTTCAGGAAGAGTTTGAAGCTACAAAAGCGGAAATGGAAGGCAAAATCTCTGATATGGAAGGCAAAATGGCAAACATGGAAAGCCAGATGTCTCAAGTGCAGGAGAAGCTGAACATGACTGAAAAAGAACTGAGCGCCATTAAAGATGAGATCAATGGTATCTTCGGTGCTTACACGGACTCCGGCCTGAAAATGGAAGAGCGCGACGGCAACCTTTACGTTGTAACTTCTGAGGCTATTTCTTATCGTAGTGGTTCTACCGCACTGAGCGCAGATGAGCGCGGTGCACTGGAAGAGCTTGCTATGACGCTGAAGGATAACCCTAAGCTGAAAATGATGGTAGTTGGCCACACTGACGATCAGAAAATGATCGAAGGTGCTGCTTACCGTGACAACTGGGACCTGAGCGTTGCTCGTGCCAGCCGCGTTGTACGCTACCTCATCAGCAAAGGTGCTAATCCTGACCAGCTGACTATCGCTGGTGCCGGTGAGTACGAGCCAGTAGGTGACAATGAAACTGCTGACGGCCGTGCTGAAAACCGCCGCACCGTAATCCAGCCTAACGCAAAGCTGGGTGGTCTGATGAAAGCGGGTAACTAATCCGTACTTTCTAAAAACCTTTAAGTAAAAAACGAAGCCGGTAGTGTCCATTTATTTGGATCTACCGGCTTTGTTATTGTTACGCGCTCCTGTTTTTAATAGACTTGATGCGTCGGGGATCATTGCAGGGTTAAAATGGCTATTTCCTTCCCACTACACTGACCCGGCGCATCAAGTCTAATTTCTCATCACTATATCATTCCGCCGAAAGCTCACCAGGCCGGTAAAAATGCCCAGTGCATTAGCCGTACCCTCAAGATTGGAAATAACAGGGCTGGGCTGCCCAAAAGGATTGCCATTCGCCGCCGCTGCTCCATCAACGCTTTCCAGAAAAGTAGCGTAGTCTTCAGAAATATGGTAAAGCGTGGTGATCAGGGTGTCTCCTACTTTGTAATTAAACCCGGTACCAAATGCGATGGTACTGTTTTCCACCAGCCGGTCGTCCGTAACAAAGTCCTGCTCTGGCAGACTATCGATAGAATTGAGCTGCAGCATTCGCCGATAGAAGTTTTCTGCATTCGGATCATCTGAGAAGTAAGTCAGCGCCCGGGCTAAGGTATCACCGGGGTTTCCCGTTTCCGGAAACTCAATCACTATGCTGTCAATTTCAACCTGGGGTAGTAATAGGGTCTCTGCAGCAATAGTCTCTCCACCAGGCAGCGTGATATTCAACTCAAAGGGAAAATCACTTTCGGTAGGCACCAGGTCGTTAGGGCCGGCAGCATAATTATAAATTTTCTGGGTCCCGGGGTCAAAAAGCAGCGTGTTTTCCAACTGATAAGTCACTCCATTGTGGGTAATGCTGACTTCTGCGCTGTCCAGCAAGAGGTCATCCAGTAAATTATCAAGCGTGGGTAGTGGTGCAAAATAGCCTGCACTGCGTGTCAGTAACAGCCGGTAGCGTTCACCTGGCTCCAGGTAGGCTTCCAGTACCGGACGAACTTCGTAATCCGGTAAATCCACCTCAATCTCCTGCTCCAGATTACAGGCAGTTAATGCCAGGACGCTCAGTAACAGCTTAATATGTAGTTTTTTCATTACGATAGTGATTGTAGTCTGACAGAAATTAAAACTTAAAGTTCCAGGTCAGCGAAGGCAAAATCGGAAATAAAGACACCTGGCTGGCCGCTATCCGGGTTGGAATATCTATTCCGCCGGTGTTGGACTCCTCGCCTTCAAACTCTGGTTCAAAAAAGATAAAAAACGCGTTGCGACGGTCGTACGCATTGACTACGCTAAGTGTAAGGTCGCTTTCTCCCCATTTTGGGAAAAATTTGTACACCAACCCCAAATCTAACCGGTGATAGGCTGGAAGCCGAAAATTATTCCGCTCCCGGTAATCAGGCACTACAGCTTCGAAGCCTGCCCCGGGCACATCCTGGAATGTAAACCGGCCCGGAGGCAGCCACGTCAGGTCTCCCGATCCGTAGACAAAGGTTGCGGAAGCAATCCAACGTTTGCTCAATTCGTATAATGCGACCACAGAAATATCATGCCGGCGGTCGTAAATCGGGTTGAAAGGGCCAAAGCCTTCTGATTCTTGTGCGAAGCGGCCGTTGGGGTCCAGGGTTTCGAAGTTCTGCAGGCGGGTTAGCGCCAGGGTGTAACCAATCCAACCGGTGAGCCTCCCTTCTTTCTTTTCTATACTAAATTCCATACCGTAGGCACGCCCCTCTCCTACTGCGAATTCGTCCTCCAGTTCATCGTTGACAAAAATCTGCGCACCGTCCACAAACTGCAGTTGATTGTCCAGCCATTTGTAATACAGCTCGAAGTTCAGAAAGTACTGACTGCCCAGCAGATAGGATGCACCTGTTGCCACTTGGTCGGAACGTTGCGGCTGTACACGCTGAGTGGAAGGGTACCAGATATCGGTAGGCAGGGCAACACCCGCATTTGCAATCAGATGCAGATACTGATACATTCGGGCGTAGCTCGACTTCAGCGCCCAGCGGTCTGAGAGTTTATACCGGGCAGCGACCCGGGGCTCCAGCCCCACATACGTTTTGCCATCGTTGTTAAATCCGGAAAACCGGAGCCCGGCATTGACGCTCAGAGCTTCTGAGAGTTCCATTTCGTCAGAAACATAGGCACCGAATTCCACGCCCTGAAACTCCTGCCCTGCCGAGAAACTGACCACCCCATCATCACTACCTGCCTGCAGGCGGCCTACCGTAAAGGTGTGGTGCGTCGCCATCGCGCCGAACCGGATGGTGTGCTGATTATTCGCGGCATAAAAGAAGTCCGTTTTCAGGTTCGCATCCGCAATATTGGAGCCCAGCCCGAAGGAAAAGCCCGTGATCTGGTTGTTGATATTGTACTGGTAATCTGAATATGTAAAAGTGGTATTGGCAAATAATTTAGGATTGAAGACGTGGTTCCAGCGCGCCGTGCCTGTAGCATTCCCCCAGTCAAAGTCGAAATTGAAAAAATCACTGCTGAAGCCAAAAACATCCCGCCCAAAGTAGCCGCTCAGGAAAAGGCGGTCCTTGTCGCTCAATTGGAAGTTGACTTTCGCATTCAGATCGTAGAAGAAATAATCCGGGATGGGTGAAAAATCTTCGTTGCCCTCATTCGCCCGGTTGACCTGCCGGGTCAGCAGATCCACATAGGTGCGCCTGCCGGAAACGATAAAGCTGGATTTATCTTTTTGAATGGGCCCCTCCAGCGTTAGCCGTGAGGAGATAAGCCCCAGCCCACCTGAACCAGCGAATTTCTGATTGTTGCCATCCCTTAGCTTGACATCAATGACAGAAGAAAGGCGGCCACCGTATTCTGCCGGGAAGCCGCCCTTGTAAATTTTGAGGTCTTTGACTGCATCCGTATTAAAGGTGCTGAAAAAGCCAAACAGGTGATTGGCGTTGTACACCACCGCCTCATCGAGCACAATGAGGTTTTGGTCCTGTGCTCCGCCCCGCACAAACAGCCCGGTACGCCCCTCACTGCCCGAAGGGATGCCAGGCTTCAGTTGGATCGTTTTAAGGATATCGCTCTCGCCAAGGAGCACCGGTACCAGCTTAGCCTCCCGCGTGGTAATTGCTTCCACGCTCATTTCCGTAGAGTTGATCTGTTCCTGGAAAGAGTTGGCTTTGACTACCACCTCATCCAGCTGTACCCCCGTTGTCAGGTTGATGTTAAATGTGGTGTCCTGCCGGGGCAGCAGGGTGAATGTCTGAGACTGAAAACCCACATAGCTGAAAACGACTTTCAGGGTATCGCCAGTGGGTACAGAGAGCGAGTAAAACCCGTATGCATTGGAAGAAGTGCCGAGGCCAAGCTCTGGTACCGCAACGGTGGCGCCAATGAGATCCTCCCCATTCTCACCGTCTTTGATAGTGCCGCTTATAGTGACATCCTGTGCCTGAATGGCAAGGGTAAAAAGTAGCCCCGAAAACAGGAGTAGCAATCGTATCATGGAAAAACAATTGTGTAGTTGAAGGTGCAAATGTACGAGAGCGACAGCGATTGGCTTGATTTAATCAACCAATGAAGGTCTAAATCCGGCCATCGTATCATTTTGCTCAACTAAGTAATCCGGTAAGTACTACCAATTGTTTTGAAGAACGCGATAATTTTTGGGAAAGGGCAGACAGAGACTAATCTTCTTCCTCAGTCAGCACCTCATCTTCCCCATCAATATCAGCTGGCTTTTGCAGATCCCTCATTGCATTTTCGTGCAACTCCAGATACTGTTTCCGGTTGCGGGCAATGTCTATGGCATCATAGACGGCCTGTCGGAAAGAGGCCGGGTCGGCTTCGTCTTTACCGGCAAGGTCATAGGCCGTACCATGGTCCGGGGAAGTCCGGATGTGCGTCAGGCCAGCAGTGTAGTTCACCCCGTTACCAAAGGAAAGGGCTTTGAATGGTGTCAGTCCCTGATCGTGGTACATAGCCAGTATGCCATCGAATTTGGTGTGGTGGCCGGCACCGAAAAAGCCATCTGCCGGAAA
>CAZNHN010000225.1:4757-10127 GCA_964572415.1 uncultured Phaeodactylibacter sp.
GGCCCGAGCACCATCATGCCTTTCTTTTTAAGCTCTACGATAGCCGGCCGAATAAAAGCCTCTTCTTCTGAGCCAATGACGCCCCCGTCACTTGCATGTGGGTTCAGCCCAAGTACAGCGATGGTCGGCCGCTCAATGCCAAAATCCACGCGGAGGGACTCTTCCATCACCTCAACTTTGCGTTTAACTACATTCTTATCGATGGCATCCGATACATCACGCAAAGGCAGGTGGTTGGTCGCTAAGCCAATGCGGAGGCCGTCGTTGATCATCAGCATGAGGTGCTCGCCCCGGTCAAGCTCACGCGCCAGATACTCCGTATGCCCCGGGAAAGGGAATTGCGCAAGCTTCATCGCTTCCTTATTAATCGGAGCAGTAACGAGTGCATCAATCTCCCCAGCTTTTAAGGCCTGAACGGCGGCTTCCAGGGAGCGGCCAGCGTACTGCCCGCCCAGCTCTGTAGCCTTGCCCAGTGTAATGTTGACGTTTTCGTTCCAGCAGTTCACGACATTGAGCTTACCTTCCTGCGGCCGGTCGCCCGGACGGAGAGCATGAAACTCGATATTGCCTTCGATGATGTTCTTATGGTAGGAAACGACTTTGGAGGATCCATACACCATTGGAGTGCACTGATTGAACATCTGCCCATTCAGGAAAGTCTTTAGGATCACTTCCAGTCCGATGCCATTGATATCGCCTATGCTCAGGCCTATTTTAAGTTTGCTCATTCCTGCAGTTGTGATTTATCCGTGCTGTCTTCGCTCTTCCGCTTCATCGTCGTACCTTTAGGCACTACAGCACAGCGGTGAGGGATTCACCGAAATGCAAAAATATAAATTTTATTCACCAATAGCAGCCCTCATTTGAAAGCAAAGAAATCCTACGGCCAACACTTCCTCAACAGCGAGTCTATCGCGGAGCGCATCGCACTAAGCCTGCAGCTTGGGGGCGAAGCGTATAACAAAATACTGGAAGTGGGCCCGGGGCGGGGTATGCTGACCAAGTACCTGCTGCAGCGCCCGGAGCAGCTTATCGTGGTGGAAGCGGACCGCGATATGGTCTTGTACCTCCATAAACACTACCCGGAGCTCAAGGGGCATATTGTAGAGGGCAATTTCCTTCGGGCAGACCTGCCAGCCCTGCAGCAAGAGGATGCGTTTGGGTTGATCGGTAACTTCCCGTACAATATTTCTTCCCAGATCTTATTCAAAATGATCGACAACCGGCCCTACATCCCGGAAATGGTCGGCATGTTTCAAAAAGAAGTGGCTGAGCGGGTTGTAGCCGGGCCAGGCAGCAAAACCTATGGCGTGATCAGTGTGCTTGTGCAGGCTTACTACGAAGGCGAGTACCTCTTCTCTGTAGGTAAAGGGAGTTTCACCCCCCCTCCTAAAGTCGAATCTGCAGTGATCCGCCTTACCCGAAAAGCGGATCAGGACCTGGGCTGCAATGAGCGCACCTTTCGGATTGTGGTCAAACAGGCATTCAGCCAGCGCCGGAAAATGCTGCGCAACACCATGAAAAGCCTGCTCAAGGGGTCGCCCCTGCTACAGGAGCCTTTATTCAGCGAGCGCCCGGAGCAATTGGGGCTGGACGATTTTGTAAAGCTCTCCAAATGGGTGGAAGACTGGCAAAATGCCTAACCCTTTGCAATCCAGTACCAGCAAGGGGGCAAGGGATAAAAGACTAGTAATTAATTCAGCCTGGTCGTACCAGGATTGAACTTTCCGGGCAAAAAAATGATTGACAAGCAAAACAGAACTATAATATGAGCCTTGAAAAGACCATCATGACGGATCTCAAGAACGCCATGAAAGCCAAAGACCAGGCTGCCCTGCGCGGCATCCGGGCCATTAAATCTGCCATCCTGCTGGAAAAGACCAGTGGCTCCGGCAAGGAAATTACAGAAGCAGATGAAATCAAGATGCTGCAAAAACTCGTCAAGCAGCGCAAGGATTCCGAGCAAATCTACCTGAAGGAAGGCCGGGAAGACCTCGCCGCTAAGGAAGCCGAAGAAATTGAAGTCATTCAGCGCTACCTGCCCGAGCAGATGTCAGACGAGGAGCTGGAAAAAGAAGTGAAAGCCATTGTGGAGGAAGTAGGCGCCACGTCTATGAAGGACATGGGCAAAGTCATGGGGCTGGCTTCTCAGCGCTTTGCAGGCCGGGCAGAGGGCAAGGCTATTTCTGCTAAGGTGAAAGCTATTTTGGGGTGATCTCCGGGAGATGCTTTACCACCGCCTTATTCAAGACTAACAAAAGACAATTCCAACGAAATAAGTTGTCAACTTAAGACAATATCAGTATCTTATGGGTAAATCAACTCTTCAATGTATTTGCTCGACTTAAAAACCAATGCTCTGGTTGAGGCAGAAATAGTTGATGCCGAATTTAAGTATCTTCCCTTAAGAAAAGATGGTTGGAATTTCAATTGGAGAACAGTTTTCAAAGAGAAGAATACGAGCACTTATATACTGAGATTGAAATCAAATCCTGACGCCGTCCAAGGTGTTCTTCAGTTGAAGATTGAAGGCGGATTGTTGATAATGAATTTGGTTGAAATTGCACCCCATAATATTGGAGGTGTTAACAAGAGGTACGACTATTCCGCTGGTTGTCTAATTGCATTCGCCTGTAGAGAATCTTTTAAACTGGAAAACAGCTATAAGGGATTTCTTGCATTTGAATCCAAAACAATGTTGATTGACTGGTACATTGAAAAATATCGTGCAAAGATTGCAATGGGTCAAAAGATGTTCATCGAACCTATTGATGGGCAGATTTTGATCAGAGAGTATTTGAACAGGAAAAGATAACTCCGATGGGAAGAGATAGGAATATGGAACCGGACAATGGGGCTTTAACAACGCCCATGAATGCTGATAATAAAGAATTCAAGGAACTGCAACTGTTCTTGAAGAACAAAGCGGATGAGTTGGATGAAAAGCAACGACTGCAAATTGAACTTTTCGCATTACAAATAAAAATTGAGGATTATTTGGACGCACACGAAGATGAAGACCATATTACAGGAGTTGGTGAGTTCCTAAGATTGTATATCGACAAATTAGGGTTGAAACAAAATGAGCTTGCAAGGTATATTGGATTAGACCCTACTAATTTGAATAAAATATTATCGGGAAAACGCAAAGTCAATTTTGAGCTATCGTTTATGTTGAGTCAGATTTTTAACCTGGACCCAAAAACCTGGATACTGATTCAGGTCAAGAATGAATACTTAGAATTGAAAAGAGATAAGTTAAAACACTTCAAAAAATATAAGTTGGAGGATTTGATTAACACATAAAAAGAAGAGGCAGCACTGCACATGCGCCCTATTTACGCTAACACTTCAAAAATGTAAAATCCCCCATCCAGACAAGTGCGCTGAATGGGGGATTTCTAATGTAAAAAAGAGTCTGAAATCAGGTATTTACTTTTCCACAAACTTTTCCACATTTGTTAGTTGCTGGTTTTCAGCACTTGATAATCTACAAATAAAACGATGCTTAAAAATATCAATGCGCCGGCCTGATGATATACGCCAAGGCCGACCGGAACGGTGCCCACGCAGTTGATCAAAGTAAAGATACCGAGGCCAACTTGTATTATCAACATACTTACCAACAGGTATAAACCAGTACGGAAATGTGCCGTGGTTTGTGCTTTCAATCCGCGGTAGGCAAACCACAAAACCAGCGCTGTCAGTACATAGGCCGTGGTCCGGTGCAAAATTTGTACTAAAGCCGGCATAAAGAGCGTGGCATCGTAATCCACAAAATTTTCCACAGTCCAGTTGGAAGCGGCGAGCAAAACTTCCGGCACCGCCACGCCATTCATATCGGGCCAGGTGGGGAAATAAAGCCCGGCTTTCATACCCGACATAATGCCGCCCAGGACGATCTGCACAGCTGCAAGGGCAGTGATGGTAATGGCCCCCTTTTTCAACATTTTATTGTGGATTACTTCCGGATGGGGCTGCATGACCTTCAAAGTGGTCCAGAACAAATAGCTGAACAGGATCAGCGCCAGCGACAAATGCATGGTCAGTTTGTACGCATTCACCCAGGGGCGGTCTATAAGCCCGCTGGCGACCATAATCCAGCCGAAAGAGGCCACAAGCGCGGCCAGCAGGAAGACGACGCCCAGGCGTTTTAAAAGCGGTTTGTCGACCATTCCGCGCGCCACAAAGAATCCAAGGGGTATAATAAAGACGAAGCCCATAAGCCGCGCCCACAACCGGTGGATATACTCCCAGAAGTAAATGAACTTAAAGTCGCTCATCGACATCCCCTCATTGATCTTCTGGTACTGCGGGGTAGCACGGTATTCTGCAAACTCCGTTTCCCAGGCCGCTTCATTCATGGGCGGCAGGGTGCCGGTGACAATTTCCCATTTGGTAATAGACAGGCCGGAGCCAGTCAGGCGGGTGATGCCGCCTACGACCACCTGCACAAATATCATAAAAAGCCCGATGCACAGCCATACCTTTACCGCAGCAGGGTATCCTTTTTTTGGGGTCGGGATGGTGCGCCGGGACGAAGCCGGTGTTGTTACTGCTTCCATTTTTATTGCTTTATAAAAGAAAAGCGCATGCGCTTTGAAATGCTTTTTCAAATGAGGAACAAATATACATCCAATTGTTTGGCCATGAAGAAGTAAACTAATTGGAAGCTGATCTCCTTTAATAGCATTTATTATAAATTTTTTAAAACTCCCTTATCATCATAAGGGCTGTGGAAACGTGGAGAATATTTGAAGTAAAGTTTAGGTTAATTCAGTGTTAACACCGGGCCTGCGGAGTTTACACTTATTTTGCACATCACTTACTGCTCATTTATCAGGGTTTTAGGCCACTTGTCCACAGCCTGTTCAAAAGTACAGGCCTCAGTAACTTTTCTTTCTAAACCTCATTCAACGGCCTTATCGGAATGTCGAAAACAGGTGTGGATATCCCCAGAACTACTTTAATATGTTGCTGAATTATATATGGCAGTTGACCATTCTTGGCCAGTGTGGGCCATTGGGGCGGTTACTAAGGCCACGGCCCACAATTGATGTGGAAAAGCGTTTTTGTGAATCCCTGGTTTTCTTACCTTTAGGCGGGGCCTGAAAAGCAGGTGTGGAAAACCCTGGAAACAAGGCGGCCCAACGTTGTGTTCCAATAATAATGCCTTGTCCAACGATCTGAAATAGGGTAACCCTGTGGATAATCGTGGATAAAGCCGGAACACCCTGATAAAGTGTTTTTTATAGCCCCGTGCCCCAACCCCATAGCCAACAAAAAGATGCAAACATGTGCGGACGTTTCTCATTTGTAACCTCCCCCGAGAAGCTCAGGCAGCAGCTGGGCGATATTGAGACCGGGGAA
>CAZNHN010000226.1:0-2431 GCA_964572415.1 uncultured Phaeodactylibacter sp.
CCCCTGAGAATATCCACTGCGCAGAGGGCAATCAGTTCCCGCTCAATTTCCTGCGTACCGGCGAAGAAGCTCTCTGAATCGCCCAGGGTATGGCACCCGATGTGATTGGGGTTTTGAACCAGCGTAGCCAGAAAAGGGGCTTCGCGCAGCATGGCGGCCTGCGGGGTAAAGACTTTCTCATCAAGATGAGAGGCCGGCAGGCCGAGCGGGGAACGTTCTTTATAATCCACATTTTTGTCCAGCGCATCAAATACCCTCTGATGGATTTGCGCGGGGCTCTGCTTTCTCCAGAATTGCATTTTTTGCGGCATAGATACATAAAAAGCCTGAAATCTTCCAGAATCATCTACAATGTGTTAAAGGCATTAAACCCCCTGCCAATACTAACCTCCCGGAAACCTCTCAAAAAAAGGTTCATTGTTTTCGGCATTTTTTTCAAAAAATCACTGGACATCAGCAGATTATTCACTAAAATTGCATCTGCAAACACAAAATAAAATGAGCAACATTTTTGCTCGTTCTTTTCCTGGCACTCCCTATCGAAAAGGTCGGCAATAAGTAATTACAGCTTTTTTCACCGCTTTAGCTTGCTTATTTACCAAGCTTGAGTAATTTTATTACTCAACTATGATAGAAACTTTAATATCTTCCAAGACACGAATCAAGTTGTTGATGAAATTCTTTATCAACAGCAACACCACGAGTTACCTGCGGGGCTTGCAACAGGAATTTGGAGAGTCTTCCAATGCCAT
This sequence comes from uncultured Phaeodactylibacter sp., assembly GCA_964572415.1. GTDB lineage: Bacteria > Bacteroidota > Bacteroidia > Chitinophagales > Saprospiraceae > Phaeodactylibacter. Next base: position 753 of record CAZNHN010000226.1, read on the forward strand.
CCGGGTGGAGCTCAATCGCCTGGAGGAAGCAGGGATGCTGCGATCAGAGACCGTTGGCAATAAAAAAATGTTCCGGGCTAATGACGAGCACCCCCTCTTTAGCGAGATTCATAATATCCTTTTGAAGCAAATCGGTGTAGACCGGGTCGTGGAGCAGGTCATAGAACGCCTGGGCAATGTGGAGCGGGTGTACCTGATCGGCGACTTTTCCAAAGGCATAGACAGTACCATCATCGACCTGCTGATCATCGGCAGCATAGACCGGAGCTATCTGCTAAGATTAGTGGAAAAAGCGGAGAAAGTGATCAATCGAAAAATACGGTATCTACTCTACGAAGCAGAAGAGTTTTCCGAAAGTATGCTCGACCGTTTCACCCCTGAGCCCCTCCTACTTTATTTCAACAAAATGGAAATGAACTAGATGCAATATGATGTTGCTATAATAGGTGCCGGCATTGTAGGCCTTGCTACTGCTTATCAGTTGACTGAGAAGCAGCGGGGTCTACGTATAGCTGTGATCGATAAAGCAGCGGGCGTGGCGCGGCATCAGACCGGTAACAACAGTGGCGTCATCCACTCTGGCATCTACTATACGCCCGGTGGCTCCAAGGCGCTCAACTGCGCCCGGGGTTACCGTTACCTGCTAGATTTTGCCCGGGCTCATGACATTCCGCATGATGTTTGCGGTAAAGTCATTGTCGCCACCCGACCTGATGAAGTGCCCCGCCTGGAAAAAATACTGAAGACGGGGCAGGCAAACGGGCTGGAAGGCATCCGGATGATCAGCCGGGAGGCATGCAGGGAAATAGAGCCTTATGTGAATGCCATCAAGGCCATATGGGTGCCCCAATCCGGCATCATCAGCTATCGCGCAGTGGCAGAAAAGTATATGGAACTGGCCCAAAACCGGGAAGGAGAGGCCCTGCTGGGGCATAAGGTGTTGGATATTGACCTGCGGCCCGGACAGGGCACCGTTATTACGGACAAGGGGGACATCACCTGCCGGCTGGTCATCAACTGTGCCGGACTGTATTCTGATAAGATTGCGCAGCTGACCATGCCAGAGATTGACCTTCAGATCCTTCCCTTCCGGGGCGAATACTACGAACTGCGCCCGGAGAAACGCTATCTGGTCAATCACCTGATCTACCCGGTACCCAATCCAAACTTCCCATTCCTGGGCGTTCACTTTACCCGTATGATCGGCGGAGGTATTGAGGCCGGGCCCAATGCCGTACTTGCTTTCCAGCGGGAAGGGTACAGCCGTTATGACATTGACCTGAGCGAGCTTTGGGAGACCCTCTCCTACCCCGGCTTTCAGCAAATAGCCTGGAAGTACTGGCGGGACGGGCTGAACGAACTCTACCGGTCTTATTCCAAATCGGCCTTTGTGCGCGCCCTGCAGCATTTGATACCGGAAATCACCACCGCAGACCTAGTCAGAGGCGGTGCGGGAGTGCGGGCAATGGCCTGCGGCCCGGATGGCACGCTGATTGATGATTTCCTGTTTTTGGAGAAGCCGGGTGTCATAAACGTCTGCAATGCTCCCAGCCCGGCAGCGACTGCGTCTCTTGCTATTGGTGAGACCGTAGCAAATAAGGCATTGAAACATTTGAAAGATTAGCAAAAAACAACATCGATTTTGAAGCTGCTTATGGTAAAGTCCATGTGGTTAGAGT
>CAZNHN010000226.1:2441-7850 GCA_964572415.1 uncultured Phaeodactylibacter sp.
TAACAAAAAACAATTTCATTATATGTCTGAAGTCAAAATGAACATACAAATGGTAGACCTCAAAACGCAGTACGAGCGGCTGAAGCCGGAAATCGATGCTGCTGTTCAGGAAGTCCTGCAGTCCTGCGCCTATATCAACGGCCCGGCCGTAAAGTCCTTTAAGGCGCATATGGAATCCTACCTGGACGCCCGCCATGTCATCCCATGTGCCAATGGTACAGATGCACTTCAGATCGCACTTATGGGTGCAGGTCTGCAGCCGGGCGATGAGGTGATTGTACCCGCATTCACTTACGTATCCACTGCCGAAGTCATTGCGCTACTCAACCTGAAGCCAGTCATGGTGGATGTAGACCCTGACACTTTTAATGTTACAGCCGATTTGGTGGAAGCAGCGATCACGCCAAAAACCAAAGCCGTGGTCCCGGTCAACCTGTTTGGGCAGAGCTGCGACCTCGAGCCTATCATGGAAGTCGCTAAAGCACATGGGCTATGGGTTATTGAGGACAATGCTCAGGCCATTGGCGCAGACTACACCTTCAAAGACGGGCATACCCAGAAAACGGGCACTATCGGCCACATTGGATGTACCTCCTTCTACCCTTCTAAAAACCTGGGCGCCTACGGTGATGGCGGCGCGCTTTACACCAATGACGAAGAGCTGGGGCAGAAGCTTCAGATGATCGCCAATCACGGTCAGGTGAGGCGCTACTACCACGATATGGTGGGCGTTAATTCCCGACTTGACAGCATTCAGGCTGCCATCCTGGATATCAAACTGGGGCACCTTGATGAGTACGCCGCAGCACGGCGATCTGCCGCGGACTACTACGATCAGGCTTTTGCAGGCATTGACGGGCTGAAAACGCCGGTACGGGACCCTAAGTCCACCCACGTTTTTCATCAGTACACCCTAAAGGTTGCTGACGGAAAGCGCGATGCCCTGCAAAAGCACCTGCAGGAAGCTGGAATCCCAAATATGATTTACTATCCGGTGCCGTTGTACAAGCAAAAAGCTTATCAGCAGGCTATGGATCAGCAGATTGACCACCTTCCCGTTACGGAAGACCTCTGCAATTCAGTGATTTCTTTGCCTATGCATACCGAACTAGATGAGCTTACCCTGACGCATATTTCAGACACAGTGAAGGCTTTTTTCAAATAATCTACCGGCGGGCGTGAGCAGTTTCTGACTGCTCCGCTGCCTATTCCCCAATCCCATAACTCCTTAAGACTTCCTTATTTATGTTTGATGCACTAAAAAATCGTGAGAAGAAAATTTCTGTTATTGGCCTGGGTTACGTTGGCCTCCCACTAGCTCTTGAGTTTGCACGTGACTTTGAGGTAATCGGCTTCGATATCAACGAAGACCGGATTGAGATGATGAAAAACCATGAAGACCCATCAGAAGAACTGGAAAGCAGTGCCTTTGAGAACAAACGGATCACCTTCACCGCTGACCCGGAAAAACTCCGGGATGCCCATTTCCATATTGTGGCAGTGCCCACTCCGGTTAGCGAAAGCAAAGTTCCCAACCTCAAACCCGTACTTTCTGCCTCTGAAACCGTGGGCAAAGTGCTGAAAAAAGGTGACTACGTCATTTTTGAGTCCACCGTTTACCCGGGCTGTACCGAAGAAGACTGCCTGCCAATCCTGGAGGAACTGTCTGGACTGAAACTTGGTAAGGACTTCAAAATCGGTTACTCCCCCGAACGTATAAATCCGGGTGACAAAGAACGCACCATTGAGAAAATCCTGAAGATCGTCTCCGGAAGCGATGAGGAAGCCCTGCAGGAAATTTCCAAAACCTACGGTGCCATCATTAAGGCGGGCATTTACGAAGCCCCTTCTATCAAAGTTGCTGAGGCCGCGAAAGTGATTGAGAATACGCAACGGGACCTCAATATTTCATTTGTAAATGAGCTGTCCATCATCTTTGACATGATGGGGATCGACACGAATGAAGTGCTGGAAGCTGCCGGTACCAAATGGAATTTTCTGAAGTTTTCTCCCGGTCTGGTGGGTGGTCATTGCATTGGTGTTGACCCTTACTACCTCACCCATAAAGCCAAGCAGATGGGTTACGACCCTCAGGTAATCCTGAGTGGTCGGCGGATTAACGATGGCATGCCGGGCTTCATTGCCAAACGGTTGACTCAAATGCTGATTCAGCAAGGTAAGAACCCCAGTCAAACCAAAGTCCTGATTATGGGTATTACCTTCAAAGAGAATGTGGCAGACATCCGCAATTCTAAAGTAGCAGACCTTGCACGTGAAATCATGCAATACTCCATCAACGTCCATATTACCGACTCCTTTGCCTCGCCCAACGAGGTCGCAAAGGAATACAAACTGACGCTGGTAGATAATATCTCTGATGATTATGACGCCGTCGTCGTTGCCGTTAATCATCAGGAGTACCAAGCTCTGGACTTTAACTATTTCAAGTCCATTTGTAAGGAAGACCCCATCCTCATGGACATTAAAGCTATCTACGAGAAGCCCGAAGCAAGCGTAGGGCTGACTTACTGGAGGCTTTAGCCAATAGTCTGGTTCCACCTGATGAATCATAATCCTGAAATCTGGTATTTCGTAAAACAAAAAGACCTCCAATGAAGACTGCGATTCAACAACAACCCGAGAATCACCTCAGCAATATTGAAAGCCGGTGGTTTGCAGTGTATACCAATTACAAGCGTGAAAAGATGGTAGCAGGCCGGCTAAACAAGAAGGGCATTGAGTATTTCCTGCCTCTACAGAAAGTCACGCGCCGGTACACCCGTAAAGTGAAGCACCTGGAAATCCCCCTGATCAACTGCTATATGTTCGTCAAAATCAGGAAAGACGAATACATCAGAGTAGTGGAGACTCAGGACCTACTCAACTTTGTGCGCTTCTCCAAAAACCTCATTTCCATTCCCGAGGCAGAGATTGACATCCTGCGTCGCGTTGTGGGCGAGAACATCGAAGTGGAAGCTCAGGAAAGCAGGGGCATCAACTTTGCAAGCGGGGATGAAGTCGAAATCATCGGTGGCAGCATGACGGGTGTAAAAGGCATTTTGATGGGCCAGAAAAACGAAAAGAAATTCGTTATCGAGCTCGAAACCATGGGGTATTCGCTATTCATGGACATTGAACCGTCTTGTTTACGTAAAGTACGCTCTGGCAGCGCACGAACGGATAACGAACCCAAAGGAGGTCGTTTAAAGGATTATTTGTAACGAAACTTTTAATTATAGCATACTGATTACCGGGCTGAAGCCTATGCAAATTCTCCGTGATGGGTTTGCATGGTAAGGTATTATCCCCTAAATTGCATGTCACTACTTCAAACCTTAGAAAGCTACGATACACATACTTTCGAGTAACACTAATGCTCAGTGAACCACAATACGGTGGATAGAGTTCGGCTCTAAACCCTCTACCGCAGATTCAGGGGCGTTCGTAGCTATGGTTAAGGTTGCTGACCTGCCACTTTAGCTTTTGTGCACCCAACCGACTATATTGACGAATAGTTATTCGTCATAGATACCGACTAGCTGTACGATGCACCGTATCAAAAAATATAGATACTGCACCAGGCGGCAAGAGTAGACATTAGACAAATATGCATTCTTCATCTTTACAACATAACTTAACACCATGAATATTGCTGTAATTGGAACGGGCTACGTAGGGCTTGTCACAGGTACTTGCTTTGCAGAAACCGGCAATCATGTCACTTGCGTAGACATTGACGAGAAAAAGGTAGAACGCTTAAAGCAGGGAGAGATCCCAATATACGAGCCCGGGCTCGATATCCTCTTTGACCGCAATACCAGACAGGGTCGTTTGAAGTTCACCACCGATCTAAAAGAAGGGATACAGGGTGCAGAGGTTATTTTCCTGGCCTTGCCCACACCTCCGGGCGAAGACGGATCCGCCGATCTTTCTTACGTGATGGGTGTAGCGGCTGACCTTTCTGAGATTATTGATACCTATACCGTGGTAATCGATAAGAGTACAGTGCCTGTGGGTACGGCTGAGAAGGTGCACGCTATACTTGCGGATAAGCTATCCGAAGATCTGTTTGACGTGGTCTCTAATCCGGAATTTCTCCGGGAAGGCGTTGCCGTTGACGATTTCATGCGCCCGGACCGGGTGGTGATTGGCACCTCTTCTGAGCGCGCAAAAGAAGTCATGTCCCGTTTGTATGAACCTTTTGTCCGTCAGGGCAACCCCGTTTACTTTATGGATGAGCGCTCTGCGGAAATGACCAAGTACGCGGCCAATTCTTACCTCGCTACCCGTATCTCCTTTATGAATGAGATTGCCAACCTCTGCGAAAAGGTAGGGGCGAATGTAGATATGGTCCGCCTGGGCATGGGCAGCGACTCCCGTATTGGCAAGCGGTTCCTATTCCCCGGTGTGGGTTACGGAGGCTCCTGCTTCCCAAAGGATGTGCAGGCACTGGCTAAAACAGCTGCTGAAAATGGCTATGACTTCAGCATCCTGAATTCTGTCATGGGGGTTAATGACAAGCAAAAACATATTCTCAGCAAAAAAATCATCGACTACTACGGTGGCGACCTCAGCGGCAAGACCATCGCAGTTTGGGGATTGGCTTTCAAACCGAATACCGATGATATCCGCGAAGCTCCGGCACTTACCATCATTGAAGAACTGCTGAATGCAGGTGCTTCCATCAAGGCATTTGACCCGGAAGCCATGGAAAATGTCAAGCAGGTATTTGGCGACCGGATTCAATTTGCAGACGAGCAATACGAGACCCTGATTGGTGCGGACAGCCTTGCGGTGATTACCGAATGGCCGGTATTCCGGGTACCAAGCTATAAGGTACTCCGGGAACTCCTCAGCGAGCCGGTTGTCTTCGACGGCCGAAATATCTATGACCCTAAGGTTATGGAAGCTGAAGGGTTTTACTACGACAGCATCGGCCGGAACAAGGTCGTGCAAAAAGCAGAAGCTTAAACCCCACTACCCTCCCCGGCATCGGCCGCGGAGGGTATTTTTTATTCAACAAGACGAAAGCTTTAAATCTCAGCCATGAAAAGAATTCTTATAACCGGTGCCGCCGGCTTTTTGGGGTCCCATTTGTGCGACCGCTTCATCAAGGAAGGGTTCCATGTAATCGGGATGGACAACCTCCTGACGGGCAGCCTCGACAACATCAAGCACCTGTTTCCGCTTAAGGAATTTGAATACTACCACCATGATGTGTCGAAGTTTGTCCATGTTCCCGGAGACCTTGATTACATCCTTCACTTTGCCTCGCCTGCCAGCCCCATTGACTACCTGAAAATGCCGATCCAAACCCTGAAGGTTGGTGCTTTAGGTACACATAACCTCCTCGGCCTTGCCAAAGCCAAAAACGCCAAGGCCGCGTTCCAGTTGTTGCCGGCGGACCTT
>CAZNHN010000226.1:7860-9699 GCA_964572415.1 uncultured Phaeodactylibacter sp.
AAGTGTACGGTGACCCGCTCATCCATCCACAGAAAGAAGACTACTGGGGTAATGTCAACCCGGTGGGTCCGCGTGGAGTATACGACGAAGCCAAACGCTTCCTCGAAGCCATCACGATGGCTTACCACAATTTCCACGGCGTGGAAACCCGTATCATCCGCATTTTCAACACCTATGGTCCGCGTATGCGTGTGAATGACGGCCGGGCGCTGCCTGCGTTCTTTTCACAGGCCATTCGCGGAGAAGGGATTACCGTCTTTGGTGATGGCTCTCAGACCCGCTCCTTTTGCTACGTAGCCGACTTGGTGGAGGGCATCTACCGCCTGCTGATGAGTGACCACCACATGCCGGTCAATATCGGCAATCCGGATGAGATCACCATTAAAGAAGTCGCAGAAGAAGTGGTAAGGCTGGTAGGTAACCCTGAAGCCAAAATCATTTACAAACCTCTGCCTAAGGATGATCCAAAGGTCCGGCAGCCGGATATTACCAAAGCCCGGGAAATCCTGGGTTGGAAGCCTACGGTAAGCCGCGAAGAGGGCCTGAAAATCACCATGGAATACTTCAAGGAAGTCGTAAAAGTTTAACGTGACCGCCGGGGGGAAGCCCCCGGCAATTTTCCCTACCTTTGCGAGGATATTGATAAAACGCAATAATCCTCTATGTTTAACCTATTCAAAAAGACGCCTCCCCTTGGTGATTTCGCCTTTCTGGAAACAGATATGCATTCTCACCTGCTGCCCGGTATTGATGACGGTGCCAAAGATATAGAGGACAGCCTCTCCCTCATTACTCAACTGCAGGAGATGGGGTATCGCCACCTCATCACCACCCCGCACATTATGGCGGACCTTTATCCAAACACACCGGAAATTATACGGGGGAAACTTGCGGAAGTACGGACCGCAGCAGAGGCTGCCGGGCTGAACGTTACCCTCGATGCTGCTGCCGAGTACCTGATGGACGAAGGCTTTGAGCCTCTGCTCGAAGAGGGTGGCCTCCTTACCCTACCCGGCAACCGCGTCCTGGTGGAAATGAGTTTCATATCTGCTCCACCAAAACTGGAGCACTATCTTTTCCGGTTACAAACCAAAGGCTACCGGCCATTACTGGCGCATCCGGAGCGCTACCTTTTTTTCCGCGAGGACTTTAAACGATATGGCGAGCTTAAAGACCGGGGCTGTGAATTCCAACTCAACTTGCTTTCCCTGACCGGGTACTACGGCAAACCTACCCGGGAAAATGCGGTGGCACTGCTCAAATCTGATATGATCGACTACCTGGGCACCGACCTCCACCACGACCGGCATGCCGATAACCTGAGCGCTGCGTTGGAAGACCGCAATATAGCCAAACTGCTCGAGGGCAAAACTTTCAAAAATATCCAACTGCAGTGATTACTTCGTGCCCTGATGTCCCGCAATCGCCGGATCATTGGGCCACACGCTTCTGCTGGTCAAACTTCCGGAGTCTAATCCCCGCCTACATCAAAAATTAAGATGTCAGCAGCTGCTCTTTACCCACGCATGACCAAGTGCCTCCTTTAAGCCCCCATAAAAATAGGAGGAGTCATCTGCGAGCATTATTTTTGAGGAAGTTCAACGAAAAACCTTCAAACCTGAAGCCATGCAATTGAAGCCTTTGCCCATCCTGTTCTTTCTAAGCCTCACCTTAAGTGTCTTTGCCCAAAAACCTGCACTCTCCATTGAAGACATTGACCATTGGAATACCATAGAAAAGGAGGCAATCGCGCCCAATGGTAATTGGGTCAGTTATGAGCTTACACCTAATCAGGGCGATCCTACCCTGATGCTCTACAACCATAGCAAAGCGGAATCC
>CAZNHN010000226.1:9709-10125 GCA_964572415.1 uncultured Phaeodactylibacter sp.
CGGGGCCATAAAGCTGCATTTAGCGCGGACAGCCGGTTTGTCGCCTTTCATATCAGCCCGGCAGAGGACAGCCTTAAGGCACAAAAAAGAGCAAAGGTCAAGGAGAAGGACCTGCCCAAAGATACCCTGGCTATCCTGCAGCTAAACATCAATAATACAGAAAAAATACCCCGGCTTAAACGCTTCATCATGCCTGAAAAATGGGAAGGCTGGATGGCCTATCAGCTCTTGCCTGCTCCCAGAGACACCGCCCTGCCTGACAGCATAAAAGTCAAGCCTGAAAACAAAGAGAATGGCAGCCTTCTGGTTATCCGCAACCTTAGGACCGGACAGCAGGACTCTGTGCCCTACGTAAAGGACTTTATTGCAGCCGAAGAATCACCCCGCTTTCTGATTTACTCCACCGGTGATGACTC
>CAZNHN010000227.1:0-8035 GCA_964572415.1 uncultured Phaeodactylibacter sp.
CACTAGACCGCAAATAAACAGCCAAAAATACAACCCTTTCTTCCATTACTATTCATTTATGTTTTGCTGCCTTCAGGCAGCAGCAAAAGCAACAGATCATATGGCTGAAACGAAAACACCGACCTTCGGAGAGATCAACACCATCCGGGATATCCTGATGGGGGAGCAAATGAGCGAGTACGATGCCCGCTTCAATCAAATCAACGAAGCGCTCAACGCCCTGGAGCAACGGCTGGGGCAGCGCATCGACGATTGGATCACCAAACAGGAAAGCGCACAGCAGGCGTTGGAGGACCGCATCAATCAGCGCCTGAACCATATGGAGGCTCAGCTCAATACTCAGGGTAAGGAACTGGGTAAAAAAATTGATACGGTCAGCAGTGCCGACCGGGCACGCCTGGGCAGCATGCTCAGTGAGCTGGGGCAGCAAATCAGCCAATTATCTGAAGAAGCCTGATGCCCGTGAGCCAGCAGCCTGAACATCAATCGGACCCTTTACAGCAATTGCGCACCATCCTGCTCCGCCCGGAACAGGAGCGGATCACGCAAATCCATAATATACTGGAGGAGAAAGAGCCTCTGGCCGAGCGGGTAGTACCTATTATCGAAGAACAGCTCAGCGAGTTTGAAGCCCATTTCCCCAAAGCCTACCAACTGGCAGTAGACCGCCTTGTAGAACGCAAAATCCGGGAATCCCAGGAAGAAATGATCGATATGCTCTATCCGGTTATGGGTACGATGATCCGCAAGTACATTGCCCAGCAGTTGCAGGAACTTCGGGAAAGCGTGGAACAACAGTTGGAGCAAAGCTTTCTGGCCCGTTTGCGTGACCGTCTTTTCCGGGCGGGGGGCGTCCGGGAGGCAGACTTGGTGTTGCGCAATGCAGCTTTACCCCGGGTAAGGGAGGCCTATATCATTGAGCAGCATTCCGGACTTTTGCTGGGAAGCGCTTCCACGCAGGAGGTAGTGGACAAAGAGCTGATTGCCGGGATGCTCACTGCGATAAAATCATTTGTAATAGATGCCTTCCGGCGTGGCACCACGCAGTTGGAGCTGATTGAGTATGCGGGCTACCAGATTTTAATCCGGGATTTTCATACTTACTACGTTGCCTTGGCCGTGGAAGGTAAAATGACGACAAAAGAACAGGAGCAATTGTCTGATCAGATTGCTACCTTTGTTCAGAACGAACTAGCCCGGAAGATCAGGGCGGATGATGCTTCCCTGCACCTTCACCTGGGTAAAACCCTGAAAGAATACTTCATGAAAACAACGCCTCTGAGCACTGAGGCGATATAAGGTCAGCTTTGAAGGCAGACCAAACAAGCCGGGGGGCGTAAAAAAGTTTATTTAATGACCAGCAGGAAAGTCCTGATAACAGGAAGTTTTGCGGTGGGGAAAACCTCTTTATTTCATCGCTTTGTCTACAATACGTTTAGTGATCAGTACCTGACCACCATCGGCGTGAAGGTAGACAAAAGAGTGGTGGAAGTCAATGGCGAGCCACTGTCCCTCATCCTTTGGGATATTGCAGGAGAGGTCTCTCAGAAGAAAGTACCAAAGACCTACTTCCTTGGTGCGAGTGCTGTAATTTACGTTTTTGATTTATCACGAAAGCAAACGGCTGATAATCTAAAGCGTGACCTCAAACTAATCCAAAAAATCCTGCCCGGTTGTCTGATTAAAGTGGTAGGCAATAAAAAAGACCTGGTTTCAGAAGATGAACTGATCATAATGAACCGCACTCATGAGCCCGACTTTCTGACCAGTGCTAAAACCGGGGAAAACGTGGAAGAGTTATTCCTGGAAATTGCTGAAGAGCTTATTTCTCATTGATTAAAAACTAAACTTAAGCCCCCGCACCAAGACCCAAAAACGATTATATGCCACAGCAACAAATTTTAATCCTGTCCCGGCAGGGGTACTCCCTGCAGGCGGACGGTTCTCTTTTTCCCAGGCATTGGCTCCTGCACCATTCTATGCGCGACGATTTCCCCATCCTGGACAGTATATGGGAAACGCTTATGGTGTTGCCCCCGGAGCAGTTCCCAATACAGTTTCGCTTTGTCGATAGCCCTCATCCGGTTCTCATCGGATACTATCACCTGACTGTTCATCAGGTGCCCCGGGCACCATCTCGACTTAGGCTGACCATAGAGCGCTGTACTTTCGAAGCCCTCCAACTTCGCAAAGCGCTGCAGCTCCAAAATACAGCTGCGTTGTACCAACAGCAGAGAGAATTTTCATTCCTTCCCTGAAAGCACTGGAATTATTTGGCATTTTTGTATAAATTGAGACAAACAACGCGGAGGTGGCAGGTTTTGCAGATCCTCCTTCTTCTGATTGCCGGAATTGCCAATAAAGTGAATTGAACCTTTGAGGCAAAAGAATGTAGTATCTATACCGTTTTCATTTCCATCTCCGTTAAGTTTTTTGCGGCTTTTCGGATTGGAGGACTACTACAAATGATATGCTGAAAAAAACAAGTGTTTCCTTACTGGTTTCTTTGTTCTGTCTTGTGCCTATGTTCGCGCAACAGACTTTTGATACCAGCCAAAATATTTATGATGAGTCAGAGGGCATCGTTTACAACCGCGAAATTACAGCTGACCTAAAGTTGCTTCAGACTAATGGTTTTGCATTTGGCGTAAATTTTGCCCGCCTAAAGACCTACTACCTGACCCGCTACATCAATATTGAAGTTGGCGAAATCAAGCACCCTAAAGAGTATCGGCAAAGTTTCGACTTTCAACGGCAATCAGCCCGGGTGTCCCGGGCTTTCGTCTTTGGGAAGCAGAACAACTTTTTTGTCCTCCGTGCCGGGTTTGGCGAGAAGCGATATTTTTCTGAAAAAGCCAAGCGGCGTGGCGTAGCGGTCGGTATCACCTACGAGGGAGGACCCTCTCTTGGCTTGCTGAAGCCCTATTATTTAGAACTCATCCGTACAACTGAGCCCGGCAGCGTTGATAATTTTGTAGTGCGCAGTGAAAAATACAGCGAAGCCAATGCGAATACCTTTTTAGAGATCAGCCGTATCTACGGTTCTTCAGGATTTGCTCAGGGGCTTGGCGAATTAGAAATTGTACCCGGTCTGCATGGTAAGTTTGCCCTTCATTTTGACTGGGGCGCTTTTGATGAATTTGTAAAAGCTATCGAAGCTGGGGTGATGGTTGATGTCTTTACGCGTACCATTCCCATCATGATCGAGTCCCCTCAGGTACCCAATACAGAGAACCGGCCTTTCTTCATCAATCTTTACGTAAATTTGCAATTGGGTAAGCGCTGGTAAGGCATCGGTAAGTCAGCACCAACTATAAGGTGTTTTGACCTGGGTTTAACAAGATATTCCGAACCTTTATCTTTGCAGCATGAACCCTGCGGTTTCTAAAACTATAAGCCTGACCTGACTGTTGACTGAACGAAAATACATTACCGCAATACCTTTTTTCAGGTTTTGCGAAAGTCATAAAATCAATTCCCATGTTGGAATTACCTGTAGTAGAAAGCAAAGAACAAAGACGGAAAAAGCCGGACTGGCTGCGTGTCAAGCTACCTATTGGGCCTAATTACAAAAAGGTGCGTAGTCTTGTAGACGATTATAACCTGCATACCATCTGTCAGAGTGGAAATTGCCCGAATATGGGTGAATGCTGGGGAGCTGGTACTGCAACCTTTATGATCCTGGGCAACACTTGCACCCGCTCCTGCTCTTTTTGCGCTGTGAAGACTGGCCGTCCGCCGGAGTATGATGAAGATGAGCCGCGCCGGGTGGCAGAAGCCATTGACCTGATGCAGGTGAAGCATGCAGTCATCACCTCTGTGAACCGGGACGAGCGAAAGGATCGTGGTGCTGAGGTTTGGTACCAAACGGTACGTCATATTAAAGAACGCACCCCGCAGGTCACTATCGAGACCCTTATTCCTGATGTACGGGCAACTTGGTGGGCATTGGAGCGTATGATCAGCGCCGGTCAGGAAGTCGTTTCTCACAATATGGAAACGGTGGAAGCCCTGTACCGGAAAGTGCGCCCGCAGGCCAAGTACCACCGCAGCCTTGAGCAAATACAACGTACTAAGGACTACGGTAAGCGCACCAAGTCCGGAATTATGGTAGGTCTCGGAGAAACAGACGAGCAGGTGTACAAAACCATGGATGACCTGCTGGAGCACGGCTGTGACGTAATGACTATCGGCCAATACCTGCAGCCCACAAAGATGCACCTTGATGTGGTGGAATACGTCCACCCGGATAAATTCGCCGAGTACAAGGAAGTCGGTTTGTCTAAAGGGTTCGACTTCGTGGAAAGCTCGCCTTTGGTACGTTCCAGCTATCACGCTGAGCGCCACCTTTAGGTAAAATCAATATGGCTGTATTTTGAAACCGGAAGTTTGTATAGGGCAGGCTTCCGGTTTTCTTGTCGGGGCACTCCTTGCAGAGCATATTATTATTGCTTTTGCAGGGATGCAAGTACAAAAGTTGAACTCACCTTTGGCGTTAAAAGTCTGTTAAACAAAGTTTAGCCCTGACAGGAATACTTAACTTTAAGAGTTGAGTCTGTGTTCAAGATAAGGAACCGCTGGTCTCATTAAGGTCGCAGTGGTCTCCGTATTAACGATGAAGTTTGTTCTTTTATGAATAAAAAAGCAATTTGGGCGATAATCGGGTTAATGAGTGCCGCTGTGCTTGGCGTAGTCATTTTGCAGATGGATCTCATTCGAACGGCTGTTGCAGTAAATGAAGAACGCTTCGAAAAAAACATTTATGCCGCGCTCAATGCCGTAACCCGACGGCTGGAAACGGAAGAAAGTCAGGCTGTAATTGAGTACTCTCTAAATGGGTTTCAGACGGCCTACTTTCAGGAGGTCGAAAGTGGGGGTATAAACCTGCCCGGCAACGTTTCGCCAAATTTCAACTGGAGCCCTTCTGATCTTGGAAATGGCAGCAATCAGGTCAGTCGCGGGGCGTTGCTCAACCGGCTAACCGCAGAGCTGCTGAACGATTGCAGTACTCCGGAATGTAAACAACGCAAAGATACCTATCGTAAGCTGATGGTACTTTTCGAACAAAGTGCCCGGGGTATTCCATTGGAGGAACGAATTAAGCTCAGGCATCTGGATAAGTTCCTCAAGCAGGAACTTTCCAACCGGGGCATTGATACGGAATACAGCTACGGCGTCTTTTCGAGAGAAAAAAACAGCTTTATTATCGCAGATGGGCACTATGTGGTGGAGGATGATCAGCCGAAAGAAATCCTGCCCGGTTTTCGGACAATCTTTAATTCACGTTATAAAGTTGACCTGTTCCCCGAGGATGCCTCGGCTCCCGGATTGCTGATGATCCATTTTCCACAACGGACCAGTTTTGTATGGCGATCCCTATGGCTCAACTTTTTAGGGTCCATCGTTTTCACGACAATTATTCTCTTTTGCTTTGCTTATACGATCAACGTAATCTTCCGGCAAAAGAAGCTTTCGTCCATGAAAACAGACTTTATTAACAACATGACCCATGAGTTTAAAACACCTATTGCAACCATCTCCCTGGCTGCCGATTCTATCACGAGTCCGATGATTGCCGGCAAAGCAGACAAAGTTGGAAGGTTCGCCAACATAATAAAACAGGAAAATAAACGTATGAATAGTCAGGTAGAGAAAGTTCTGCAAATGGCTTTGATTGATAAAAAGGACTTGTCGCTGAAAATTTCGGATGTCAATCTGCATGATATTATTCACAGCGCTGTTGAGAATATTGGCCTGCAGGTCGAAAAGAAGGGTGGCAAAGCCTGGGCGGAGCTGGAAGCCAGCAACCCGATGATAGAAGGGGACAATATCCATATTTCCAATATCATCAATAACCTGTTGGATAATGCGAATAAGTATTCGCCGGACGAGCCCGAGATTTCGGTTCATACCCGCAACGTCCCGAATGGCGTGGAAGTTACCATTTCCGATAATGGCATTGGTATGAACAAGGAGCAGCGCAAGCATATCTTTGACAAATTCTACCGCGTGCACACTGGCGATGTGCATGATGTGAAGGGTTTCGGCCTGGGCCTGAGTTATGTTAAAGCCATGATGACCGCCCATCAGGGGCAGATTGATGTAAAAAGTGAATTGGGCAAAGGCAGCAGCTTTACGCTCGTTTTTCCTTATAAACAGTAGACAACGGTGCAGCCCCGACTAATTAAAAAACAAACTCCAGAACAGAAAACCTCCGACTATGACAGAAAATAAGATACTCCTGGTAGAAGATGACCAAAACTTTGGCGATGTCCTGCGCTCCTATCTGGAGATGCACGACTATGACGTTACCCTGGCAACTGACGGAGAGCAGGGGCTTGAAAAATACAATGAAGGCACCTATGATTTGTGCATTTTCGATGTCATGATGCCTAAAAAAGATGGGTTCACGCTGGCTAAGGAAATCCGTGAAAAGGATGAGGACATGCCCATTATCTTCCTGACGGCAAAAACGATGAAGGAGGATGTGGTCAAGGGGTTTAAAATTGGAGCCGACGATTACATCTCCAAACCTTTTAATTCTGAAGAGCTGCTTTACCGTATACAGGCCATTCTCAAACGGAGTCAGGCAAAAGCTGATCCAAGGGAGGAAATTAAAGAATTCACCATCGGCAAGTATCATTTTAATTTCCCACTACGTATTCTGACTTTCGATCCTGATGGGCCGGAAAAAGAAGAGAATAAGCTTTCTCCAAAGGAAGCTCAGCTTCTGCGGATGTTTGCCATGTATATGAACGACATTCTGCCACGCTCGGAAGCCCTGACTAAGATTTGGGGAGAGGACAATTACTTCACCGCACGCAGTATGGACGTCTTCGTCACCAAGCTCCGCAAATACCTAAAGAAAGACGATAACATTGAAATCGTCAATATTCATGGCAATGGCTTTCAGCTCCTCGTGCGTGCGGAGGAAGGCGCCTCCAAATAAAAGGAGGAATTCTGGTGGTTTTTCATTTTTTTTGTTCAGAGCGACCAATTCATTTGGCAGTAAATGAACAAATAAGTATATTTGTGAAACCGCAATACATGATTAAACCAGACTTAGCTAAAAAGTCTGTCTAAGAATAGTTTTTGGGATTATGATTCCGGCTGGGTAGAAAAATGCTACCTGGCCTTTTTTTATGCCCGCAATCGCCTATTTTTGCGACTAAAAGCCGTGTACAAATTCCTGCTCAAACCATTCTTCTTCCGCTTCTCACCGGAGCGGGCCCATCATATTACCCTTAGCCTTTTCAATTTTGGATTGTCTGTGCCTGGCGTTGGTGCGTTGCTGCGGCGTATGTACCGCTATCAGCATCCTGCCCTGCGCCGCGAGTTCTTCGGGCTTACTTTTGAGAACCCGGTAGGGCTGGCTGCAGGATTTGACAAAGACGGCAAGCACTACAAGACAATGGCCAACCTCGGTTTTGGCTTCATCGAGGTAGGTACGGTCACACCAAAGGGGCAGGATGGTAACCCCAAGCCCCGATTATTCCGCCTGCCAGCTGACGATGGCCTCATTAACCGCATGGGCTTCAACAACGACGGCGTGGAAGCGCTGGTGGAACGCCTGAAGCGGTACGGTAAGCCCAAAGGCGTTATCATTGGCGGCAATATTGGCAAAAACAAAGTAACCCCCAACGAGCAGGCGGCCGATGACTACGTGAAATGCTTCGAAGCGCTCTTTCCCTACGTCGATTATTTCGTGGTCAACGTCAGCTCGCCCAATACGCCTAATCTGCGCGACCTTCAGGAAAAAGAGCCTCTATCAAAGCTGCTACAGCTGCTGCAAGATCTTAACTGCGCTAAGCCGGCACCCAAACCACTCCTTCTCAAAATCGCTCCGGACCTCACCGATGGGCAACTGGACGACATCCTTGATATTGCCCGGGAAACACAGCTCGATGGCCTCATCGCTACCAACACCACGATCAGCCGGGAGGGCCTGCAGACACCGGCCGGTCAGGTGGAATCGATCAAGAATGGTGAGGATGTTGCTGCCGATGTGGTTCGGGAATATCTCTGCCGGAATTTC
>CAZNHN010000227.1:8045-10047 GCA_964572415.1 uncultured Phaeodactylibacter sp.
AAGTGGAAGCCATAGGTGCCGGAGGGCTCAGCGGACAGCCAGTCAAAGCCCGCGCTACTGAGGTCATTCGCTATCTGGCACAGCGCAGCAACGGGGCTTTCAAAATCATCGGTGTGGGGGGCATTAGCAGCCCAGAGGATGCCATCGAAAAGCTGGATGCCGGCGCTGACCTCATCCAAATCTACTCCGGACTGGTGTACGAAGGCCCGGGGCTGGTGCGGCGGATTAATCAGGCACTGGCCGCACGGTAGATTGCCCGAAATGGGGTGCACGCAGCGTATGCGAAGGTGCACGCGGAGAGCGCGGAGCATTCCGGAGGTTGCCCTCACGCTGCGGCTTTTGCGCGATCTCTTCCTCCCTTTGCGTGGACCCTCCTGCCCCCCAATACTCACATTATAAAAAACCACTATGGCATCGTTTTTGAAGTAAATATTTCGCCTGCTTAGTAGGACCAATCAGCATCGCTGAGCGAAAATTTCTGCAGCGCATTTATCTATTGCTTAAACCAACTTCAATACCATGCAAGAGCGTACTTACCGCCTCTATCAGGACATTCGGTTCTGGCTGGCCCTGGCTTCTTTCTGCCTACTCCTTTGGATGACCATGAAAGGCTATCCGGTGTGAAACCAACAGGATCTGATTGCAAACAGCAGCCCCGCTAAGTGACCAATGGATCAGCTTGGCGGGGCTTTGTTTTCAGTAGGCGGACTCAATTAGTGGCGTTATTTTCCGTACCTTTAGGGAGTATAGAAAAGTTGAATATGGCTAAGGAATTCAATGTCACGGGTACTTGCTATCCTGCTATGCATTATATGGCGGACATTAGCGCCAAACTCGGGCATATTTTGGAAATGGTGGAGAAAGGCCGGTATTTCACCATCAACCGACCCCGGCAATACGGCAAAACCACCATGCTGGCTACACTAAACGGGGCGCTTTCAAACAGCAGTGCGTACCTCCCCGTAAGAATGAACTTTCAGGGCATTGACAGTAAGTGGCACGAAACGGACGCTGCTTTTGCGCAAATGGTGCTCAGCCATATGAAAACAACTCTGGAATATCAGGATAAACAACTATTTGAAGTTATTCAGGAAAAAGAGGCGGAGGTCGATGGAATGGATGGGCTGTCAAGGCTAATCACACACCTGGCGCATCGGTCCAGGAAAAAACTGGTCCTGCTCATCGACGAAGTGGACGCAAGCAGCAACTACTGGCCCTTTCTCCGCTTTCTGGGCATGCTGCGGAGCAAATACCTCGACCGGTTCTCTCCCCAGCATGCGACCTTTCACAGTGTGGTACTCGCGGGCGTACATGATGTAAAGTCCCTGAAATCCAGAATTCGGCCGGGAGAAGACAATACCGGGCAATACAACAGCCCCTGGAATATCGCTGCCGACTTCAAAGTAACAATGAGCTTTCTGCCAGAGGAGATCGTGCCTATGCTGGAGGACTTCGCACAGGAACAGCACGTGCAACTCAATGCTCCGCATTTAGCGGAAAGGCTATACTACTACACTTCCGGCTATCCCTTTCTGGTAAGCAAGCTTTGCAAAATTATGGCGGAGGAAATCCTGTCGGCAAAAACAGAAAAAGTATTAACTGAAGCCGACCTGGAGCAAGCCGTACAGCAATTGCTGCGGGAAGACAATACCAACTTCGAGAGCCTGATCAAAAACCTCGAGAACAACCCGGAACTGTACAATCTGGCCTTTCAGGTGATTATAAATGGAGCAAACATACCCTTCAATCCGGATGAGCCTATAACGGCGATGGGGCGTTTATACGGTATTTTCAAGTCTAACGGGCGGCTCCGCATTCACAACAGAATTTATGAGCAACGCCTGTACAGCTATATGACGGCAAAGTACTATCGGGAGCAGCTCAGCCATGAACAGGAAGTTTCTCCGGGACTCTACACCACCCCCGATGGACAAGGGCTCGACCTGGAGCGGGCACTGCTCCGTTTCCAGCCGACGCAGCACGGCCAAAATATCTTCCTGCC
>CAZNHN010000228.1:0-10033 GCA_964572415.1 uncultured Phaeodactylibacter sp.
GGCGAGAAACAGTCAAAAAAACAACATGGAAAACATCACCATTCTCTGGGCAGACGACGAAATTGACCTGCTCAAACCTCAGCTTATGTTTTTGGAAAAGAAAGGCTACGAGGTCATTACCGTTACCAACGGGTACGACGCGCTGGAAGAGTGCGATGAACGCAATGACATCGACGTTGTCTTCCTGGACGAAAGCATGCCGGGCATTACCGGGCTGGAAACCCTCTCAAAAATCAAAGCGAAGCGGCAGCACCTGCCCGTCGTCATGATTACCAAAAACGAGGCAGAGAATGTGATGGAGGAAGCCCTCGGCGCACAGATTACGGACTACCTCATCAAGCCGGTCAACCCCAATCAAATCCTGCTCACCCTTAAGAAAATCGTGGACAATAAACGCCTGGTGCGGGAAAAGACCTCCTCTGATTACCAACAGGAGTTCCGGCAGATTTTCATGGAAATCAATAGCGGGCTCAATTATGAAGAGTGGGTCGACATCTACCGCAAGATCATCAACTGGGAAATCAAGCTTGACGAATCCAATTCAAGTGGCATGTGGGACATCCTCTCTGATCAGAAGAGTGAAGCCAATGCTGCCTTCTCCAAATATATTGAAAAGAATTACCTGAGCTGGATCCGCGACAAGGACGGCCCGGTGATGTCCAACGACCTGCTTCGGTCTAAGGTCTTTCCAAAAATGGACAGCGATGCCCCTACCATTTTGCTGCTGCTCGACAACCTGCGCTACGATCAGTGGCGCATGCTGGAGCCCATCTTCAACGAATTTTACCGCACCGAAGAGGAAGACTATTTCTACAGCATCCTTCCCACTTCCACACAGTACAGCCGCAATGCGATCTTTGCCGGGCTTATGCCTTCAGAAATCGAGCAGTACTACCCTACCTGGTGGAAAAACGACAATGATGAAGGCGGTAAAAACTTGCATGAACACGACTTTATCAGAGAGTTGATCGGGCGCACTATCCGTAAAGAAATCAAGTTTGACTACGTCAAGGTCACCAATGCCAACCACGCCAAACAGCTCAACGACAACATCCTCAACCACCTCAATAACGACTTCACGGTCATCGTCTACAACTTCATCGACATGCTGTCCCACGCTCGTACCGAGATGGAAGTCCTCAAGGAACTGGCGGGAGATGAGAAGGCCTATCGTTCCCTCACTCGCTCCTGGTTCCGCAACTCCCAACTATGGGAAGCCCTGCAGCAGGCGGCTGAAAAAGGAGCGCAGCTTTTCGTGACCACCGACCATGGCACCATCCGGGTCAAAACGCCAAGCCGGGTGATCGGCGACAGGGACACCACCACCAACCTTCGCTACAAGGTGGGCAAAAACCTGCAGTACGACCGGAAAGATGTCCTCGATGTGCGCGATCCCAAACACGCTAAACTTCCGCGGCCCAATGTCAGCTCCACCTTCATTTTTGCGAAGGAGGACAAGTATTTCCTATACCCCAATAACTACAATTACTACAACAACTACTACCGCAACACCTTTCAGCACGGCGGCATCAGCCTCGAGGAGATCATCTGCCCGGTGGTCAGGATGAGTCCGCGGTAATCAGAAGTTGGCCGCCACCTGAGCCCGGCCGGTGTGAACGACATTCGCCTCCCCCGTCTTCCGCCCTTCGTAGCTCAGGCGAAGCTGTATGTTTTTGGCCAGTTGCTGGTCAAGGGTAAGGCTCCATAGGAAATTGCGCCCATCCTGCAGGCCATTGAGGATGGCAAAACCCACCGGAGAATTTGCCGGCCCGTCAAAATCCACAGCGACCAGAGAGGTACGGAGCTGAATGGACGTCTGAGTGGATTGATTGTACCGGGCTTCTGCCTCAAAACTGTGCCGCTGGGCAAAGGCATTGCCGTCCGGTAGCTGATCATCATCCTGACGGAACTCATATGACAGTGTAGCCCGAAAAGTCCGGGAGGGAATCAGCGTCACCTCCGGCCCCGCCTCGTAATAGTGGATATCAAAATCCTTATTATTGAAGAACTCTGAGTCATTGGTGCGGCGCCCCTGCGACAAGGCAAATTCCGTACTCACTGCCTTTGAGATGTTCCAGCGGCCTCGCAGGTACTGCTCGCTGTTGCGGCGGCTTTCGAAGCCGGAAGTCTGTACGAACTTATTCCGCACATCGCTCATGCCCAGCTGCAGGTCATAGGTAGGATCCGCCTGATTGAAGAAGAGCACGTTCCGGATATTAGAGGTAACCGCCACTAGGGAGGAATCTGCTACATCCAACTGAAACGGGTTCCAGGCCGCCACGCTTTCCGTGGCCTGAGTTTTCCGGTTGATCGTCAGGTTGGACAGCGTGGAAAAGCGGGCCAGCGTAGCCTTCCAGCCCTCCTCGTTGTACCACACGGCTTTGGGGGTGATGCGCAGGCTTTGGTTCAGGCGCACATCATCAGTACGGATAAATTCATCGGTCACCGCCGTTACCCGCACATAATCGGCCAGGTCCTGAAAGGGGGCAATTTCCATTTCATTTTGCTGAATGACACCATCATTATTATAGAGCGAATCCAGCCAGATGTAGGTGCCCTCGCCCGGCCGCACTTTCACGTAGGTGAATTCCACCTTGGCTTCCCGCCCGGAACCGATTTCATAAGTATTTGACGATTGCACCACGCCCTTCAGGATGGTAAAGTTAAGGTCGCCCCGACCCAGGAAGGTCTCCCCGGCCTCCTGATTGGTGGTTTCCGGGCGGCTAATGCCCAGGCGGCGGTAGGTGAAATTACCGGCTAGTTGCAGACGGCTGCGGGCTTTTTGGTAGCGCCATTGGCCATTAATATTTGCCTCGCTTGCCCGGGCACTTTGCAGAAAGCGCTCCCCTACCGGCGCATAATCAATCCGCTCACTAAAGCTGCTGCCCCACTGCCAGTTTTCCTGCTCCGGGGACTCCAGGAAAAAGCGGTAGCGATTGTAGTAAAAACTACTGGCCTCAAGGGTATCCGCACCGGCGGTGAATCGTGCATTACGCTCCTGCTCACCGTATGCCCCCAGGCGGGTTCGCCCCAGCCAGGGGATGGCGTAGGCAACAGTACCACGTGGGCGCCGGAATTGTGTACTTTGTGCGGTGCTCTCCGTGCTGAGCAGGCTGCCATCCAGTTCCACCTGCCAGTCTTCAAGCTGTTCCCGTACCTGAAACCGGTGTTGCCATCCCTGATAGAAGGTATCTCTGCGAAAACCGCTGAGTTCGTAGCTCAGCTCACCAACGCCTTGCTTACGCAAATCAAAGCCACCTCTTCCAATTTGCTCTTCCGCTTCCGGCACACTGCCCTGCCCCTGTACATTCGCCAGGCTCCAGTCGCGAAGGAACTCGGGATTACGGTAGGGGTTGAGGGGTTCAAAATCGGCTTGCACCCATTCGTAACTCAACCGGGTATCCAGCTGCCATCCGCTGCTGTCGCCCCCCGGGAGCAACCGGTGCTGCAACTCGGTGTAGCCCGAAAATCCTAAATCGTCTTCGCTGTCCAGATCCGAAAAACGGTTGAGGTCATTGCGGCTCATACCTACCTCTGCCATTACCCTGGTATGTTCAGAAAAATCATAGCTGCCTCCCAGGGTATAGAGCTGCTGCTGACGGGGGGGCGTCAGTTGAATCACCGGTGCAAAATCACCGGCGGGCTGACAATTCTCATTCAGCCCCACCCAACGGTAGACGCGCTCATTGGCGGGCTGATTTGCATCAAGGATGTACTGCCCGTTGCCCTGCCCCACAAAGGAAAAACGCGCGGTGAGCAGGCTGTCCTGTGGCTCGGTGGTAAAAACAAGGTATTGCACCAGCGTATCCTGCAGCCCGCAACTGATCAGCGTATCGACCTGCCGGTAAGCTACCCGGGACGGAGAGAACTCCCCCAATGTGTCCAGGCTGGGCAGAAAGGCCCCGGTCTCCCGGTCGCCCGCTTCACTAAGCAGGCGTTTATCCTCATCGGTAAGCTGTAATTCACCGGTCGCATTTCTGCTGTCCTGCTGATTGAAGAGGTTGAAATTGAGTTTAAAACGGTCTTTTTCGTAGGTAGAGCCGACGGCATAAAGGGAGCGCACATAGTTTTGGTCAGCGTACTCAAACTCCACCACAATCCGGCTGTCCTTGGTGATCAGGCGCTTATTGGTGAAAGTAAGCTCGCCCCGGTTGTAATCGATGATGTAGTCTTCTTCCAGACCCCGTACCAGTAGCTCACCGTCCAGGAATACCCGTTCTGTGCCGGAGAGGACAATGATGAAACGCTCCCCTTCCCCACCCCGGAGCTTGTAGGGCCCCTGATTCCCTTCGATGGCATCTAAAAAGTTACGGGTGAACTGCCCCCGGCTGATAGCCACACTCGCTTGTGACGACAACCGTCCGCCATTTTCAAAGGTGGACGTATTGGAGAAAGTCGCGCCCTGCAGCTTTTTGAAGTAATTCATAAAATAGCTGTCTGGCCGCTGCAATTCATAGTCCCCTGCTGTGAGCTGATTCTGTCCTTTGCGCAACTGAATAAAAATGCGGTCGAACTCCCGGAGCTGCTGCGTGTTGCCTTCCGGCTGAATGGGGATATTCTCGTCTGTAATGGCCGCCAGGATTTCCACACCATCGCCAAGCTCACCGGCCAGTTGCAGGTTGAAGCTGGAGTTGAGGACCAGGTCCTGATTGTTGCCGAAGGAAATGCCCCGGGTGAAGTTGCCGTTGTAGTTGAGCCCCCGGAAGTCGAGTAGTTGCTCGTCGCGCTCATAGGGATTGTACGCCAGTCCGATGCCCCCGTCATCCAGGGGCTTGGCCAGGCTGGTATCCAGGCGTTGCTGCCCGGCACCCAGCGCAAAAGGCAGCACCCGGTAGGAGAGCTGTACTTTGGGGTACTGCAAAATTGAAGTATCAAAACGGATCTCTCGGTCCTCCACCCTAAACCAGGCTTTAGGAAGCGGTTCCCCAAGCGAATCGGCGACCACAAGGCTGCCGGGTACGATAGTCAGCGAATCCGACCATAATAAGGAAGGCCCCGGGGTGTAGTCAACTGTGCGCAAATTGTTGGCGGGCACCTCCTGAGCGGACAGACTGGAAACCAAGGGCAGGAACCAGCATAAGGCTATCGCCTTACAGGCCATGCCTCTCCATACTTTAATCCATTCCCATATCCTGGCTGCCTTTGGCATGCGTGTTTACTTGCGTTGCGTTTCCCGAAATAACGAAATAAAAGCAGTTGGCGTACACCGCGGCGGAGGGGATGTCCGGGTAAAGTCAAAAACGAAAGGGCAACTAATGCTGCCCTTTCTTCAAGAAATCACCCGACTGTTGTATGGCTATTGAGTGTAAGGCACTCTTGCCATACCACTCATTAGCCGTGTGGGGTGTAAAACAAATTTCTGTGCGCGTTTATGCGGTGACCTGGAAAAGCCAGGAGGAAATTAATACTTTTTAACATTTCAATGAAAATTTAGCTAAAAAAAGAACTTCTATTAAACCTATAGAGCTAAATTTCAGAACTTTTTTTGCTACTTTTGTGCAAATATTCCCAGCTCTGTTACTGGAAATATCTAAAATATTATGTTATTTTCGCCTCAGATTGCAACAGTCTGAAATCCCCCTCGTAAACTGTATAACAAATGTCCTGTTTTAGGGACTCCTTAATGAAATTGTGTATTACACTGTTTTGCACATATTCGTCTGCATACCAAAAACTTAAGTCTAATCATCTGCTCAAAACAGGCTGCCGCTCCTTTAAAATTTGAGGGTATCCTGAATTTGTGTTATTGATTCCTTGTTACTTTGACAGAGGTATATGTCATAAATACCCATGAGCTAAATTTTCGCACTATGCAAAGACGACCTTTACAATTAATGCTACTTGGAGTCCTGGTCTCAACGGCGATTTTCGCGCAGCCGCTGAATGTAGACCTCTATCGTACCTACGATGGCTCCCTCAACAACCCGAATAATCCGGATTGGGGGCAGGCAGGAACTAATCTGCTCATTTCCGGAGATCAGGTTGCCTATGAAAATCTTATTGACGAACCCGCAGGCTCCAGCCGGCCCAATCCCCGGCGGATCAGCAACTCACTTTTTTCTCAGGGCGCTCCACTGTTTGACCCTTTTGAATTAAGCGATTTTGTATGGGGGTTTGGCCAGTTTCTTGACCATGACTTCGGGCTCACCCCGGATGGATCGGAACCTATGAACATTGGTGTACCTCAGGGGGATCCAATGTTTGACCCTTTTAATACAGGCCAGGCTATCATTCCTATGGTTCGGAATGTGTTCGACCCATCTACCGGTACAAGCACGCAGAACCCACGCCGCCACCCCAACGAGATCACCGCCTATATCGACGGCTCTGCGGTGTACGGTTCGGATGAGCTTTCTGCCAATTGGCTACGCTCCTTTGAAGGTGGAAAATTGAAAGTTTCTGCGGGGAATCTTCCGCCTTTCAATACCTTCAATGGAGAATACGACACTCCAATTGACCCCAGTGCCCCGCATATGGAAAACCCGGTGGGCCTTACGGAGAAGCTGTTTGTCTGTGGAGACCCCCGTGCAAATGAGAATGTGGTTTTGTTGTCTTTCCATGCCCTATTTGTACGGGAACACAACCGTCTTTGTGATGAACTGGCCAGGGAACACCCGGACTGGAACGACGAACAGCTCTATCAGCATGCCCGTAAACTTGTAGGGGGCCTTGTTCAGTCCATTACCTACGAGGAGTGGCTACCAGCTCTGGGCGTAGACCTTCCGCCTTACCAGGGCTACGATGAGACAGTAAACCCTCAGTTGTTCAACGTATTTACGGCTGCTGCTTTCCGGCTTGGGCATACCCTGCTCAACAGTCAGCTCCTGCGCGTAGACGCAGACGGCAATGAGATTCCTGAAGGGCATATGCTCCTTCGTGATGCCTTCTTCAACCCTTATCCGGTTATGGAACTTGGCCTGGAGCCTTTCTTCCAGGGTATGGGCGAGCAAATGATGCAAAATTTCGATTCCAAAGTTGTGGATGATGTCCGCAACTTCCTGTTTGGCCCTCCGGGTTCAGGCGGACTTGACCTTGTCTCTATCAATATTCAGCGGGCCCGGGAACGCGGAGTGGCAGATTTCAACACCATCCGCCAAAACTTTGGCCTGAACCGTTACTCCTTCTTCCAGCAAATCAACAACGATCAGGAAGTTTTTGCACGGTTGATTGGTTTGTATGGCGACCTGGATGAGCTCGACCCCTGGGTTGGCATGCTGGCTGAGCAGCCTGAGCCAGGGTCTATCCTGGGGCAAACACTCAACCGCATCCTCGAAGTACAGTTCACGAACCTGCGGGACGGCGACCGTTTTTACTACGAAAACGACCCGGTCCTGACCGATGCTGAAAAAGCCTGGATTAAAAATACGACCCTGCACGATGTGCTGATGAATAATACCAACATCAAGCTCATGCAGGATGAGGTTTTCAAAGCTATGACCCACGATGAAATTTGTGACAATATGACCTCTGACATCACCGGCGAGGTAGTCACAGAGTCCGGCGAAGCCGTTCCATCCGTAATGGTCAATGTAATCAACACCACCGGCCCAATGAACCTTATGACCAATGAGGAAGGCCGCTTTGACTTCTGGGGCGTACCCGCATGTGATGTAACGATGGTAGGTATGGAGCGGGACGATGACCTCACCAACGGTGTGTCTACCGCTGACCTGATTCGCATACAGCAGCACATTCTGGGCCTGGTCGACCTGGGCAGCCCCTACCGCCAAATTGCTGCGGACGTTAACCGTAGTGGAACGATTACTGTGTTAGATCAGATTTATATTCGTCGGGTTATCCTGGGACAGGCAGACTTCTTCCCCAACAACTTCTCCTGGCGCTTTGTAGATGCCAAGTACGAATTCCAGACGGATGAGCCACAAGGTGAAGACTTTCCGGAAACTATTTCGGTCGATGATGTGCTTTCTAACGACATGGATCTTCAATTCATCGCCATCAAAGTAGGGGATGTTACGGGCGATGCGATGCCGGCTAACCTGCTGCCGGACGAAATAGAGGAGCGCAGCCTTACCTTGTTCCAGTTACAAAACATGGAGCTTAAAGCCGGTCAGACCTATGATATCCCGGTTCATTCAGCCGCTATTGCCAATCTGGAAGGCTACCAGTTCGGTTTCAACTTCGATACTGATATGCTCGACTTCCAGGGTATGAAAGCAGGTAGCCTGACCAACCTGACTGAAGACCACTTTGGCATCTTTGAGTCCGAAGGGCTAATCACCACAAGCTGGGTGAAGCCTACCGGTTTTGAAGCTAAGACGGATGAGCCACTGTTCTTCCTCACCTTCCAGGCCAAGCGCCCGGTACAGTTGAGCGAAGCACTGGCACTGAGCGAGCAGAAGGTAAAGGCAGAAGCTTACAGTAATGGCTTGCAGGTATCTAACCTTGGCTTAGTATTTGAGCAAGGTGCCGGCGCTGATGCGAGCGGCTTTGCCCTGCAGCAGAACCAGCCCAACCCATTCCGGGAGACCACCCTCATCAACTTCCGGATGCCTGAGGCTGGCTGGGCACGCCTGACGGTAACGGACATCAGCGGCAAGGTTCTTCTGGTACAAGAAAACGACTACGATGCCGGCGAGCAGCAGTGGCAGCTCAACCGCACCGACCTGAAGGGCAGCGGCGTCCTGTTCTACACCGTAGAGACGGCTAACGATCGCGCCACACAGCGCATGATTGTGGTGGATTAAGCCCACCTGCTGAAAAAAAAGTACAGGAGCGGATTCGCGTGGGCGGGTCCGCTCCTGTTGTTTTAGGGGAGGTTTGGAGAGGGGAAGGTGGCTTTGTAGAGGAGTTCGGGATCTATACTGAAGGGATGAAAACGAAGTATGCCTTCGAAGTCCCGAATTTGCTTCCCGTGAGAGGGCCAGGTCAGCGTCCCGTTCCGGACTTTGAAGGACCGGAATAGAACCGGGTCTTCAAGGAGTGCTTTTTCCAGTAGGCGGAACTCATCCAGAAAGTGCTGTGCTTCAAGTCAGGTGGCGGCTTTGGAGTCACGACCTGACGGTCCCTCCTCCTCAGGCCGCGATTCCCTAATCGCCGCCTGAGTTGCAATGGAAACAAGACTTCAGCCTGCCCGATGCGAGCAGTTTTTTCATTACATTGGCTTTCTGAAAAGCATAAGAGTTCGTTATCTTTCACAAAAAGAAAACACGCGCCTATGGATCATTTTCAAGTTTTCAAAAGGAGCCAAATGCAGCTCAAAAACGGTCAGATCATCAAAGTCAGCAAAGACAAAAACGGCGTGCAAAAGCGGGAGCCCCTCACCACCGAGTGGCACGACTGGATCGACTACTGGAGCGTAGACTTTGACTACGACAGCAAAAAGGAGATCATCCGCCTGCAAGGCGAGGACGGCACCGTAGAGGAAAAATGGACGGGCAACTACATCTTCGAGAATGAGTGGCAGAGCTTCCGCACCAAGCAGGACCGTACCCTGGAGTTCACCTCAGTGCCCCGCGTGTATGAAAAGCCTGGCAAGTATCGCATCATGGTAAAGGTGGTGGATATTTTGGGAGTGGATACTAGTCAGTTGTTGGAGGTGGAGGTGAGGTGAGGCTATGCAGTACGCTCAAAAGATACAAGAGAAACTAAGGGTTGAACAATCTCAAAATTGTTCTGGGGTCATCTTCAATGAACAAAGAATCCCCTGGCTTAAAGAGACTCATTATTTGGTAGAGGATTACGATTTGGACGGTGACGCACCAAAGCAGTTTATTAGAGTATACCGATACATTCGGGATGGTAGCGTTCGTAAAAATAAACCTAAAACCTGGATTCCCTATATTGCAAAAACAGGGGCGAAATGGTATCCACATGAATCCGTGATCGAATACCTAATCAATAGAATCGGTCAGGTTTTAGGCATTGAGATGAATGAGGTAAAACTCTATCGAATCAATGATCAAATCCGGTTTCTGAGTCAGTACTTTCTGGAACAGAATGAAACTTTGATCCACGGAGCTGAAATATGTGGAGACTACCTCGAAGACCGAGCGTTTGCAGAAGAAATAGCAAA
>CAZNHN010000229.1:0-4079 GCA_964572415.1 uncultured Phaeodactylibacter sp.
TTTCATGCTTGAGGGCTTACTGGTGCTGGGCGTTAACTGTCAAGCATCTACGGCTTAATCCACTAGTTAGTTTAAATACGGCAGAGGCTGTGGTGAGCAATACTTCATCACAGCCTCTTCTTTATTAGGGCAAAAAAAAGAAGGCAACCGTTGTGGCTGCCCTCAGAAACTTGGATTAGTATGAAAAAACGCTCTTGGTTCTCTTTCAGAAATCCAAAGGTTGCTGTGCAAAATGAGCACAGCAACGTAACTTGGATTAGTATGAAAAAACTCTATTCTTCAACAGGCTCTTCTCAAGCCATAGCTGTGTCTTATCAGCCCGTAGCATACAACGGGTATAATATACCGGACTTAAAATAGCAAGGGGCACTAAAATACCTTTCGGCAATGGCAGAGTATGGTGTGCAGATAGTGCAGGGCAAAAGCCTTGCGTGTAAGTCTATTTCAGTCGGGTATGTAAAGGACGCTTGCCTGTTATGTTTGGTTGCATTTCTTGACTGCCAATATGAAGGAATATGTGTTAAAGGTCAAGTTTGTAATTCCTCTTTTCTATCAACAGAGGTCTTTTTAAGACTAAAGGGCACTTTTTTTTGTGTGCAGCCTTTACTATTTTTGTGAAGCAAACACTGCTTTGGCGACACACAACCCATAATTTTTCTCGTCTTAGCGCTCGTGTTCCCAAAGGTTCCCTTCATCATCTTCTGTCTGAAATGCCAGGCGGAGGGTCGGTCTTGTTGAAGACCGGGGTAAATACCGAAGAATGGAACACCTGGAATCTTCTGGGATCATCATTACTGTTGTCTCGATTGCTTTAGTTATCAATACGGTATTGCTTCTGCTGCTTATGCTGCACTTCCGGCGTATGAGAAATAAATTTCTTATGCGTTGGGAGGAACTGGCACAACAGCTTGGGGCCCTGCATCGCTTGTCTTCCATCAGTGCAGAGGACAAGCCTGTACTTTTCGAATCCACCCCACCCGGCAGAGGACCTGTGGCCGCAGCTTCGCAGCTACCGGCTGTCCCCCCCTCCCTTGCACTATCTAAAATGCTAAAGCCACTCGCTGACCCGTCAGTACCCAGGGAAATTAAAGCGGCCACCCTGGAACAAGCGAGGGAAGCCATCGATACACTGGAACAGGAGATCAATAGCGGAGCACTAGCGCCATCAGAGGGGATTGTTGCATCTGCACTTTCGGAGTTGGAGGAAGCCCGGGCAGAGGGTTCCGGTCAACAATCAGATGTCTGGATTGCCCACCTCGAAGAAATTGTTATTGCCCACCTCGGGCATCCTCAACTAAGTACGGAGTTATTGTCAGAGGAGATGGGTATCAGCCGGCGTCAGTTACTGCGGAAGGTCAAGAAGGTAACGGGGCTGAGCACGAGCACTTTTATCCGCCAATTACAAATGAAACAGAGTTACGCCCTGATTCAAAGCGGCGAATACGAGACGGTAAAAGATGTGGCACGGGCAGTGGGCTTTTCGGATGCCGGTTACTTTTCAACCCTCTTCAAGGCTGAATTTGGTGTTTCCCCATCGGTGGTGATTCAGGAAAACCAATCGTCGGGCTGAGCTGAAATACCCAAAGTGTCCCCTTTTTCAAGTATGTGAAAGGCAATATGTCCCATTTTTCAAAACATCAGGAACGCTGCAAAAGCACTCAGGCACGTAATTTTGAGCAATCATAAATCAACCGATTTAGCTCTTCCTGACAGGTGTATGCCCAGGCAGGATGGGGTTCGTATTGACACCTTTTTACAAATCATACTCATGAATGTAATGAAGCAAACTCTACTTTTACGCTCTTCTTATGCGCCAGAGCGGTTGTATCAGGCGCTGCGATGCTCACTGCTGCTGGCCCTTCTGCTTGGAGCTGCCTGGCCTGCCCTGAATGCGCAGTGTACTTATACCCGGGGTTCCAGTGGATACCTGTCTCAATCGTACACCCAACCTGGCCCCATGGATCCGGCGGTGAGCTACAGTACCAGCTTTGGGGTCACTCCCACGCTCGTGGCTTCCAGTTTTGTTGCTACAGACGATATGGAAATCACATTATGCTATTATGGTGACATGAATGATCCCAATGAGCGCTGGGATGTGCGCATCTCCGGGCAGACTTTTGCCAATCAGGGGGCTTTTGGCTCAACGACTTCCGCCGGCTCTCCCCGCTGTATCGACTATATCGTAAGTGCGGCCAACGTATCCAGTGACCTAAGCGATGGAGATATCGACATTCAGTACCTCA
This sequence comes from uncultured Phaeodactylibacter sp., assembly GCA_964572415.1. GTDB lineage: Bacteria > Bacteroidota > Bacteroidia > Chitinophagales > Saprospiraceae > Phaeodactylibacter. Next base: position 2,244 of record CAZNHN010000229.1, read on the forward strand.
ACTTTGAGGCCGGATGGGTGACCGGCGATGCCTTTAATGCCCGCATCGATGAGGCGCGTTTTGAGTATGATTTGGACTTGTCAGTAGCTTCCATCAGCGACCGTTGCCAGGATGGAGCAGATTTTAACGTTACGGGCACTCCCTTTATCAACCCTGCCAATGCCATTTTTGCTGGTATTTCAGTAGGCTATTCCATCACACCCAATCCGGGCAGCGGGGTATTTAACACGGTGACCGGAGCCTTTGACGTATCACAAGCAGCCCCTGGCAGCTACAACGCCAATTACCGGGTAAGCTATGGAGATTGCTTCTTTTCTGTTTCGGAACCCTTTGAGATTTTCCGGGCTCCGCGGGCGAATCTTAAAGATACGGATATTGATTGTGTGGCTGAGGGCAGAACTGTCGACCTGGGCATTATGTACGATGGCGCGATAACTGGTGGTGGAGATTTCTCCATCGTTTCCGGGCCCTCCGCAACCATTGACGGAAATCAAATGACAGTGCCTCCGGGTGGGGGGACTTTTACCATTCGCTACCTGGCTCCTAACGATAATGGATGTGCGGGTACGCCTTATCAGGATGAAGCTACCCTGAACATCTCTATCGGGCCGGACCCCGATATAACAATTAGTGGGGCTACATCTCCGCTGTGTACTTCCAATACTACTTTTTCCATCAATGTCGGCCGCAACAGCTCCGGTCCTAATCCGGTCGTGACAATCGACAACGGAACAACGGTGATGACTGGTAACCTCGGCAGCAATACCCTCGCTGCACCCGTTGGTGCCGGTTCTATCACTTACGAGATCTGCCTGGAAGAATCGAATGCCAACTGTGATGCCACGGATTGTGAAATCTTCACGGTATTCAATGACGGGCTGGACTGTGGGGCCAACGCACCGTTCAGCTCCCAATGCCCACCCGATGAGGGGCTTCATGACCCCTGTGTAATCAAGACACAGCCAGGACTGCTGATTGGGTGTTCGTTGATTTCTTTTGAGTCGCCTCCTCTGCTTGGGGCTGAGGTTGACCCCGTCAACGGTGTAATTCAGTGTTCGGATGAATCCGTTGAGGTAGACTGGCAGGGCAGCTTGGCTGGAGCAATTGGCGATGCCGTCACAGGTGGGCGAACCTTGGGTAGTCTTAGCCCTGAGACAGAGTTGGTTTGTGGCGTGATTACCTATGAGTTCTGCGTAGATGTAGGTTTTGCAGAGCCTTGCTTCGACCCGCTTCCACTAGGGGTTTTAGAAGATGCCTGTGATCAAACGATCGGGCAATTTGTATTTGGCCTGCTGGGCAGTGTGATCGGTGGCCCGGAAGCCGGCGGTGGCGGTATCATTGTAGCGGATACGGACGGTGATGGCGCTTTCGACTACCTGGCTGAAGAGTACGAATTTCCTGATAACGGACGGGTGACCATCCCGAACAATATCACTACTAAAAGTGGTACCATAACTGTTCGTAATGTAGCGGGCTTTCCGCTGTTCCCTGAATCGGCCTGTGGTGTCGTCCACGCCGATGATATCAACCTCATCGATCTGCTGCCTCTTGGGTTTATCCCTGTGGCTGGTGATGTTATTGAGCAGGTGTTGGTCTCTGCGCAGTGTGGCGCCAACCTGCTGTTTAGTGACGAGGAAACGCGTGAAATTCAGGTTATCAATACCACACCGCCTACTTTTGCCAGCTGCAACGAAAGCGGCTATGTCTTCACCGAAGACCTGGCTTGCACGACCGAAGCCAACTGGTCTATCCCTCAGGTATACGATGGTTGCAACGGCGAGGTACTGCCTTTCATTGGTGTAACCAATGGAGTAGACCTGACATTATTCAACGGTA
>CAZNHN010000229.1:4089-10020 GCA_964572415.1 uncultured Phaeodactylibacter sp.
ACGCCTCCTGCGCCTATCGTGCCCAACGGGCCGGGCGTCTATCAAACCGCTGGGCCACTGCCTGGCTCTGAGCTGCCGGCCGGCACCTATGAGGTCACCTACACGGCTTATTCCTGTGCGGGAGTGGAATCCTCTTGCACCTTCCCGGTAGTGGTAGAGCCCGGTGACCCTGTGCTTGAATGCCCACCTGACCTTGTGCTCAAGAACGATGTGGATCAGTGCTCCGCCATCATCACCGGCCTTGCTCCGGTAAAAGGCGTGGGCTGTGCAAGTGTCATCAACTACGCTATCGACTATCCGGATGGCACTGGCTTCATTGATGTGGTGACCAATACCTTATATAGCGAAGCTAATCAGGGGACTTTCAATGACGCAAGTGGAGAAGAGTTCCCGGTAGGCGTCTCTACTGTCACTTACACCATGATGGTCGACATCAACGGCGATGGCGATATCCTGGATATGAACGAAATGCAGACCTGCAGCTTCCTGGTGGAAATCCTCGATGCACAGCGTCCGGTAGCCGAGTGTCAGGATGTGGAAGTGCAACTGGATAATACCGGTAATGTGACGGTATTTGCAATGGACCCTTTCACGGGCGAGTCTTACATCAATGCCGGCAGCTTTGACAACTGTGATCCAAGCCCGGAAATCCTGATTGCAAAGGCAGATCAGGTATTCGGCCCATCTGTATTCTTCGACTGTACGGAGGTAGGTGCCAACTACGTGAACCTTCGGGTGACCGATGAATTTGGCAACCGCTCCAACTGCCTGGCAGAAGTGACCGTCCGCGATTTCTTCGATGGCGTTCAGCTGAGCTTTGATGCCCCGGAAATCTGCTTTGAAGCGAATAACCCTTCTCAGCTGGACTTCCGCAACTACCTGACCATCACCCTGCCCAATGGTTCTGTGCTGACCCACGATCAGGTGGAAAACAGCCCCTTCTTTGGCGATGGAGTGGGAGCCTTCGGTATCACGGCGTTCGCGCCAGCAGCCGGTTCTTCCTCTGTTGACCCGGGCGTGATCTCCTCAGATGGTATTTACGAGCCGGGCGAAGGCACGGGCTTTGTGACCGTATCTTATGCACTGGCATTGCCTGGGCTCGATATCCCGCAGAATGGCAACTTCGCCCTTGCGAACTGCCTTGAAATTGTACACGAAACCTTTGAGCTCCGTCAGCCACTCGATATGCCGGAGCCGGACTGCGAATGTATCGTACAGAACGAGCGCATCGTAGACCTTGGTACCGTCACCGGTGGCCTTGAGCCTTACACCATTCAGTACGATGGTGGTCAAATCGATGTTAATAACGACGGTATTATTGACGATGTGGACGGAGAGTTTATCTACGATCCCGGCCGTGGCTTTGACATCAATGACTTTGAGCAGGACCTTGGCGAGCTGCACATCGTCTACACTCAGCCTACCTGGTCGATTGCGGTTGTGGACGCCCGTGGGTGTGAAATCTTCCGCTCCGGCTCCTGCGATAACGACGATGATACGGAAGGCCCCGAGCTGCTGTGCACCGGTGCGGCTGACCTCTTCACAGAGCCCCTGAATTGCGAAAGCCAGTACAGCTGGGACCATGTGCTCCCCACTGACAACTGCGATGTCATCTTATACACCTATACTATTACGAACCCGGATGGCTCCATCGAAGGGCCCTTCGACCTGACGACCCTGCTTAACCCCGATATTACGGAGCCGATCCCCAGCCAGTTTACCGGTGAGTATGAATTCCAATTGGGGACGACTACCGTATCCTACTATGTCGAAGATGCCGTAGGTAATTTTGATGAGTGCAGCTTTGAAGTCACAGTCACCGACGATGACGCACCCTACTTTACCAACTGCCCCGAGCCGGTAGTGGAAGTAGAAACGCAGGAAGACCTCTGCCAGGGCTTTGCCAACTTCGCCCTGCCCGTAGCGGACGACAACTGCGATATCCCTACGGTTACCCAGATTGATGATACAGGCCTGACACCGGGCGACCTTTTCCCCATAGGGACCACCGTGCTAACCTACCGGGCGGAAGACCTGGCCGGCAACTTCACCGATTGTAGTGTAACGGTGATCGTGCACGATTTGGAAGATCCGGAAATCCTTTGTCAGGATATTACTGTACCGGTGGGTGCAAGTTGTGACTACCTCCTGACGCCAGACCGCCTCGATGCCGGGACGACCGATAACTGTACCACTGGCTCCGGTACAATCATGCTGGCTATCAGCCTCGATAACCAAAGCTATGTCGATGAAATTGAATTTGGTCTTGACGACCTGGTCAACAGTCCGGTAACGGTCTATATGCAAGCTACTGATGAAGCGGGCAACAGCTCCTTCTGTACCGCTGAGGTCAACCTGGTAGACGAGACCGCTCCGACGATCATTTGCCCGGAAGACCGTATCATCTACGCGGAGCAGAATTTCTGTGCCGGTAAGGTACCCAACCTGGCTGCCGAGCTGACGATTGACAACTGTGCGCCGATTGATACCGTATATCAGGTGCCGAGCCCTAATACCTTGTTTGGCACCCACCATGGCGATTCCCTTTACGTGGTCCTCACCGTGGTGGATATAGAAGGCAATACCGACACCTGCGCTGTGGAACTGACCCTGCAGGACACCATCAGCCCTGTTTTTGTGAATTGCCCTGAGCCAGCCGTGATTGTGGATGCGCCTGATACCTGGTGCAGCGCCTATGCCAACTTCTCCCTCCCACTGGCAGAAGATAACTGTGCAGTGGCTTCCGTTACCCAGATTGATGATACCGGGCTGACTTCCGGAGACCTCTTCCCCGTTGGCATCACCGTGATGACCTGGGAAGCTGTGGATAACGCTGGTAATTCGAGCCGCTGCGATGTGAAGGTAGTAGTCAACGACTACCATACCCCACCGACGATTACCTGTACAGGTGATGTAACCACGAACAACGACCCGGGTGATGCCGGAGCCATCGTAGAGAATATCGCTCCTGCCGGTGTGACTGACAACTGCGGGGACAACCTAACGGTCATTTACCGCATACAAGATGAAACGGGCGAAGTGGTCAACAGTGGCTTTGATGATGCCAGTGGCACCTTCTTCGACCTGGGCACTTATACCGTAAGTTATGCCGTACAGGATATGCCACTGCTTCTGATTACGGAGGTTACGCATGATATCAGCGATCCTGTAGCCGGCACACTGCCGCTGCCCGCTGCGGTCAGTAACCCAACGGGTGACTATGTGGAGATCGCCAACTTCAACTCCGCTGACCTTGACGTATCGCAATTGCAGATAGAGCGTATCCATAACGGCGGGCGCGATACCCTTGTGGTGCCTACAGGTATTGTACTTGAGCCCGGTGGAGTACTTGCTGTACACTTCGGAAGCGGTGCCGATGATGTGGCCAACCGCATCTTCAACGTGCCCGGAGCATCAGACCTGAGCACTACGACCGGAGCTGCTTACGTTATTAGCCTGAGCGGGGCAATCCTGGATGCAGCAGTATTTGGAAACTTTTCTACCGCAGCAACCCTGCCATTTGCTGACTGGAGTGGCTTCGTGCCCGGCAACGGTTCAGGTATCGTCCGCACGAGTGTTTGGGATACCAATACCGCGGCTGATTTTGCCTACGGCGAGCAGTGTATGCCAACGTCTATCGGGCAGCCTAACCCTTTCCTTGCTACGCCAGTGCCAAATGGTACGCAAACGGCCATTCAGGCACAGTCTACTGTGCGGGTGGAATGTGGTTTCGACGTGACCGTAAATGATAACGAATTCCCGCTCTTCGGGCTGTACAGCGAGCCCTACATCTACACAGGCAGTGATATGCTGCTCGAAGCCGGGGAATGTATGACCTCGACCATTGACATCACAGACAGCTATACGATTGCAGATGTGAACCTGATTTTCCAGGGCGAAATTCCGGAGTTTGGCAATCTCAGCCTCACCCTCATTAGCCCGGACGGACAGGAAATCGTGCTGGCTGATGCCATCTGTGGTGCTACTGCGGGTGCGCAGTTTACGTTCGACAGTGACATTGACAACATCCTGCCGTACTTCTGCATTCGTCTCAACAGCAATGAAAACCTGAATGCATTGGGTGATCTCGACCTGCTGAGTGGCAGAGACGTGCAAGGGACCTGGACCCTTCAGGCCGGGCACAATGCCGAACTTTCCGACAACCCTATCCTCATTAATGGCTGGCGCTTGTCGATTCAGGAGTGGCTGACCTATGACCCACAGGGCAATACCTTCAGCGGTGCTCCTGTGGCGGCATCCACGCTGGCGAATCAGCAGGATGTGACGCTGAATGCAGGCACCGGGCTTTGTAGGGCACCCTTTACGTGGGTGCACCCGGTTATGTTTGATAATGGTCCTGAAGGGGGGAGCCTTTCCATGGTCATTGAAAATGAAGACGGCGATGTGCTCACTACGCAGAGCCTGGACCCCGGTGCGCCGGTGAACGAGGAGGTGTCCTTTAACTTCCTGCTTGGTGTTTCGACGGTCATATATACCCTTACCGATGCGGCAGGTAATGTCTCTGAGAATATCTTCACGGTACAGGTTAACGACCTTGAGGCCCCTGAGCTGATCTGCCCCGATGATGTGGTGGTGGAGCTTGGCCCTACCGAATGTGAGGGCAGGGCCTTCCCGAACCCACAAATCGATGAAGACAACTGCGGTGTGGTCTTCCTGGCCTATGATCCGCCGATCGGTGAGTTGCTGCCGATTGGCGAATCGGTGGTGACGGTTACAGCGAGCGATGCTACCGGCAACGAAACCAGTTGTACCTATACTCAGACCATCGTGGAGTATACGCCAACGCATCCGGAACTGGCCTGCAATGACACCATCAATGTGTCCCTGGGGTCGGATTGCGAAGCGCTGATCACTGCAGATATGATGCTGGAGGGCAACGACTACCGTTGCTATGACAACTACAATATCTCGCTCATACCGCAAACTCCATCCTACAATGGACAAGCTCTGGCAGAGCCGGTGATCCCGCTCGATCTGGCCGGGGAATACGTCGTCGCAGAAATTTGCGACCCATCCACAGGCGAATGCTGCTGGGGCATCGTACGTGCAGAGTTTAAGGAAGAACCGGAGTTCATCTGCCCGGCAGATACTACTATTCTCTGTAGTGATGACACGAGCCCGGCAGCCCTGGGTGAGCCTGAAGTAACCTCCTGTGTGCCAGGTGGTGTAACGATTACTTATACCGACGAATTCCTGGATAATGGCGAGTGTGCCTCCCCCCGTGTCAACATCAACCGGACCTGGACGGTAACGGATGGGCAGGGCAACGCCGCGAGCTGTGTACAAAGCATCGTGGTGCAGGAGCTACAGCTCGATCAAATCGTCTTCCCTCCTGATTACAATGGTGTGGAAGAAGACCCGCTAAACTGCCAGGCCGTTGCTGCTGATCCTGGCCTGTTATCGCCGGACGCTTTGGGCTATCCAACCCTCGATGGTGCCACGAATATTCTGGACAACAGCTTCTGCTCAGCGGCAGTTTTCTACGAAGATGAAGTGTATGAGACCTGCGAAGGCAACTCCCTCATCCTGCGGACCTGGAAAGTACGCAATTACTGCCTGCCAACTACAGAGCCCGCAGTTGAACATGTGCAAACGATACGCATTACTGACTTTACAGGCCCGGAAATTCTCTGCCCGGATGATCAGGTCATCAGTACCTCTCCATTCGGTTGCTCGGCATTCCTTACGCTGCCCCAACCGAATCTTGTGGAAGGCTGTGCGGAAGCAACCTATCGGGTATCCGTAAGCGGCGGTGCCCTGTCCCTGCAACCCGATGGTACTTACCTGCTTAGCAACTTGTCAGTAGGTCTCTATGTTGTTGACTTCCACTCCTCTGAGAACGAGACTGCGGCAGGCGGCACACCAGGCTACTACCAGTACACGCAGATCATCAAGGTATACGACGACGTA